>JAHEZE010000057.1:2771-20128 GCA_023251235.1 Sphingobacteriales bacterium | reverse complement strand
GGTCAGGCGGGCATCAGTTCCAAAGGAGCTGGAAAACAAACGTATACGAGCTGGCAATAAATCTAAAACAGAAAAGAAAACAATCTTTTTTTGTTTGGGTCAATATCAGTTTAATTCTCAATACTGATTCGTATTTTTTATGTGATTTTAATTTATGACTATAAAACAGGGAAAAGAAAATTCATGGCTTTTATTTCTGATTTTTAAATTCTACTGCCCGCTTTTTATACATGTTTAATTTGTTTTGGTATTTTTTATAATTATTAAAATTCTTGCATCATGAAAGCATATCTTAGTTTTAAAAAAGTTTATTTACTTTTTTCACTGTTCTTTTTATTGTTGGTCAATTCATGCGAAACTCAGGTATCTAATTTAAAAATAGTCAATGCACAGACAGCATTTAAAATTGAAACAAAAACTGTAGGAAATTGTAAACAATCAATACCGGCAGACTGGTTATCCAATACTAATAACGAGGGAAGCGCTATTGATCTTTATGATGCCAATCGTACGATGTATGCCGGTTGGGGTATTACAGCGATCAATTCCAATATGGCTATTTATTATGATCCTGAGTTATACAATATTAACCCGGAGCGGTCTGTTTTAAGGATGGGTTCATTAATTCTTGCCGGTGTTTTTTCAGAAAATGCATTTCTTAGTTTTACTAATGAAATAGATGAACAGATAAATGACTATCGGCTTCGATCTGTCCTGGGTGGTTCTTGCAAAGGTGTGGTATTGTATAAAATATTCCCGGGTGACAACATTAACTTTAATTATATTGAAGCCGTACGTTTTGCTTTAACAAAAAGTAATTTGTGGGATCAAAAAGGAGAACTCGTTGCTGGAGTAGCGGCTTCAATTTCATGTAATACCATTTACGTGCCTCATGAAAGCCCATCTTTGCCAAAGAGAGCTTCATTAAAATCTTCTACTTCAAAAGATAAAAAGGATGATTATGGATATAACCCCCAGTTGGGAACAGAATATTGTCATAATCCCAAAACCGGGGAGAATTTCAGGGTAAGCCCCAGTATCAATTGGTCAGAAAATGGGCCTGATGGTCCGGGATACTATGGCACATCGGGAAACGAGACAATTAAAATGTCACCAGGAAGAAGTGATTAATTTATTTAATCTCCCGGTTGTGGCCCCACGCAACGAACAAACAAAATAAAGTGAAGCTCTGTCCTGAAGTTTATACGATGGGATGTACTATCTTTCTTTTTTCATTCCAATAGATGAAATACAAAATTGTTGGCAATAAAATAATGAAGTAAATAAAACTGAAAGTCAGTTTGGGATCGATTATAAGAAACAGGGCACCTAATAGAAATCCTATTAGTGAAATCAATGCGCCAATTCCTTCCCGCCAGTATGCAATGATAAGCCCTATAAATCCAATAAATAAAGAAACAACCGTAGCAACAGCAAGCCAGTCTGTTGACGAGGTAAGAACCCCTTTATTCCGTTGGATATCTTCCATCATATATCCAACAAACATATAAAGACAAAATAATGTCCAGACTGTTGCCGTAATCCTTGCAGCCAGGCGAAGTTGTTTTAAAGAACGATCTTTCTGTGATATACCAATTTCTTCTTTCATGTCAAATTGTGAAGCGGTAAATTATATTTTGCCGTTTTCACAAACGAATGTAACAATCCATCAATAAATAATATATGATTTTCATCAGGTATCCCAGTTGTCCAGAATCTTCCTGTTCTTCAAATCAAAAAATGAATTTTACAATAATAGGATGCTCATAGCAGCAAACAGTATCGGAAAATTACCTGGAGCATTGGAATTATTATTGTCTTTTTATTGTTAAAATTAAAATTGTATATTCATTCTTTGATTATATATACCTACGGAGAATCTTCTTCTTCCATTCATTCCTTTGATAAATCATTTAATTTCGTAATCGCTGTTTTATAAACATAAAAATGATTTATTATGAAAAAGATATTGCTCATTGTAATTACAGTAATTTTTACTGTATTGCTCTTCAACTCTTGTCAGAAAGAGCAGACGGACAAGCCTGCTATTGGCAAACAGGATATTTCAGCATCTGCAAAAACAGGTTCAATACTTGCAGAGGTGGTTCCATTATTACCTGATCTTACTATTGATGCGGCACGCCTTGCTTCCAGTGCTGTAGTGAAGACCGCTGTTTTTAAATCAACAGACTGTGCGGTGATAGAAAGCTGTGTAACGGGAACTGGTAAACGTAAACTGTTGCGTTTTGATGTAGCTACTCCTAATATAGGTACAGCTGATTTAATCCTTGGCGACCCAACAACTAATCCTAAAGATGTAAACGGGAACCCGATTTTTGAATATAGTCCCTGCCATAAGCATTATCATTTTAGTGGTTATGCACTTTACGAATTATTAGATGCATCAGGTAAAACAATTTTAACCGGTCGCAAGCAGGCCTTCTGCCTTGAAGATTTTGCTAAGTATTATTCTAATCCAGGGCCAGCTAAGTTCACCTGTTCATACCAGGGTATAACCGTGGGTTGGCAGGATGTTTATGGCAGTTACCTGGATTGTCAATGGCTGGATATAACCGGTATTGCCACGGGCAATTATAGATTAAGAGTTTCCATCAATCCTGAGAAACTTTTAAAGGAAAGTGATTATTCTAATAACGTTGCGAACGTAGCAGTAAAAATATCGAAGTAGTGATTCTTGTTTTTATTCCTTCCTTCTGGAGGATTTAGGAGGACTTTAGTCATTGTGTGTTGTTGGTACCGCATCAAGCGGGATCGGGATGGGGAGACTTCGGATCTGCATCAACATACCATTCTTTTCAGTAATTTGTTCTCTTATGCAGATCAGATTATTTTTATTAACACTATTTTTTTCATTGGCAATATCTGGGTTTGATCAACAGGCAAAGCCGTTACGGATCGGTATTGCAGGGCTAACTCACGACCATGTAAATGGATTATTGGCAAGAACACATGATGGTGATATTGAAATTGCGGGTATTGCTGAATCCAATCGTGAATTGGCTGAACGATATCTGAAGAAATATAACCTGCCTCTTACATTATTGTTTTCTTCTCTTGAAGAAATGCTTGATAAATGCAAACCGGATGCTGTCTGTGCATTTAACAGCATTGATGAACATCTTGAAGTAGTAAAAGCCTGCGCCCCAAGAAAAATTAATGTGATGGTGGAGAAACCACTTGCTGTAAGTGTAAATCATGCCAGGCAAATGCAGGCACTGGTAAAGAAGTACGGCATTCAGTTACTCACTAATTATGAAACTACCTGGTATGGCAGTAATCATAAAGCTTTTGAAATGCTTGATTCAATAGGAGACATTCGAAAGATTGTGGTGCATGACGGTCACCAGGGCCCGAAAGAAATTGGTGTGAGTAAAGAATTCTTTGATTGGCTGACAGATCCTGTAAAAAATGGCGGCGGTGCAGTAATAGATTTTGGATGTTACGGTGCTAATCTTCTTACCTGGCTGATGAAAGGTGAAAAACCAATTTCAGTTTTTGCTGTTATGCAACAGATCAAACCGGAAATTTATCCAAAGGTGGATGATGAGGCAACCATAATAGTAACCTATCCAAAATCGCAGGGAATTATCCAGGCATCATGGAACTGGCCATTTGGTAGAAAAGATATGGAGATATACGGGCAGCATGGTTATATGATTGCCGATCGTAATGGTCTTAAAATAAGATCATCTTCAGAAAAAAAAGAGGAATACAATGCCGTTCCTTCACCTAAGCCACCTTACAATGATCCATTTGCTTATTTAGCTGCAGTGATACGTGGAGAGGTTACTGTTAAACCAACTGATCTTTCTTCTCTGCAAAACAATATGATTGTTGTGGAAATACTGGAGGCTGCAAAAAAATCTGCAAAAAGCGGGAAGAAGGTCTATCTGAAAAAATAGGGTATTGTATTTTTCATGTTTTGTTTATCGACTGACCCACAATTATAAAACTCAGCTCTCTTGAAATCGACACTAAAGGGTTTTCAATAATTTTAGTGTATATACTAAAAAATAAAAGTTGTATGAAAAAGTTTCTATTGTTTTTAGAAGTACTGCTATTTTCTTTTGCAATAAGTATGCTTACCAATGCACAGGATAGATACCAGGCTAACTGGGAGTCATTAAAAAAATACCAAACCCCCGAATGGTTCAGAGATGCCAAGTTCGGCATCTTTATTCACTGGGGCGTCTATTCAGTTCCGGCATTCGGGTCTGAATGGTATCCAAGGCAAATGTATCAGAAGGACTCAAAAGAATTTAAACATCATATAGAAACTTATGGACCGCAGGATAAATTCGGCTACAAAGATTTTATACCCCTGTTTAAAGCAGAAAAATTTGATCCTGCAAAATGGGTGGACCTTTTTAAAAAAGCAGGAGCAAAATATGTAGTCCCTGTGGCAGAACATCATGATGGATTTTCTATGTACAAAACTGCCTTATCAAAATGGAATGCTTTTGAAATGGGTCCTAAGCGGGATGTAATTGGCGAACTGGCAACAGAAATCCGCAAGCAAGGATTAATTTTTGGTTTGTCTTCTCATAGGATTGAACATTGGTTTTTTATGAATGGAGGTCGAAAGTTTAATTCAGATGTTCAGGATCCGCAGTATTTTGATTTATACGGCCCGGCAAGAGAAGAGAATGAAACACCTTCTCCTGAATATATGAATGACTGGTTGCTGCGTAACACAGAGTTGGTGAATAATTATCAGCCGCAATTATTTTGGTTTGACTGGTGGATTGAACAGCCGGCTATGGATCCATACCGTAAGTCATTTGCTTCGTTTTATTATAATAAAGGACAGGAATGGAACAAAGGAGTTGTAATTAATTATAAAAATATTTCTTTTCCTGATGAAGCAGCCGTGCTGGATGTAGAACGTGGAAAGCTGGCCGGTATAAGAAAACTTCCCTGGCAAACTGATGATGCTATCGGTAATAATTCATGGGGGTATGCTGCCGGTAATACTTTCAAAACGGCACAATATGTAATTACTAACCTGGCCGATATTGTAAGTAAGAACGGTAACCTGTTATTGAATATCGGTCCACGTTCTGACGGAACGATCACAAATGATGAGACAGAGACTTTATTGGGAACTGGTAAATGGCTTGATATAAATGGGGAAGCTATATATGGTACAAGACCATGGAAGATATTTGGGGAAGGCCCTACTGAATCTTCCAGCGGCAGCTTTGCTGATCAGAAAAATCCCTTTACGGCACAGGATATACGTTTTACTGTTAAAGGCGATATATTATATGCTATAACTCTTGGGGTTCCGTCCTCAAACACTATAATAAAATCATTGGGCACTCTTTCAAATAATGGAGTCATCAGTAGTATTGAATTGATTGGCAGCAAAGAAAAAGTATCCTGGACGCAACAGCCAGATGCTTTAGTAGTAAAACCAAGTAAAGCTTATCCATCAGAAAACGCAGTGGCGTATAAAATAGTTTTTAAGAAATAGAAAGAAATATTTCAGAGATGAGAGCAATGATCTGTACAAGTCCAAAACAATTTGATTATAAGGATATGGAAATTCCTGTGGCAGGAAACGGAGAAACATTATTAAAAATAGAAAGGATAGGAATTTGCGGAACAGATCTTCATGCTTATGAAGGCAATCAACCCTTTTTTAGTTATCCACGAATTTTAGGTCATGAATTAGCCGCAACTATTGTTGATACCAGTGCTGCCGGTTTTGCCATTGGTGAACCGGTAACTATAATTCCTTACTTTAATTGCGGTACCTGTATAGCCTGCCGGATGGGAAAGCCAAATTGTTGTACAAATCTAAAAGTATGTGGTGTACATATTGATGGGGGAATGAAAGAATACTTGTCTGTTCCTTCATACAGTCTTGTTCATGGAGAAGGATTAAGCGTTGAAGAATTGGCGCTGATAGAACCATTTGCTATCGGAGCACATGGTATAACCAGGGCGGGAGTTATGAAGGGAGAATATGTAGTTGTAGTTGGCGCCGGACCCATTGGACTGGGTGTAATGAATTTTGCCGGAATTGCCGGCAGCAAGGTAATTGCAATAGACTACAATCAAAAAAGATTGGAGTTTGCAAAGGAAAATTCAGGGGTGGCTTATACTGTGAACCCCACAATTGAGAACGTCATAAACAAACTAAAAACCATTACGGGTGGAGATATGCCGACAGTTGTAATTGATGCTACCGGCAATTTAGATGCAATTAATACAGCGTTTCATTACCTGGCTCATGGTGGCAGATATGTTTTAGTTGGGTTGCAGAAAGAGGATATTCGTTTCAGCCATCCTGAATTTCATAAACGGGAAGCTACCCTGATGAGCAGCCGTAATGCTACAAGAAAAGATTTTGAATATGTAATCAATTGTTTTAAAAAGGGATTAATCAAGCCACTTACTTACATTACACATAAGGTGGCATTTAAGGATATTAAAAATCAATTTGAGAGTTTACTTGATCCGTCAAGCACTGTGGTGAAGGCAATGGTTGAAATGTGAGCCCTACCACTTTATTATTTTGTCAATGCTCCATGCCGCTTTTGAATAAAATTATAGACAGGTTTATAAAAATATCCATCGATCCATAAGAATTTATTTAAATTCATTTTTCATTCCTTAACATGGACCGGCGTAAAGCGATAAAACATCTTGCCATAGTTTCCGGTGCGTTGATCACCCTCCCGCAGTGGATGGTGAGTTGTGGTGTAAGCGATACCATTACTCATCACACCTCTTTCTCCATAGCCGAGCAGAAAATTCTGGCAAGTATCACTGATGCTATCATCCCTGCTGGCAATAATATCGGTGCTTTATCAGTCGAAGTAGATAAGTTTCTGCAAAAACTGATCGATGATTGTTATGAAAAAGTGGTTCGGGATAATGTAAAGACACAATTAAATGGGCTGGAAGAATCTGTGAAAACAACACACAAAAAATCTTTTGCAGATTGTACACAATCACAAAAGGAAGAATTCTTACTAAAGCTGTCCAATTCATCAATCAAAGAGGAAAAAGATTTTTTTAATCTTGTAAAATCAGAGACAATAAGAGGTTTCAATACATCTCAAAAAGTAATGCAGGAATATCTTGGTTATAAAATTGCGCCGGGACATTATTATGGTTGTATAGATGTAAAAGCATAAGCTTATGCCAGGTGATTCAAAAGATAAAAGAACATATGATGCCATAGTTATCGGCTCCGGCGCCAGTGGTGGTTGGGCCTCAAAAGAACTTTGTGATAAAGGATTAAAAACCCTTGTACTGGAACGTGGCCGCAACGTGGAGCATGTAAAAAATTACCCGACTGCATCTAAAGGTCCATGGGAATTTGAACATCGTGGCACCGTATCAATTGATCAACTTAAAAGTTACCAGGGAGCAAGATTTCTTCGTGAAGAAACACTGCATTGGGCACTGAAAGATGATGAGCAACCTTTCATACAGGAAAAACCATTTCGCTGGGTTCGCGGTTATCATGTAGGTGGTAAATCATTACTCTGGGCAAGGCAAACACAACGCTGGAGCGATTATGATTTTGAAGGACCATCAAGAGATGCTTTCGCAGTTGACTGGCCGATCCGGTATAAAGACATTGAACAATGGTATAGCTATGTTGAAAAATTTGCAGGCATCGCCGGTAATAAAGATGGATTACCTGAATTGCCCGATAGCGAAGTGATGCCCGGTTTCGAAATGAGTTGTATTGAACATTATTTCAAGGAGAGTTTGAAAAAGAATTTTTCTGATCGGCATCTTATACAGGCACGATGTGCCCACATCACAGATCCGCAGCAAATACACATAGAGCAGGGGAGAAGCAAATGCCAGAACCAAAATATGTGTAACCGTGGCTGCATCTATGGCGGTTATTTCAGCAGCAATGCATCCACCATTCCATGGGCATTAAAGACCGGCAACCTTACTATCAGGCCGCACTCTGTTGTTCATTCTATCATTTATGATGAGAAGAAAAGCTTGCCTGCCGGTAGGCAGGGCAAAGCAACGGGTGTAAGAATCATTGATGCAAATACAAAAGAGACAATCGAATATTATGCGAATGTCATTTTTGTAAATGCCTCGGCGCTTAACAGTAATGCGATCCTGCTGAATTCAACTTCAAACAGATTTCCCAATGGTTTAGGAAATGATAGTGGGTTACTCGGAAAATTTATTTCATGGCACAACTATAGGGGCAAAGCCAATGCGTCGTATGAAGGGTTTAAAGACAAGAAAACGGATGGCCGCAATCCAAGCAATAGTTATGTGCCACGATTCAGAAATGTTTTTAAACAGGAAATGGATTTCTTAAGAGGTTATGCCATTGGAATTGGCGGGGGAAGAGGAACTTTTTCAAATACGGATATGATCGGCGACCAGCTGAGAGAAAATTTATTAAAGCCTGAATTGGGTAACTGGTATATCAGCAGCTGGATGATGGGCGAATCTGTGCCATTGGAAAAAAATCATGTTCGTCTGCATACAGATCTGAAAGACAAATATGGTATTCCTCAATTGATTGTTTCCTGCGAATGGAGTGAGAACGATGATAAGATGGTGGCGGATTATATTGAGCAATCGAAGCTGATGTTTGAAAAGGCCGGGTTTACAAATATAAAAGCGGAAGATACAAAGTCGCCACCCGGTGCTGATATACATGAAATGGGTGGTGTTCGTATGGGGCTTGATCCAAAAACTTCTTTATTGAATAAATGGAATCAGCTTCATCTTTGCAAAAATGTTTTTGTTACAGATGGAGCTTGTATGACATCCACCGGTACGCAAAACCCGACACTGACCTATATGGCAATAACAGCAAGAGCGGCTGACTACGCAATAGAAGAATTAAAGAAGGGAAATATTTGAAAGTTAAAAGTTAATAGGCTTAAGATTTTTATGATACCAGCTATTGAGCCCTGATTGAACTTTCGTTGCGCCTGCCTGCCGGTAGGCAGGTCGCACTCTTTTACTTTTGTTCATTATTCAGCTCTTTAAATTATAAATGATCAATTTTAACTATGATTAAAAAATAAAAAATGAAAAAAAGACTTCTACCATTACTGATCGCTGTTTTATTATTTACTGGTACAGCGATGGCGCAAAAGCCGTTATTCACGGCTCCTTTGGGTGTGCAGACATATACTTTTCGCCGGAGCATTGGTACTGATCCTGCTAAAGTATTAGATACAATAAAAATGATGGGTTTTACTGAAATAGAAGGTGGTGGTGGAAGAATGCTGCCACAGGATTTTAAAAAATTATGTGATGAAAGAGGTATCAGCATTCCATCAACCGGCGCTGATTATAATGAACTGGTAAATAAAATTGATTCTGTGGTGTGGAAGGCTAAGATGCTGGGTTCAAAATATGTCATGTGTGCATGGATACCACATCAGAATAATGAGTTGACTTTTGAGAATGCAAAAAAAGCCGTGGAAGATTTTAATCGTGCAGGGAAAATTTTAAAAGCGAACGGGCTTACTCTTTGTTATCATGCGCATGGTTACGAATTCCAGCCCTATGAAGATGGAACTTTGCTGGATTATATTTTTAAAAACACCAATCGGGATTATGTATCATTCGAAATGGATATTTACTGGATACAGTTCGGTGGCGGAGATCCCGTAGCCTTATTAAAAAAATATGGCAACCGCTGGAAGCTGATGCATATAAAAGATATGCGTAAAGGGATTAAAAAAGATCTTACGGGTCTTACCTCGCCAGAAAATGATGTGGCACTCGGCACTGGCGAATTGGATCTTCCTGCCATATTAAAAGAAGCGAAAAAGATCAGGATCAAACACTATTTTATTGAAGACGAAAGCAGCAATATAACTATACAGGTACCACAAAGCATTGCTTATTTGAAGAGCTTGAAAAAGTAAATTTTATAAAGCAAGTGAAAAAATAATATAATGATTCAGCAGGTTCGTGAAGATATAAATCCTGGCTACAGCTTAATAATACCCACCTTATTAAAATTCCTGAAACGGGTTTTGATAAACTGCGGTCTTTTGTTTATTTATGCAAAAAATAAACCATGAAAGCAAGTTCCAAACAACTCCTCATCTTGTCATTTGTACTGGCAATTGTATTAATGGCCTGTACTGACTATGGTAAAAAAGTAAAGCACGGCCATATTGAAGTGTATTATAAAGACGGCATTACAGAAGAAGTGGCTCAAAAAACTGCCGATCTTTTCTTTAAAATTGATAAGGAGCAAAACAATGATACGATAGGAACTAAAAGCATACAGCTTATAAAAAATAGTGACACTGTTCTTTTCAGAATGGTAGCAGATAAAAAGAAACTGGAGAAACTAACAGATGAGCCTTTTATTGCGCTGGCGAATGTTTTTTCAGACAGTCTTTACAAAATGGCCCCGGTTAATGTGGAACTTACAGATGAGAATTTCAAAACCTTTCATCATATCACTTTTCAAAAGATGGACCTTAGTGCAACTACCTCTTTCGGCAATAAGGTAACAAGCGGCAACATAGAATTATTTTGTGGTGAACAAATTGACAACAAGACTTGCAATCAACTTGTGGAGTATCTGAATACATTCATTCATCCTGAATCAGTCATCAGTTTTCAATTTACCATGGATGAGAACCGGGTTTTTGTTGTAAAAATGGTAACACAGACTGATAAAGCGAATGATATCACCAGGGATAACCTGATTGAAATTTGTAAAAATATTTCAGATAATGTTTTTAATAGCGCCCCGGTAACATTCCAGTTAGCTGATGATCATTTCAAACCAATTAAAACTTTTGTATATCCTTCTGATCTTAATAAGTAACGGTTTGGAAGAATAACCAGCTCCAAACAACTTTATTTTAACGTCAAGAGGTAAATAAATAAAAAGCACTAACCCATTTGCATTAATACAAATGGCTCCATCAAAATCAGTTGCCTCATTTCGAATTGTCATTAATATACTTTAGTAATTTTCTTCCTATATTCATCCATCCAAAATTTAATAACTACTTAAATTCTTTTCATGTTCATCAAAACAAAACATCATCATTCGCATCATCATATTATATCCATTGCAGTAATAGTGGGAGCATTAGGATATTTTGTAGATGTGTATGATTTAATATTATTCAGCATTATCCGCAAGCCAAGCCTGACTGAATTGGGCTTAAATCCTGTGATTGATGGTGAAAATATCCTGAGTATTCAAATGATCGGCTTATTGGCAGGCGGTATACTTTGGGGAGTGCTGGGTGATAAAAGAGGAAGGTTAAGCGTTTTGTTTGGCTCCATTTTATTATACTCACTGGCTAATATCGGGAATGGCTTTGTACAAACCTACTCACAATATGCACTACTCCGGTTTATTGCCGGTATTGGTTTGGCAGGAGAATTAGGAGCAAGCATTACCCTGGTAAGTGAACTGGTGTCAAAAGAACAGAGGGGTATCTGTACTTCATTAATAGCAAGCGTTGGATTAAGCGGGGCAATAGCCGCTTATTTTATAAAACAGGAATTTAACTGGAGAGTTTGTTATTTTATAGGTGGCGGAATGGGTTTATTATTATTAGTGTTGCGGGCATCAATTTTTGAAAGCGGCATGTTTGCCAAATTGAAACAAATGGAAGTGAAGAGAGGAAATTTCTTTATGTTGTTTAACCCAAGAGAAAGATTTACCCGATACCTGAAATGTATTATAATTGGATTACCATCTTGGTTTGTTGTTGGCATCTTAATCGGCTTCTCTGATAAGTTTGGAAAAGAATTGCATATTACCGAACCCATTGATGTGGGGAAAGCTATCTTATTTTTTTATGTGGCAGGTTGCATTGGTGATATCATTATTGGCTTTTTGAGCAATGCTTTAAAAAGCAGGAAGAAACCGGTATTCATTTATTTTTTGATTAGTTCGGTTTGTATGTTTTTGTACTTCAATCAAAACGGGGGCAGTGCGAATGTGATGTATGGAATTTGTGCCGGGCTTGGCTTTGGTGGTGGTTTCTGGGCAATATTTGTCACTATGGCCGCAGAGCAATTTGGAACTAATATCCGTGCCACTGCTACTACTACCGTGCCCAATATGGTACGTGGTTCATTGCCGTTAATTATAATACTGTTTAAATGGTTAAGAAGCGTTACGGATAATAATTATGTAATGAGTGGGGGGATTACCGCTATTATTTGCATGAGCCTTGCAGTAATTGCTCTCTACTTTAAAAAGGAAAGTTTTGGTAAAGACCTGAATTTTCTTGAAGTATAGATTTTGTAAAATGATTTAGATATTAAAAAAAACAGTTTCTGTTTAATTAAAGCAAAAGATGTCTTTAAAAACGTTTTTTATCTTGCCTGAGTTCCTTTTGGTATTTTATTGCTGTAAATAAGCGCCTCGGTATTGAATACGGGGTAATCAGGAGATGGATTTAAGATTTTAACCTGTACATAATGTTTACCCTCCGGTAAGTCGTATTTCCAGCATAGTTCATGACGGCGGGTGGTAAATTGGACTGGTAACTTAATTGTTTCTGTTTTTTGCCCATCCACATATAGCTCGGCATTTATTACATAATCAGATTTGCTTTCCCATCTTGCTGTTTCACCTTTTAATACAAACCCGGTTCCTTCATAGTCAAAACTTATTTCATTTTTTGCATCGTTCCAGTTCACATTCTTTTTTTCTTTCGGATATAAATCAGGAAAACTTTTTTCAAATTTTACTTTCGCCGGTTGCTGCAGTTTAATAGTTATGTTATTGCCGCTTATAGTGCCACCATTTCTTTTAATATTAAGCAGTGCATGTTTATACCCGGTTTCATATACATCCTGCAGGCTCATAGTGGTGTACTTGAAATCAATTTCCTCAGCTTCTTTTAATCCCTGCTTCCAGTATGCCGGAATGCCATCATAACCCAGCACAGTTCCCAATATTCCTCCGGAAGTGGAAGGATTGCAATCAGCATCTTGTCCGCAGCGGGTGGTTATCTCCAGTGTACTGGTATAATCTCCTTTGCCATACAACAAACCTATCACCACATAAGCTGCATTTATTTTAGCATCTATATTAAATGGATTAAACACACCATCAGGGCAGCCAATATCATTGGCCCACTTTTTCTGAACTTCAAACCAGGTTTGCTTCCAATCGGCGGGATATTTAATATGCCATTTAATCACATCACTGATGCATTGATAAAATTCACTTTTTTCCGGAATAGTTTTCAATGCTTCATTAACTATATAATTAATATCTGATGAAACAAAAGCAAGTGAATACATGGCACCAACAAATACTCCTCCATACCATCCATCACCATAATTCATGATGTGACCAATTTTATCACTGATAGCCGAGGCAGTATTGGGCATACCGGGTGACATCAATCCGGCAAAATCAGATTCTATCTGGTAGTCGATACAGTCAGCATGCGGATTGTTTATCCAGTTGCCGGAAGCAGGCGCTGCTATTCCGTTTAATATATTGTAACGGGCGGCCTGGTTGGCATGCCAGAGCATATAACCAGCATGTGCAAATGCCTGTGAAAAAGAATCAACGGAAACATCAAGGCCAGATTTTTCAAATACATCCACAAACGTAAGATCCATGTAGAGGTCATCATACAAACCGGGATTATTTAACATTGTGTTTTTAAGATAGCCATCATACCATATCAAAGATTGGTAATCGCCTATGAAAGTGCCATTGAACCGGAATTCATAAGGCCCACCGAATGTTACGCCGATTGTTTGTCCTGCCCAGCCTCCTTTTATTTTATTTTGTAATTGCTCTTGAGTGAAGGATATTGTTTTTTTCTGCTGGGCAAAATCCATCATCATGTTCATCAACAGGCAGCTTACTATCATCCATTTTTTCCAATTCATAGTTGTGAAAAAAAGTTAATTAAAGTTTCAGAATATTAAGGTGGTATGAATTTACAGGCTAATCAGGGATTAGCAAAGAATTTTTTCCCAATATCATTGTTAGTTGCAAGGCCAGTAACGATATGATTTCACTTTCAGGTTTTTAATTTAATGCTTCTTCTTCCGATAAGAGGAGGGTTGGGTTAGGGCTGTGGCTCCTGCTGGCTCAGGCAATGAAAACTTCCCAATCCCCAGATGATTTCTGTGGAATCAATACCGATCGTTTCTCTATCGGGAAAACATTGAGAAATTATTTGTAATGCCGTATCATCTTTGGAGCAATTGAAGATTGGTACAATCACATATTTATTGCAAATATAAAAATTGGCGTAGCTGCAGGGGAGACGTTGCCCATCATATTCCAGGTAATCAGGCATAGGCAGTTCAACTATGTTCATCTGTTTTCCATTCAGCAAACGCATGGCTGAAAGTTGTTTCATATTTTTTTCCAGTAAAGCATGATTTTCATCTTTTATATTCTCTTCTACTACAGTAATCACCGTGTCTTCATTCACAAAACGAACGGTATCATCAATGTGCCCGTCCGTATCATCACCTACAATACCTTCATCTACCCAAAGCACCTGTTCCTGTCCATAATAATTGCAGAGATATTCTTCAATTTGTTTTTGATTCAGATGTGGGTTGCGGTTTATATTTAATAAACATAGTGTGGAAGTAATTACGGTTCCCTTCCCATTGAAATCAACAGAACCACCTTCCATAATTATACCCGGATTATAAACTGGCATTCCAAAATGCTTTGCAATTTTTGTGGGAATTACATCATCCAGGTCACAGGGTAAATATTTACCACCCCATGCATTGTAATCCCAGTCAACGATTACTTTTTTGATATCAGCTTTTGGATTAATTAAAAAAGCCGGACCATGATCCCGGCACCATGCGTCGTTGGTGGGGTTCATGAAAAAATTTACCTGTGAAAGATCCACCCTTTCTTTTTCAAGACAACTGATGGCGATTTTTTTCATCACTTCATCATTCACATTGATGCAGACTTTTTCGCTTTCAGCAAGGTGTTTTACAAAGCGGCTGTAAAAAGGATAAATAGTATGAATTTTTCCCGGCCATGAATCCTCCTTGTGTGGCCAACTAAGCCAGGTAGCAACATGAGGAGAAAATTCTGCTGGAAAATAATAACCCAGTTCTTTGGGAGTGGGATGATTCATGTTATAAATGTTCAATACTCAATTTTCAATATCCAATTTTATACCTGTACCAATCAATGAACATTGAGCATTGAACATTGATTGTTGAGCATTTTATTTTTCTTCATCGATGAAGCGTTGTGTAATCGGCTGGTAAGAATCAATACGACGATCTCTTAAGAAGGGCCAGTGTGTTCTGTAGCTATCCGTTTTAGATAAATCAAGTTCCACCACACTCATCTCTTCATTATCATGTGAACCTTCGTAAAGAATTGTCCCGAATGGATTACTGACAAAAGAACCTCCCCAGAATTTCATTCTTTCGTTTTGTTCCAGTCCCACACGGTTTACACTTACTACATACACACCATTGGCTACTGCATGACTGCGCTGAATAGTTTGCCATGCATTAAACTGTTCTGTATTGGTGGCTTCATCTTGTGATGTTGCCCAGCCAATCGCAGTTGGATAAAATAAAATTTCTGCTCCCATCAATGCAGTGATTCTTGCTGCTTCCGGATACCATTGATCCCAGCAGATTAAAACACCCAACTTTGCATATTTTGTTTGAAAAACTTTATAGCCCAAATCGCCTGGAGTAAAATAAAATTTTTCATAATAGGCTGGGTCATCGGGTATATGCATCTTGCGGTACTTGCCAAGATACGTACCATCGGCATCCAGCACTGCCGTTGTATTATGATAAATGCCCTGTGTACGTTTTTCAAATAAAGAAGCAATGATAACAATGTTCAGTTCTTTTGCCAGTTTACTCAATACATCTGTTGAGGGCCCGGGTATAGCTTCGGCTAATTTGAAATTCTCATAGTCTTCCACATCACAGAAATAAAGAGAAGTAAATAATTCCTGCAAGCAAACAATCTGTGCACCTTTTGCAGCAGCTTCTTTTGTTTTCTCCATTGCTCTCTGCAGGTTGGCTTCTTTTTTATTCGTGCAACTCATTTGTACCAGACCAACTTTGACTGTTGACATTGTTCTACATTTTAAATAAAAATGCCCCGGAAAATCCGGAGCAAAGTAAACGAAAAAAGAGTTACAGACCTTTATTTAGACAAGGTATCCGAATAGTGTATTATCCTTACTCAATTCAGTAAAGTTGATCTGGTATTTATTCAAATTCAGTAAAAGCTTTTCGTAATCATCTTTACTCAGCAATTCAACACCTACCAATGCCGGCCCGGCTTCTTTATTATTTTTCTGCATGTACTCAAACCGGGTAATATCATCAGTAGGGCCAAGTACATTGTTTACAAATTCTTTTAAAGCCCCGGGGCGCTGTGCAAAATTTATCAGGAAATAATGTTTGAGTCCTTCGTATTGCAGGCTTCTTTCTTTTATCTCCTGCATCCGGTCAATATCATTGTTACTGCCGCTTACGATACAAACCACATTCTTCCCTTTTATTTCTTCTGCGTAAGCATCCAGCGCAGCAATACTTAATGCACCCGCAGGTTCTACTACAATGGCATCCTCGTTATACAATTTTAAAATGGTGGAACAAACTTTTCCTTCCGGCACCAGGTGCATATCATCCAGTACATCTTTACAAATAGAGAATGTTATATCACCTACTCTTTTTACAGCTGCTCCGTCTACGAACCTGTCTATGGAATCCAGTGTAACAGGATGACCTTTCTTCATTGCTTCATACATGGCGGGAGCACCTTCTGGTTCTAAACCAATGATCTTTGTTTTTGGTGAATAGGTTTTGAAATAGGAACCCACACCGGCGCTTAGTCCGCCACCACCAACAGGAACAAAAAGATAATCAACATCACTTTGTTCTTCTAAAATCTCAACCGCTACTGTTCCCTGTCCTTCAATAATTTTATAATCATCAAACGGAGGAATGAAAGTCATACCATTTTCCTCAGTATATTTTTTTGCAGCTACCGCACAATCATCAAAAGTGTCACCCACCAGTTTTACTTCAATAAAATTTTCACCAAACATTTTTGTCTGGTTGATTTTTTGATTAGGTGTAATCACCGGCATAAAGACTACACCCTTTGCATTCAGTTTTTTACAACTATATGCAAAACCCTGCGCATGATTACCGGCACTGGCACATACCACTCCTTTCTCTAATTCTTCTTTTGGCAAACTGCTCATCATATTATAAGCGCCCCGCAGCTTATAACTGCGAACTATCTGAAGATCTTCCCTTTTTAAAAAAATATTGCAATGATATTTTTTTGAAAGATGATGATTGCGCTGTAAAGGAGTCTTATGAACTACTTTTTTCAA
>JAHEZE010000057.1:0-2671 GCA_023251235.1 Sphingobacteriales bacterium | reverse complement strand
GGTTGATTTTCGGGACGCAATGAACGAACGGTTTTACCGGCCTGCCACATTTCACTCTCACGAAGCTCTTTCAATTCTACTTCCAGCTTTTCACGATAGTCAGGTTGAGAATTTAAATCAATTGATCGCTGGCTTTCTTTTCCGCTGGCAACACTTTCATATAATTCTTTAAATACCGGCGCTGTTGCATCACGGAACCTTTTCCACCAGTCCAATGCACCACGTTGAGCTGTTGTTGAACAGTTGGCATACATCCAGTCCATTCCATTTTCTGCAACCAATGGCATCAGTGATTGAGTTAATTCTTCCACAGTTTCATTAAATGCTTCGGAAGGAGAGTGGCCTTTTGAACGAAGTACATCATATTGCGCTGCAAAGATTCCCTGGATGGCACCCATCAAGGTTCCTCTTTCACCGGTAAGATCTGAATAAACTTCTTTTTTAAAATTTGTTTCAAATAAATAGCCACTGCCTACTGCAATGCCTAAAGCAATTACTCTTTCAAATGCTTTACCGGTTGCATCCTGATAGATGGCATAAGAGCTGTTCAAGCCACGACCCTGTAAAAACATTCTTCTTAAAGAAGTGCCGCTTCCTTTCGGTGCTACCAGAAATACATCTACATCTTTTGGGGGAATAATTCCTGTTTGTTCATTGAAGGTGATGCCAAAGCCATGTGAAAAATACAATGCTTTGCCGGGAGTTAAATGCTTTTTTACTGTCGGCCACATGGCAATTTGCGCTGCATCACTCAGCAAATAGCAAATGATGGTGCCGCGTTTTAAAGCTTCTTCAATTTCAAATAGAGTTTCACCGGGTACAAAACCATCACGGATAGCTTTATCCCATGTCTTACTGTTTTTTCTTTGGCCAACAATCACGTTGATACCATTATCTCTCTGGTTAAGTGCCTGGCCTGGCCCTTGTACACCATAACCAATAACAGCCACTGTTTCATTTTTCAATACTTCCTGTGCCCTTGAAAGGGGAAATTCATCACGAGTTACTACGTTTTCAGTTGTACCACCGAAATTTAATTTTGCCATTATTTTAGTTTTAAGTTTTAGGTATTATGTTTTAAGTTATTGTTTGTTTTGTCAGCTTTTGTTTTACTATTTAGCTTTCGTTGCGCCTGCCTGCACGTAGCCGTTTCGGCGGAGGCAGGTCGCACTCTTGTACATTCTATAATCCTATTCAGCACTCACATGCTAAACACTTTTTCATTCTCACTTAAATATTCATTCTCTACTACATTTTCTCCCGGCTCTTTGTATTCGAATGATTTTAATTTTTTATGGAAGCCATCACTGTTCTTAATAATTGCCACTCTTGCACTTCTTACAAATTCAATTAATCCGTAAGGCTCCAGTACTTTAATAAAAGAATCTGTTTCTTCCCGCTGGCCGCTTACTTCAAATACAGTATAGTCTTTTCTTATCACAACAGCTTTTGCCCCAAATTGACTGAGCAACCGTTCTACTTTTACTTCTTCTGCAATAATTTCCGTAGGTACTTTGTATAAAGCCAGTTCCTGCCAGATGATTTCTTCATTGGTATTGTAATAGGCTTTTAATACCTCTACCTGTTTTTCAATCTGGCGGCAGAGCTTTCGCACCACGTCTTCCGTTTCATTAATAACAATGGTAAAGCGATGTACACTGTCCACTTCGCTGGGTGAAGTGTTAAGGCTTTCTACATTTATCTTTCTTCTGGAAAAGATAATGGCAATGCGGTTCAGCAAACCAACCTGGTTTTCTGTGTACACCGTTATTGTATATTCTTGTTTTTGCATAAAAATGGTTAAATAATTCGTTTATAATGTTCAACTACCGGAAATGGATCATAAAAGTGATGCAGCAACTTTTTCCAATCTTTATAGCCTTCACTTTGCCGGAAACCTGTCGTATGATCTTCTATAGTATTCCAATGAACCATCAATAAATATTTATCATCCTGTTCCAGGCATTGCAGTAATTCGTGTTGTATATATCCTGTGGCCGACTCAATAATTGGCTGTGCTTTAATAAAAGCATCTTCAAATGCTGCTGATTGTCCCTGCCTGATCTTTAAAAGAGCTATTTCAGTTATCATTTTACAATTCCTCCTTACTCAAAATAACTTCAGCCACACCACGACCCTGAGGCACCATCGGAAATACATTGTTTTCTTTTCCTACTATTACTTCCAGCAAATAACTTCCTTTATGATTTAGCATTTCATTCAATGCATTTTTCACGTCTTCTCTTTTGCAAATACTTTTTCCTTCGATGCCATAACCTTTTGCCACCATCACAAAATCGGGACTTTCGATATTTACAAATGAATAGCGATGCTGGTGAAACAATTCCTGCCACTGGCGAACCATACCCAGGAATTTATTATTGAGAATAATAATTTTTACAGTTGGTTTGAATTGCATAACAGTGCCAAGTTCCTGTATGGTCATTTGAATACCACCATCACCAATGATGGCAATAATAGTTCTGTCCGGTGCTCCATAGCTTGCGCCAATGGCTGCCGGTAATGCATAACCCATTGTACCCAATCCGCCGCTGGTGATATTGCTCTTACTCTTATTATATTTTGCATAACGGCAGGCTACCATCTGATGCTGCCCCACATCGGTTACAATCACTGCTTCACCCTTTGTTATTTCATTGATGGCAGTAAT
>JAHEZE010000009.1:52138-53342 GCA_023251235.1 Sphingobacteriales bacterium | reverse complement strand
ACTGTTACACCTACAACTGTCGGCAACTGTGCCACTGTTTATTCTGCTTACTCAAATTTACATACATTCCCAATTCCTATTGTCGGAAGTAGCGCCACCCCCGGCACAAATGGATACAACGGGGGCACTGCCGCTCCTCTGACAGCATGCAAAATGGGCTTGCAGCAAACGTTAGATGCAGGTGATGCTATTGGTAAAAATAGAATGTGGATGTTCAACGGTATTATCAATAGAATTGAATACGTATGGGAGGATGAAGTTGGTACAACCACTCAACATGGATATGTAAAAGTATTTTTTACCCCAGCTCTAGAAGGTAGTAATACGGCAGGAGCAGGCAACGCAAAAGTTCTAATCGCTTTTGGTTGTCATATTGCCAGAGAAAACGGCACTGCGAGTACTTTAGGCTCTTGTACTGATGGGTTGGGCGACGGATGGGGTACAGGGAATGGAGCAACCAGCATCAATGGTTCTCCTTACCACCTTCACATCGATGAAATTTGTGGTATCGGATTGGGAAACCAGGATCAGCAATTGGCAGCCTCTGCAGTTTGTACACCACCTAGCGTTTCAGTGAATAGTGCAATAATCTGTTCAGGAGGTTCTGCAACGCTTACAGCAACAGTAGCACCAACGGGTACATACACATATTCATGGAGTCCAGGTGGCGCAACCACTTCGTCAATTACGGTTTCACCAACCGTGACCACAATCTATACTGTCACAGTTTCCACCACCAAAAATGGTGGATGTTCTACAGATGCTTCAGGAACAGTGACGGTAAATACTGTAACTGCTAGTGATGGTCATACAGATGCTTCTTGCAACGGAGGCAGTGATGGTTCTGTAATCATTACTTTCAGTGGTGGTACTGCTCCTTACCAGATAAACTTCAATGGCGGTGGATTTGCAACTCAAACTTCTCCGAAGACATATACTGGTCTTGCTGCAGCTACATATTCTTGGGTTGTAAAAGACGCAAATGGATGTACAACATCCGGTTCTGAAACTGTTGGTCAGCCAAATGCTCTTGGAAGCAGCAAGACTCAAGTAAATGTGCTTTGCAATGGTAATGCTACAGGGTCTATTGATCTTACTGTTACCGGTGGTACTGCTCCTTATACATATGCGTGGGTTGCCAGCGCCGGTGGTGTTATTCCTGCCGGTCAGTCTGATGATGAAGATTTGACTGGTTTAGTCGCAG
>JAHEZE010000009.1:23241-52128 GCA_023251235.1 Sphingobacteriales bacterium | reverse complement strand
TCTATTGATCTTACTGTTACCGGTGGTACTGCTCCTTATACATATGCGTGGGTTGCCAGCGCCGGTGGTGTTATTCCTGCCGGTCAGTCTGATGATGAAGATTTGACTGGTTTAGTCGCAGGTACTTATAGTGTAACCGTAACTGATCACAATGGATGCACAACTCCAAACAGTGCAACCATTACTCAACCGGATGCTCTTATTGCCAGCGATGAACATACCGGAACTTGTGCCGGTAGCAGCGATGGTTCTGTTACTATCACCTTCAGTGGTGGCACAGGTCCTTACCAGATAAACTTCAATGGCGGTGGATTTGTCACTCAAACATCACCGAAGGCATACAGTAATTTGGCAGCTGGTCTTTATACATGGGTTGTTAAAGATGATCATGGCTGTACAGTAGAAGGATCAGAAACAGTAAATGAATTCCCATTACCACAAATTTCCTGTTCCGCTACAGGACCTATTGATATAACATCATTAAGTCATAGTTCTCAGTTGGATGTAATTTTCGGAGGTGGCGAAACCGCAACTGATTATAATTATTTCTGGACTACAGACGGAGCTGGTTCATTAAGTGATGCAACATTAAAGAATCCTGTTTACACTGCTGCTGTTATAGATGTTATTAATCAGCCTATTAATTTCCATGTTACGGTTACTCATAAAACTACCCAATGTGCAAGCGAGTCAGATTGTTCAGTTGGTTTGACTGGTGCAGCCGGATGCCCCACCGTAGAAACGGTGCCGGTATGTAGTGGTACAACCAATAATTATAATGCTTCTGTTCCTCCGGCAGCTAATGAAACATGGGTATGGTCTGCAAATAATGGTGCGACCATTAATGCTCCTAACGGTAATCAATCTGTTTCAGTTACTGCAGGTTCAACAAGCTTTACCTTAAAATTGACAAAATCATTTGCGAACCCGGATCTTGATGATGAGATTTGCGATTTTGAAGTAACGGTAAATCAATGTGGAGGTTTCTGTACCTATACACAGGGTAAATATGGTAATGGTAGTCCCGCTTGTGATAACGATGGTACAAGTGGAACAGCGATAACTTATCCAACAGTAGTAGACATGATTAAAGCTCTGTTGGGTGTTGGTGGTGTTCCGAATCCACTTTACATTGGTGGTGATGGAATAACTAAACCAAGAATAACAATTCCAGCAACTGCAACTGCTGCCGTATTGCTGAATGCATCAATGCCAGGCGGAAGCACTGCAAGAGAATTGTGGGGTAATTGTACTGTTGAATCTCCGGCAGCAAACTGTTGGAAGTATTTCAACGGATCAACAACATCTACAACCTATATTACAAAACAAGGCAGGATTAATAATGTGTTATTGTCTCAAACTATTACCCTTGGTTTGAATATGAGGATCAGCTCTGACTTGCCTAATTTCGCACTACAAGCAGGTACTTTTGCAACAGCAGGTAAAGTTGGTGGTTGTGGTTCTACTACTCCAAAAGTGAGAAGTTGTTATTATAATCCTGTTGAGCCATATAATTTAATCACTGTAAATGAATACACTTATAAGTCAATATCACAAACAGTCATCGATGCCCTTAATTGCAAGACATATCCACTTACGGTTGCAGGGTTATTCCATTTGGCAAACGACGCTTTAGGAAATATTGATGGAACAGTTGGTACCGAGTGTGGAGCATCCCTTTCAAATATCAATAATGCAGTTTCAGCAATCAATGAAGGATTTGATGAATGCAGAGTATTTATAGGATGGAATGTTGGGTCATGCGTTCCGGATGTTCCAGCCAGAAGAATAATTACCAGCCCGGTAACAGAAGCAGGTGTAGTTGATAAGTTAAGTATATCAGCATATCCAAATCCTTTCAGGGACAGAGTGAGCTTTGTTATTGCATCGCCGGTTTCCGGTCAGGCTTCTCTTGAAGTGTATAATATTGTTGGTCAAAAATTGCAGACAGTTTATAAAGGTTATATTACCGCCGGCAGAAGCCAGGTGTTTGAATATAAATCACCATCTGTATCCAACAGCACGTTGATCTACAAATTCAGAGTCGGCAATAAAGAGGTAACAGGGAAACTGGTTAATATCAGCAAAGAATAAATTAACTAATGAAAATCCTAAAACTAAGGCTGCCCCCGGGCAGCCTTTTTTACTTATCGTAATCAGGTTAACTCAAATAATTTCGAAAATTTTGCCCTGTAACAGAAATTAATCATTAAAAATCCCGGTCGTATTAGCAACCGGGATTTTTTTATTACGAAATACTTTTTTAATTAATTACATAACAATAAGTACCTACTTTACCACCGGTTTCAAAGAAGCTGTAATCAATCCAGCTATACCCTGCATCACCCCAGGCAGTGCCCCAGCTATTCATTACTTTATAGGCATTTTTCGAATCATCGTATCCGCAGATCGCAATGCTATGCGGTAAATTTCCTGAACCAGAAAATGTTTTCCAGATAAACCCTGATGTAGCATTCTGAAAGGAATAATCAGCAAGAACAATAATAATCACAGGATGATTTTGTGAGATTATTGATTTAATAGCTCCCCTATCTGTATTGATTATTTTTGAATACCCGGTTATTCTGTAATTCAATGCCTCGGCCGTCTGGGTACTGGTTGGCAGTAATGAACAGCCATTGCTACTGGTATATGGCATTGATTGGAAAGTGCAGATACCTTTAGCTACTATAAAATCAAGAGCAGTTACTATGCTTGTACCAGAACCGCAATCTGAATTAAGCTTTACCTGGTTGTATAAAAATTCCGGGCTAAATATATTGAGTGAGTTGCTATATGATGTAGAATTCGTTCTATAATATTGTTCCGCTGAACGGGTCGCATATCCTACTGAAAAAGCAACACAGGAGCCCTCGCCTCCCTGGTTACCAACCGACGGCATTATTAATTGTACACCAGTAGAAGTTGGTGGAGGCACAATAACTGTATTTACAGTAACAGTAACAGATTTTGTTCCCTGGTTACCGGCAGCATCTTTTGCAGTGGCCATTACAATATGAGTTCCGGCTGCATAATTAGAAGTATTCCAGGAATAACTGGTAGTGGTGCTTACAATTGTATTGTCAATACTAATACTTACAGAACTCACAGCAACATTATCAGTAGCACTCATATTTACAGTAACTGTACCTGTAACAGAAGATTGATCCGTTGGAGAAACAACTGTTACAGTTGGTGAAATAATATCACCGGGCGCCACATTGTTTACTGACACTTGAATGGAACTAGAAGTTTTGTTACCAGCTGCATCACTGGCTGTCACTGTTAAAGTATGTGTACCATTTGCAACCGTTCCGGAGTTCCAGGCATTAGTAAAGGGTGCTGCACTGCTGGTTGTTACTGAAGAACCGCCATCAATGCTTAAACTTACTGACTTTACGCCAACATTATCACTGGCATTTACGGTAATATTAATTGTGCCTGCAACAGATGCTCCATTTGCCGGAGAAGTGATACTCACGGATGGAGCCGTAACATCCAAACTTGGTTTTAAGGGCCTTCCCTTGGCTAAAAAAGATGAAAATGATTCCGGTGACAAACTGCGTGCATAAAATTCTGCAGACATTATTAACGGCACTTTGCTTACTGCAAGCTCGTCATCAGGAATTACTCCACCTACTTTATCCTGTAGAGTAATTGTTGGACTTTCATTCTGAGATACTGCTGGTTGTTCTTTTTGGCAGGCTATCAGCAAAACTGTAGTGCTGATCAGCAATACCAATACTTTACTTAGGTAGAAATTTTTCATAGGGTTTCGGGTTTTTTAAGAAATCAGATTATTAAATAAAATTAATACCTGATTAACCAAAATCATACCAATTAAAGAACCAACTTTAAAAGTTGAGTAATTCCCTTTAGAAGAAACAGGTAATTTCCCGATAAATGGAATGGGAAAATAGCTGTGAAAAAATCGAAATAACCGGATTATTTGCTGAAAAAAATCAGCTATTATTATTTTTTATGATCGATCTCCTGAAATTTGATTGTACAGTTGAATAAACAGGAGGTGCAAGAATAAATAAATCAAATATCATTGCGAATAATCTTAATTCATGAAACGATTTGGATAAATAATCCGTACAAATCAATTATTTTAGCATTAAAACCTTTCAGCATGGCAAACAATCATTATGAGAAATGGCTAATAAAAACTCCAATTGGCTTTATTCTAATTGCAGGAGGAATTTTTTTTATGTACTACAGCATTACCAAATTAAATTTTAGAGAAAAATGGGAGCTCTATGGTTTTATTTCAGCCATAGCCATAGCCATTGGTGTTTTGTTACTCAGCCATGCAGCCGTTCATAAAGTAAAATCTGATTTGATAAAAAAACAGAAAATACGTCAGCAATCTGAAGCTTAAAGATCAAACCTCTTATTAATTTTCAGTGAGATTTCTGAAATCTACAGTAACCAGTTTACTTACGCCGGGTTCCTGCATTGTAACTCCGTAAATAACATCCACGGTACTCATGGTCATTTTATTATGAGTAACAATTATAAACTGTGAATTACTACTGAACTCCCTGATCATATTAGTGAACTTACCCACGTTGGCATCATCCAAAGGAGCATCCACTTCATCAAGTATGCAAAAAGGAGCTGGTTTTATAAGATAGATTGCAAACAATAATGCAGTTGCTGTTAAGGTTCTCTCTCCCCCACTTAACTGGGATAAGGAAGCCGGACGTTTGCCTTTAGGCTTGGCAATTACATCAATCCCTGTTTCAGCAAGATTTTCAGGATTTTCAAGAATCAGATCACACTGATCATCTTCTGTAAATAAAGTTTTAAATACTCCCTGGAAATTTTCCCTCACTTTATAGAATGTTTCAAGAAATTTCTGATTGGCTGTAGCTTCCACTTCCTGTATGGTTTGCAAAAGGCTATCCTTTGCTGTTACCAAATCATTCTTTTGTTCTAAAATAAATTCATATCGCTTTTTCATTTCCTGGAATGCTTCTATCGCTGTCGGGTTCACTTCTCCAAGGTTTTCCAATCGCTTTTTCATCCTGTCCGTTTTCTCCTGCAGTTCTTCTACCGGTGTTTCACCTGTTCTTGCTTCATCCAGTATATCTTCCAGGTTAATGCGGAACTCAACATGAAGACGTTCTTTCATTCCCGCCAATTGCAGTTTCACTTCATTCAGTTTATCTTTAATCTCACTGAGTAAATGCTCTACCTGTTCCTTATCTTTTATTTTGTGACGCACCAGGCTTTCCATTTCGCTCAACAGATTACGTAAATTATAGTATGCCTGATCAGCTTCATTTAGTTTTCTTTCTTCTTCTTCTTTCCCCTTCATCATACTAATGAGTTCTTCTTCTGTACAACTCAGTAATTCACCAGACTGTATGATATTTTGATGTGTTTCGGACAATTGATTTGAATTAGTGTCAATCTGGCCTTTCAAATCATTAAGCTGGTTGGTTTTGAATTCCAGTTCTTGTTTGAGCGCATTAATCTTACTGTGTTGTCTTGTTACCTGCAGGTTAAATTCATTGTATTGCGTGCTGGCAGCATTATAATTTCCTTCTTCTTTCCTGAAAATCTCTTCTCCTTCGCTGAGGCGGGTTACCTGCAATTGCAGTTCTTCATTCAGCCATTTCAGATCATTACGGACTGCTTCTACAGAACTATGAGTCTGCTGTACCTGCAGGTTCAATTCTTCATTTCGTTGCTGGCTCTGGCTCTGCAAAGCATGCAGGTTTTCCAACTTGTTATGAAGAGAGAATACCTGGTTAGTTAGCTCCTGAATTTCGTATTCCGTATTTTTTATTGTGCTTTCCCTTAAATCTTCATTAAAGGCAATGACTTCATTGTGCCTTTCGTGTATCTCTTCTTTTAATAGTTCAACCACTGCATTTTGAGAAAGAATGTCTTCCTGTAATTTTTCAAGATTCTTTGCCCGGCCAATTCTTTTTCCTTCAAACAATCCAACACTACCTCCGGTTAATGAATATTTTCCTCTTACATATTTACCATTTTTTTCTATTATTACAAACCCATTACTATTTTGTAATGCATCCTCTGTATCGGCTATAAAAACATTTGAAAGAAGATACTGAGCGAGGCTTCGGTATTTTTCATCAACCTCAATTACATTCAGTGCGGAAATGGCTCCCTGTGGCTGATTATCTTCATGAAGTTCAACAGGTGTATTATTTAATTTATCGAGTAAAAAGAAATTTGCTTTCCCTTTTTTATTCTCATCCAATAAATGAACAGCTTGTAAGCCCTCCAGAAGATCGTTCACAACATAGTAGTTGAGGTAAGGCTCTAAAACATTTTCAAGCGCAGTTCTATATTCCTCTTTTACATAAATAATATCTGAGAGAATTGGTGAGGTATGATTCCATGCAGAATTATTATGAAGAAACTTTACACTATCCGGATAGCCTTCCATTGAATCGATCAGGCTTTTGAGCAGGTCATGTTCGTTTTTCTTTGCATCCAGTTTCCGGTTTTCATCTGCCAGGCGGTTTCTTAAATTATCAAGAATGGCCTGTGTCTGCAGAATCTGGTCTTTCGTAAATTCCTGGTGTTTTTGTAATTGTTCCAGGTCAGCCCTCTTTATTTTCAATTCTTTTTCCCGCAAATAAAGTTCATCAGCCAGATGTTTTCTTTGTCCATCTCTCTGTACTTTATCTTCTTCAATTTGCTGTATGGCTTTTGTAAGATTCTGAATGGATGTGTCAGCAACAACCACTTTCTTTTCCGCTTCAAATTGATTTCTTTGAACCTGCTGGTATCCCAAACGAAGAGCATCCAATGCAATTCTTTTTTCATCCATTACTAATCGCTTTGAATCCATCTCTTCACGAAACTGAGTCAACTGATCATTTAATCCTGCCAACACTTTTTCTTCTCCCTCTAACTGCATTTTAGAGAAAGCAATACTTTCTTCAATTCCCTGTAACTGTCCCTCTGCTTTTTGCAAAAAATCCTGCAGCCCTTTTTCTCTTTCCTTTAAATGATCCAGACGTTGTGATACCAGGTTCTTATCATTCTCTTTTGTCCTGACAGATTGCAACAACTCATTAAAAGCATGTTGCAATCCCTGTAGTTCTTTTTCTTTTTCAATAAAATCAAACTTCTCTTTTTCTAATTGAGCCTCTTCATTTGCAATTTCCGCTTCAAAGGATATTCGTTTATCAGTTTCTGAATCATGCTGAGCATTCAATCCTTTATAAGTGATATTAAAACTTTCCAATGATGCTTTTGCCAATTCTATGCTTACCTCACGGTAATCTTTTTTTATTTCATAATATTTTTCCGCTTTCTTTGCCTGGCTTTCCAGTGTTTTAAGCTGATTATTGATTTCAAAAAGGAGATCTTCTATCCTGGCAAGGTCCTGCTCCGTAGCATCGAGCTTAAGCCTGGCTTCTTTCTTTCTTGTTTTATAAATGGAAATTCCTGCCGCCTGCTCCAACATTCTTCTGCGGCTATTCTCCTTATCTTTTATCAGGTCATCCACCATAGCAAGTTCAATGATCGCATACGAATCAGTAGAAATACCTGTATCCATGAAGAGATTCTGTATATCCTTAAGCCGGCACTGTACATCATTGAGCCGGTACTCGCTTTCCCCGCTTTTGTAAAACTTCCGGGTTATGGTAACGATACTAAATTCAGTTGGCAGAAGATTTTTTGTATTTTCAAAAGTCAGGCTCACTTCAGCCAGACCAGAGGCCGACCGGGATTTAGAACCATTGAAGACTAAACTTTCCAGGTTCTCACTTCTCAGATGGCTGATTTTTTGTTCACCAATTACCCATCGGATGCTATCAACTATGTTAGATTTACCGCAACCATTGGGGCCCACAATGCCCGTTACACTATCATCAAAATGAACAATAGTTTTATCAGCAAAACTTTTAAATCCTTTTATTTCCAGACGTTTTAACCGCACAGTCTTACATTTATTTTATAGTGGCGAATATAACCAGCAAAAAGCAATTGGAAAACAAGGATTTATTCACAGTACCGGGATAAGTATTTGGGGTCAAAGTTTTACTTTTTTAACTTCAATAACCTATTCGTATTTTCTTTGTACAAAGTTGTACCGGGTAAATTTGAAATCATTTTTAAGAAAAAACCTTGCGGGCATATTAGGCACATAAATTTTTGCTTCGGAATGATTACATTAATTTCGACACAATTTTGAAACGGTTGAATTTTAAAAACCAATGATGCATGAAGACTGTAATTATTCCGATTGACTTTTCTGAAACTTCATTAAATGCGGCCCGCTATACTGCAGTAATGCTGAGCGGCAAAAGCGATGCCAGCATTATTCTTTACAACATGTTTTCACATGATGATGAATTTGAATTGGCAGGAACTTACCTGGAAAGTCTGAAAAAAGAATTATTAGCCAAGGGTGATAAAACCATTGAATGTATCAGAGAGAAAGGAGAAGATTTAATAGATTGTCTTGAAAAACTAAGTTACCAGAAAACTGCTACACTGATTGTAATGGGAATCAAAGGTAAATCTCATTTGAAACAAGCATTGATTGGAAGTAATACATTAAAAATTACAACCAGGGATGTTTGTCCCGTATTGATTGTGCCCTCCCACGCTGAGTTTAATGGTATAAAGAATGTGGCTCTTGCTTCTGATTTTAAAGATGTAGAAAACATTACTCCTGTGTCTTATTTAAAAGCTGTACTGGAGTTTTTTAAACCAAGGTTGCATATTGTAAATGTGAACAGCGAAATACATGTTGCGATTAATGAAGAATTAAAAAGAGAGAGAGAATGGTTAAGAGAGCAATTCAGTGAATATAATCCAGAGTTTTATTTTATTACCACTTATGATTTTCAGGAAACAATTGAGCAATTTGTACAGGATAATAATATTGATATTTTAATCACCATTCCCAGGAACCAATCTTTTTTTGATACATTTTTCAGGATAAGTGCAACAAAAAAATTAGCATTTCACAGCTCCATTCCTGTTTTAGCGGCACATGAATGAGTTTGGATCTCAAACCTGCTTTAACCCATGATCATTAGGTTATCCGGGGCATATTTTTTAACTTTGTTCTCCCATAAAAAAAGCTGCTGCATCACTTTTAGGCCGTGTTTCAATAATCCTCCCGGCATATAGAAATCAGGTTTTTGGATGCGGTTTTCAAAATAAAATGATATGAAGAATATCAAACTCATTGAAGTTCCCTCAGAGATCGGGGCGGGCACCCGTGGCGCCAGTCTTGGAATAGAAGCTATTAAAATAGCGGCAATGGATTTTATGAGTAATTTCTTTATCCACTTTCCATCAGAAAAAATACCTCATGAAAATAAAATACTGTATGAACCCATTGAATCTCCTTATGCAAAACGCATCAAGGGTATTTATTCTATGTATGAAAAAGTAAGCAAGGCTGTGGCGGATTCTATAAAGAATAATTTTTTCCCTGTCATTTTGAGTGGTGATCACAGCACCTCAGGAGCAACTATTGCAGGAATAAAAATGGCGAAACCCAAATGTAAACTCGGGGTAATCTGGATAGATGCACATGCGGATCTTCATACACCTTATACAACTCCATCAGGAAATGTACATGGAATGCCAATGGCATTAACCATTGGAGAGGACAACAAGGATTGTGCAGTACATAAACTGGATGATGAAACAAAAAAATACTGGGATCATTTAAAAACAATCGGTAAGGTGTCACCGAAAGTATTACCGGAAGATGTGGTTTTTATTTCACTCCGGGATTATGAAAAAGAGGAAAAATATATTATTGATAAATACAACATCAAAGTAATTACTACAAAAGAAGTCCGTAGCAAAGGGCCGGAAAACGTGGTTCGTTCGGTTGTCCGTTACCTGGATGACTGTACAGATATTTATGTAAGCTTTGATGTAGATTCACTTGACTCTTCTATTTCAAAAGGCACCGGAACCCCGGTTGGTAATGGTTTAAAAGAAAGAGAAGTTGAAGACCTGATCAGTAAATTTATGCAGAACCGTAAGATCTGCTGTTTTGAAATTGCCGAAGTGAACCCAACATTGGACAAAGAAAACCTGATGGCTGAAATCGCTTTCAATATTCTTCAGCGAAGTGTGAATATTTTAATGATGAACTGAGTCGCTGATTGCACCGATTGTCTGTTGTTATCCAGGCAGGTGAAAAAAAATTTTCAAAATCACATTGATCAGGAAAATGTTTTTTCCAATCCTTCTTCAAAACTTAAAGGCTCATATCCTAATTCTCTCCTTGCTTTCTCTATCCGAAAACCTGTTCTTGGTGGACGTTTGGCAGGTTGTGAAAAATCGGCAGCAGTCACTTTTTTAATCAACGATTTATCTAGCCCCAAATGCACAGCTGTTTTTACAGCCATCTGGTAGGGAGTCAATATATCTTTTCCTGAAATATGAAAAATCCCTTTGGCCCTTTTTTCAACTATTGAAATAATAGCTTTCGCTAAATCTTCTACATACGTTGGGGTTCTTATCTGATCGTCTACCACACTATACTCTTCACCTTTTTCCAGTTTTTCTTTTACAAGTGTAAGGATGTTCATTCTGCCTGTATGATTCTTTCCGTATACTAAAACTGTTCTTACAATTGCCCAATCATTTTCGTAATCTTTTACAGCTTCTTCTGCTTCCAGTTTTGTTCTTCCATAATAATTTACCGGTTGCGGGGCATCCTCTTCATTATAAATTCCCTTAACACCATCAAAAACGAAATCAGTGGAAACAAAAACAAAAAAGCTTTTTACATCAGCAGAATTAATGAGCAGTTGCACCGTGCCTTCCACATTCATCATATAAGCTTTCATCTGGTTCATTTCACATTCATCGGGTTTGCTCATGGCACCGGCATGAATCACTACATCTGGTCTTACCCTTTCAAATACATCATGAATGGAAAATGGATCAGTAAAATCCATTGATTCGTAAACAAAATTATGTTGTCCGATAAATGGCAGCCGGCATTCACCCTTGCCTGTTGCAATCACAGAAAAATTTTTCTGCAGCAATTGTTCTGCAAGATAATAACCTAAGAAACCATTAACACCGGTGATGAGTATTTTCATTGTACAAATTTATCGGCAATAGTATCACGTATATTTATTCCACCGAATATAATGTCCATTTTACATTGAAAATAAGCTAAATTTGAAACAAAGACTTTCAGCTTATTCATTATAAAGTATGAAATACAACAACCATATCATTGCCAATTTTACAGCAATTATTGTTCTGAATCTTAGTAACCTCTATGCTCAGGACAGTACTAAATTGTGCAGGGTAGAAATGAAAAGTCTTATTGGAACTTATTCAGGAGAATGCAGGAATGGGTATGCTAATGGCAAAGGTGAAGCCAAAGGTCTTGATCGCTATGAAGGTCTTTTTAAAAATGGATTGCCCAATGGAAAGGGCATTTATTATTATAATGACAGCATATATTATTCCGGCAATTTTCAAGATGGTGTAAAAGAAGGCAAAGGAGAGATTCATTATCTCCGAAAAGGAATGTCTGATAGTCTGCTAAAAGGTTATTGGAGTGCAGATGAATACAGGGGCAAAAAATATATAACATACAGCTTTACCAACAATTCTTTATTTGACCGTGTTGAAATAAATCCTTCAGATAATAGTGGAAATATTTTAACTATTAGTATTTCAGGTGAATTAATACTTTCAGAATTAATTGCTACCGATGGAAACTTTATAAGAAAACTAAATACTTTTGCATCCCTGAATAAACATACTGTCACTTACGAATTAAGTAAATTCCCTATTCGGTTACAAGCAATTTTCTCTAACGGACAAATATGTAATTTGGAGCTATATAAACAGGCAAATTGGAAAGCCGAATTTTTCACTTATCATCTTCAACAATAAATCAAAATATGGAATAAAAAAAGATTACAATTAAAGTAATCTTTTGATTTTTTGTTGTGACCCCGTCAGGATTCAAACCTGAAACCTTCTGATCCGTAGTCAGATGCTCTATTCAATTGAGCTACGGGGCCAATATTTTAAATTCTTATTCCATATTCTTAACTGAAACCTCCCCGACAGTTATTGGGGTGCTTTATTCTCCCGATAGCAGTCGGGATGAGCTACCGAGCCATCCAATTTATGAAGATTGGGCAGCAAAAATAAGGCAAAAAGCTTTGCATGCCAAACGTTAGAATGGTTGTTCAGTACCCGGCTGCTTCAGCTTCCAACCAGTTTTTGTTTTTTCAACATCCACCATTTTCTTTACATCAGCCAGCAATTTTTTTGCATCGTAAACTATTCCGTCTTTAATGGTGTACTTCACTCCCCCCACACGAACTACCTTGTTCTGTTCATTAACTTTTATTGCTCCCGTGCCATACAAAACAGATAAATTCTCCAGGGGATTTGCATCAATGATGATCATGTCTGCCAATTTCCCAACTTCCACAGAACCCAAATCTTTATCAGCTCCCAATGCCTGTGCTCCGTAAAGTGTTGCAGAGCGTATCACTTCCAATGGATGAAAACCGGCTTCCCTTAAAAGTTCCAGTTCCCTTATTAAACCAAAACCATAAGTCTGGTATATATAACCATTATCACTTCCCGTAGTCACCCTGCCACCACGGTTTTTATATTCATTGATAAATGTCATCCATATTTTATAATTGTTTTTCCATTCCACTTCCTGTTCTGTTCCCCAATTGAACCAATACGAACCATGTGACTGCCGGCTGGGTTCATAAAATTTCCAGAGGGAAGGCAGCGTGTAATCTTCATGCCATTCCAATCTTCTTGCACGATGCAGGTCGCGGCTGGCTTCATAAATATTAAAGGTGGGATCGAGTGTAAAATCCAGACTCAGCAATTCATTCATCACTGCATTCCATTTATCACTATATGGTGCCGCGGCCTGCTGCCATAATTTTCCTGCTTCTTCAAAACGGTTTTGTTCATTGCTGTAATTATAATTAAGCGGATAGTTCTGGATAGTTTGTTTTTCAAACAATGCTTCCGGCAAACCATACCAATGTTCCATGGATGTCATTCCTGCCCGTGCAGAGTTCAATACATTCCATTGCGCCACACTCATCTGAGCATGATGACAGGTGGATCTTAATCCCAATTTTTTATTTTCTCTGATGGCTGCATCCATAACAGCAGGTGGGGCGCCAAAAAATTTTATCCCATCGGCACCTTTCTTTGCATTGTCCCTTACCCACTCTATCGCCTGCTCTGCAGTGGTGATCGTTTGTTTTGCTCCCTGTCCAAAAGCTGTGTACGCAAAAATCCGCGGAGCAGTTATTTTATTTTCGGCGCTCAGTTTTTTTTCATCCAGTACCCATTCCAATCCATTACCACAACTCGGATCACGAATAGTAGTGATGCCGTGTGCCATCCATAATTTAAAAACATATTCTGCCGGAGTTCCCTGTTCTGTGCCTCCAATATGCCCGTGCATATCTATCAAACCAGGCATCATGTACATGCCTTCACAATTCATTTCTTTTCCGCCTTCTTTCAGCTTAGGCCTTTTATCATTATTAATAGCAGCACCGGGAGAACCAACATTGACAATCTGAACTATCCGGTTATTTTCTATAACAACATCTATTGGTCCAGATGGCGGCGCACCAGTGCCATTTATGAGTGTTACACCACGAATGATGAGTTGCGGCCAGGGTCCCTGACCTTCTTTTACTTCCGGAGCTTTCTTAATCTGTGCTGGTAAGTAAATACAGAAAAATGAAATGATCAGAGTAATAGCAGTTTTTCTCATATTATTATTTTGAAATAAAAATCAGGAATTACAGATTTGCAAATATTATTTCCGGAAACTCAAAAAAATTATTGATTGTCACCAGGTTTGTATTTCTTCGGGAAATATTTTTTCAAAAGGTCTGAGTATTCTTTATATTTTCTGATGTTTTCAAGATCGGGTTCTATAATGATGAATTCATAAGAATTATATCCTTTTTCCAATGCCTGACCCAGTGAAAGCAGTGCCTCTTGTGGTTTATTATTCATAGCATAACTTAATGCCAGATAATAATATGCCAGGTTACTTTTTGGATTAACGAGAATAGCTTTTTGAATATAAACAATGGCAGAGTCATACTTTCTCATAATATGATAAACCGTTCCGAGCCGGAAATTTGCCGGATAATAATTTGGATCCACTTCCAGTGCTTTTTTAAACGCCGCTACAGCCGAATCATATTGTTCCAATTTTGTATAAACGGCGCCAAGATTATTAAAGCCAACAGGGTTTGCCGGTTCATATGCAATAGCTTTATTATAATAAAGTGCGGCAGAATCATATTTTTCCGAATCAAAATACAAACTGCCCAGTGCATTATAAATATAAGTTTTGCCAATGCCTTTACTAATAGATTTCTTATAATAAAAAATGGTTGAGTCCACTTCATCTAACTGTTTAAATGTTTCCTTCAGCATTGTTAATGCATCCTTATCGTCAGGATGCATCTCAACATCTGTTCTGAAATAATATTTAGCTCCCTCATAATCTTTCTGAGTTGTCAAAGCCAAACCCATATTATATAATGCAGAAGGAAGATCTGGTTTTAGTGATAATGCTTTCAAATAGTAAATTTTTGCCGAATCTAATTTCTTCATTTTGTAGAAAACCAGGCCCAAATTATTGATGGCATATGGATTTTCCGGTTGCACGTCCAGTACCCGCAGAAAATATTTTGAAGCAGAGTCTAATTTATCACTAGTGTAAAATGAAAGTCCGAAATTATTCAGTACAATCGTATTATCAGGATTAACATCCAGTCCTTTCCGGTAATAATAAGATGCGGAATCAAAATTTTTCATTTCAGTGAACATTATTCCTAGCTGGTTATAACCCCTGAAATTTTTCCCATTCAATTCAATTGCCTTCAAATAATAATGACTTGCTGAATCGTATTGTTTGGTTTGCGCATACAGCTTGCCCAGATTAATTAGAGGAGCATCATAACTGGGATCGTATACGGCCGCCTGAATAAAATAAGTTTTTGCAGAATCTACCTGGTTTATGTCCTGAAAAAACTGCCCCAGGTAATTACTGGTTATCAGTTTGTCAGAATAATTCTGCGAGGCTTTCTGGTAATAGAATTTTGCAGAATCAAACATTCCCTTATCGGTAAACACACGGCTTATTCCATTATATGCATTAAAAAATGCGGGATCGTATTGAAGACTTTTTCTGAAAAAGATAATCGCTTCATCAAACTGTCTTTGTTCACGCATCAACCATCCCATATTGTTATTAGCCGGAACATTAGCCGGGTCAAGTGCCAGGGCTTTCTTATAATATACCTCTGCTGAATCGAATTTTCTTTGTTGAAAATAATAATAACCCAGGTCTACATAGGCATCGGCTCTTTCTGCATCTACTTCTAATGCTTTTTTAAAAAATACCAGTGCTGAATCAGGTTTATTCTTTTTAGTAAATGCATTAGCAACATTCACATATGGGTATCGCCAATTTGGTGCTGCTTCAATTGCTTTTTTACCAAAATATATGGCGCTGTCCGGTTTATTGTTATCCATCTGAAGTGAAGAGAGGATATTTAAAATGTAACCCGCTTTGGGTTCGGCTTTATATGCAATCATGGCATCTGATATTGCTTGTTTCAGGGCAACATCTGTGTTTATGCCTTTTTCAAAATATCCATTCGCTTTAAAAAAGAAATTTTTAGCAGTTAAAGAGCGTTTAAATCCCTCATCATCCACTTCTGCATACTCAATGGCCCGCTCAAGCATCTTCCCCACGTCGGATGATTCCTGTCTTGCAATTTTTTCCATCCTGTCAAGACTGTTAGTGACCTCATCAGATTTATCATCAGCATCTAACTGAGAACGGATTCTTTGGATTGATGAAACATCTCTTCCCTCGAGGTAAAGATTAATCTTTGCTTGTGCAAAATTGATAAACTCTGTAGCCAGATTGATTTTTGCATCCTGCGTGTAACTGCTCCCCGGCGCTAACTGGTTTAACCTGATGTAATAACTTTCGGCAGAATTTTCATTACCAGAAAGATTATACTCTTTAAGGGCTTTATTAAAATTATTATACAAATCAAGAATGGCAGTATCCCCTTTAATTAATCCTCCTCTTGTTTTTATGGATCTGGCAATTGCGTTTACTTCACTTCCGTTTCCCTGTAATTGACTTCTCAATTGTTTTGCCAATATCCATTTTTTCATAAAAGCAGTGTCAACCTGAGAGATAATTTCATCGTCATTCACGCCAAAAACATAGGGATCTTGCTTTTTCTTGTATTTTTCCCTTGCTATGACAGGTACTTTATTTTGAATATATTTTTTGATCTCACCAAGTGTAACAGACTGATCAGCTTTTCCGGAAGAATCAGCTAAACCAATTAATCCTTCAACAAGGTAATAGGTAAATAATCCATGTCCGGTACCAATAGTTGCATCTTCAAGCGATTCCTCACCTGCCCCTGTTGCAAGTATTATCACTTCACCAGCATTTGTTTCAGTAATGCCCTGAGTAAGAAAATTCCTTCCCTCTCCGCCACCTGGCAAACTGTCTTTGCCCCCTGTATTTTCATTACTCCGGCATGCATCCATAATGAAAATTACATCTACCCCCAGTCTTTTCCATCTGACTATATTGGCTTTAATTGTATAAAGCTGAACAGTACCGGAAAGAGAATAATTATTTTTGTCTCCCGCGGGATTACAATCATAAGCAAGAAAAAAATACTGAAGCTCATCAATTGCATCACCGTGGCCGGCAAGATAAATATATAACCTGTCTCCGGATTTTAAACTCTTGTTCTTTAACCATGACATGCCTTTTACGATCCAACTGGCAGCAGTAGCAGTTTCATTTTTCTGGAAATAAATATTGGAATCGGGAAGTTTACCCCCAGCAGATGATTTTAAAAAGTCTCTGAAAAGTTCAGCATCACTATCAGCATAGTTAAGAGGCCGGATATATTTATAGGTGGATATTCCCATAATAACCGCAAAGGTTCTATGGCCTCCCGAGGAAGTATCAATGGGTTTAGCTGCAACCTGACCAGCAACACCAGAAGTGAAGAAGAATACCAGCAGGAAGGTGGTAATAAATGCTAAAAATTGCTTTTGCATAAATTAGTTTGCTAATTTACATTTTTTTTAAAAGACATAGAATTTAATAATTAAGAAAAAATCATGGCAACTATTTGATTAGTAATTAAATTCGCTCTTTCTAAAAATCAAGACTATAAAAATTTAAAAATAGTTGTACCGGTAACTAAACTGGAAATTTATGGCAAAACTGCATCATCATATAGTCCGCCATACAAAAAGATATATAGGGCATTTTACTAAATACCTATATGAAAGAGATACTATTTTATCGTTGTTAATGGTTTTTTTATTCATATTTATAGTAAAGTTTTTACCCTTGAATCTGCATTTTCTTGATCCTATGAAATTAGCGCTTCAGGATTTTGAATTTAATGATATTGCTTATGCAAAATTGGGGAAAAGCGAAACTACACCAGTTGACAAAAGAATCGTCATAATAAATATCGGGCATATTGATAGAGAAGAAATCGGCAACCTGATTGAAAAAGCAGCATTAATGAAACCAAAAGTAATGGGTCTTGATGTTTATTTTGAAGGGCCAAAAGATCCTTTCAAAGATTCAGTACTTCGGTCCGCTTTTCAAAAAACAAAAAATCTCGTTGTCATAAGCAGAATAAAAGCAGAACATCATCATTCAGCTAAAACAGAACTTCTGCATGATTATTTCGATCCATATGTTTCCACCCGTGGATACGCTAACCTGATCGGAGAAGAGGGAGGTTCAATTCGTCTTTATTCTCCATTTGAAAAAATTGAAGGAGAGGAATATCCAAGTTTTACTTCTGCTTTATTGAAAAGGTATGACGAAAAGGCTTATGAAAGACTTGAAAAAAGACATAAAGAAGTTGAGATGATCAACTATACACGAAGAACTACCCAATACCAGGTTGTTGAAAGTGAAGATGTAATGATGGATAATGTTGATTCTACTGTTTTGCAAAATAAAATTGTTCTTTTAGCCTATATAAATGAAAATAAATTTGATATAGAAGATAAAATGTTTACCCCGATGAACGAAAAATTTTCTGGCAAATCAACGCCGGATATGAACGGGATTGTAGTACATGCCAATATTCTTTCAATGATATTGGATCATAATTATATACAAAAAATGCCTGCATGGGTAGGTTGGCTGGCTGCAGTGTTTATAGGTTTACTTCATATGTCACTCTTTATCAGATTTTATCTTGAAGACCATATTTGGTTCCATTTGACGGCTAAAATAGCCCAAATCATATCTGCCATTTTTTTTGTGTACCTTGGGATTTATTTATTTGACAGGTTCAGGATAAAACTAGATATGGAGCTTACATTAGTGGTAATTATCCTTTCGGTAGATATTATTTATTTTTACGAAGCCTTAGTTACCTGGATGAATAAAAAATATCAGTATAAAACAATATTCACACACCACCATCATCCTGTGGAACTGGAAGTACCTAATCATAAAACTCAAATCAAAGAACCTTAAACTTATAAAAAAATGAAAAAAATTAATTTTCTGTTTTTAGTCCTTTTAATTGCTTTAGTCACAAATGCACAGGAAAAAATGTTTGTTGTTTATAGCATTAAAGGAAATGTTTCTATTGTGAATAACAAAGTTGAAACCAAGGCTAAAATCGGGACTTTGCTTGATGCAAATGGAGCAATTAAGGTGGGAGCGGGGTCCTTTGCCACTCTGATTTGTAATGAAACCAGAATGTTTACACTCAGCAAATCTGGCAGCTATACCACAACTTCGTTAGACGATTCGTGTAAAGAAAATCATAATTCAGTAAGCGCAAATTATGTAAAATATATTTGGAGTGAATTTACAAAGGCACATGGCAGCCCTGAAAAAAACAGGAAAAGTTATATGGCCAATGTCGGTGCGGTCAGCCGTTCTATTAACAATGTTTGGATTGATCCAAAACTTGATACACTAAATTATGTAAGCGGCACAGTACCCCTTTCCTGGAAATCCTATACAGATGCTGAAGAATTTGAATTCAAATTATATGATCAGTCTAATACTGACAAACCCATATTGATCAAACCAACCAAGAAAAAGCATCTTGATTTTTCTGAGTTATTAAAAACAATTCAGCCAGGTAAAACCTATTACTGGTCTGCAATGATTAAAGGAGAGGAAAACGAAGACAGGAAATATATCAGGTATTGGTCTAAAGATGAGTATACTGATTTTTATAACAAGATAAAAAATCCTGAGGGTGCATCCGAAACAGAAGGTGAAGCCAATTTCCGGTTAGGGTTTGTGCTAGAAGAAGCCCATTTTACTGCAGAAGCTTTTAATCATTATCTGAAAGCAACACAATTATCACCAGATAATTCACTTTACCGTTCAGTATTTATGTCTTTCAAAAAAGACTATGAGATAAAATAATAACTGATTGCTTGTTTCTGATTCCTGGATAAATAAATTTACCATCTGCGTCCTTTTACGGACGCTTTTTTTTAAACCCAACTTCATCCCTATTTTTGAAACTCACTAAACGGCCTTTTGGGAAGGGGGTATATGAAAATCCATTTCTGGAGCATAGGAAAAAGTAATGAGGCTTATATAAAAGAAGGTGTGGAAGATTTCACCAAACGCATCTCTAAATATTACCCTGTTGGATGGACCATTATTCCATTGCCAAAAAATGCCGGCATGCTAAGTGAAATGGATTTGAAAAAGAAAGAAGGCGAGATTGTCCTGGAATGGCTGAGTAAAGACGATTACCTGGTAGCTTTGGATGAAAGAGGAAAGCAATTAACATCAGAAGGGCTGGCAGATTTTATTCAAAAAAGAAGCAATGAAAGTATCAGAAACCTTGTATTTCTCATCGGCGGGGTTTATGGTCTTGATGATGCTTTGCTGAAAAGGGCAAATTTCAAATGGAGCCTCTCAACATTAGTTTTCCCCCATCAGCTGGTAAGACTCATTTTAGCTGAACAGGTATACAGAGCCTGTACAATTTTAAGAAATGAAAAATATCATCATAAATAAATTTTAATTTTATCGAATGGAATTATCAATTACACTTATCATTATTATCATCACAGCGGCTGTTTCTTTTGGTGGTTTCAGCAGCGAAAAAATAATCAATGAACTTATTTTTTATCCGCCAGCCGTTAACGAAGGCAGGCAATGGTATCGGTTCATCAGTTGTGGGTTGATACATGCCGACATTGGCCACCTGCTTTTTAATATGTATGCTCTTTATATATTCGGGATTCATGTTGAAAATGGTTTCATTGTTATATTCGGAAACTATGGAAAAATCGTATACCTGGTAATGTATATCACGGCCTTGATAGCCTGCCTGATGCCCACTTACGCAAAACATAAAAATGATCACAATTACCGCAGCCTGGGTGCATCAGGCGCAGTATCGGCAGTTATTTTTGCTTTTATATTCCTGTATCCATTACAAAAAATGGGACTGATTTTTATCCCTGTAATGGTACCCGGATTTATTTTCGGATTTTTATACCTGATAGTTTCTACCATACTTGAAAAAAGAGCTGGCGGTAACGTAAATCACTCAGCCCATATTTGGGGAGCATTGTATGGAATTGGTTTTTTGATTGCGGCCTGTTATGTGTTATCCGGCTATCCTGTTATTTCCGGTTTTATTGAACAGGTGAAAAGTTATCTAGGCAGTTTCTGATTCTATCTTCAAAACTGATTTTGTTTTTTCAGTTACTTTAAATCTTTCATCAATCCGCATTCCTGCTATCCAGATAATCTTTTTATTGCTTTCCAGCACCCACATTCTTTCTTTTTCCGTTTTAGAGAGTTTTTGGTCAATAAAAAAACGTGACAGCTTCTTTTTCTTTTTCATACCCAAAGGATAAAAATAATCCCCGGCTTTCCATTTTCTGAGCAATAAGGGGAATTCAATTTCTTTAGTGTCAAAAATACCAACCGCCTTTTTAAAAGTAGTCGGAGGTTGATTTAACCAATCTATTTTCAGCAATCCATTTTCAAACAGAACAGTTTTGTCGGATTTTTCAATAATAATTGTTCCGGCAGAGGCTGAGTTAACAGGACTGATGATAAACCAATGCCGGTGCCTGATGAAACGATAATTAAATGCCGGTGAATCAACATACTTCCCCGAATCACTCCCTGCCAGTTTTATTACTTCGTCGATTTGTTTTTCTGAAAAACCAAATTCGGAAATGATCTCGTAAATCAATGCCCGGTTATTGTAACCCATCATTTGCTTAATAGGAATATACCACTCACTGCCTTTCTGTTTTATCAACTTCTTTTTGATCTCCCCTACAGAAACTTTATACAGCTTTTCAATTTCTTTAAACCGATTAATATTATCAACAAGATTTTCTGTTACCTGAGGATATGCCCTGATGATTGCAGGAATGATTTCATTGCGGAAAAGATTACGTGTGTATCTGGAAGACTGGTTGGAGGAATCTTCAACAAAATCCAGATTCTGTTCTTTTGCAAATTGCAATAATTCATTTTTTGAAAAAGTCAATAACGGTCTTTTGATATTACCATAGGAAACAGGAATGCCCGTCAGCCCATGTAATCCGGTACCACGGCAAAAATTCATTAATACAGTTTCTGCATTATCATCCGCATGATGAGCCGTAAGAATGTGAATAGCCAATGGTGAATAGCAAATATTTTCAGATAATTTACTATTGCCCATAGCCAATTGCCCATTGACAATTTCATCAAACCATTCGTACCTTAAAATTCTTGCCGCTTCCTGGATGGAAAGTTTATTTTCGGATGCGTATTTCTCTGTATCAAATTTTTTCACCATCACTTCTACTCCATATTTTTCCCCAAGTTGTCTCACAAACTGTTCATCCCTTTCACTCTCCTCCCCTCTCAACTGAAAATTGCAATGAGCAATGGTAAAATGGAATCCGGCCTGTTTGCATAATTCACAAAGCACGACAGAGTCCACGCCGCCACTAACAGCCGGCAGCAGTTTATCTTTTGGTGAGAAAAGATTGTTGTCTTTGATAAATTTATTAAATCGTTGAAGCAAACTCATTTTAAAAAATTAATTCTTCATAAGCGCTTTTCAACTCACTCAAAGCATGATTATCTCCCGCTTTCTTTGCTTCCCCCATTCCTTTTTCGTAAACATTTATTGCTTTACCTGTTTCTCCCAATCTTTCCAGAAGTTTGGCAAGATGATAATAACTTCCGATATAGCCCGGTTCTCTTTCTAACAAAGATTCAAATAAATTTCTGGCTTCATTTTCATTTCCCAGTTTAATCAATTCCAGCGCCATTGCATGTTGTAAAAAACTATCCCCTGGAGTTTCTTTAAGCATTGCCCTTATTTTTTCTACCCGGTCCATTTCAGAAATTATTAATTATTAATTTTTAATTGATCCCCCTTATCTTTGCGTTGGTTGCATAAACAACCAATTTGCATTACCCCCCTCCCCAAAATGGAGAGTGTATTAAAGACCCCAAAAGATGAAAATATTAGTTTGTATAAGTAAAACACCGGACACAACGGCAAAAATAGCCTTCACCGATAACAACACGAAATTCGACTCCACTGGCGTACAATGGATAATCAATCCATACGATGAATGGTATTCACTGGTTCGTGCTATTGAACTTAAAGAATCCGATGCTTCAACTGTTATACAACTGGTAACAGTTGGTTCATCAGAAACAGATCCAATTATTAGAAAAGCATTGGCACTTGGTGGCGATGAAGCCATCCGGGTAAATACTGATAGTCAAGATAGTTTTTATATCGCATCCCAAATATCAGAAGTGGCAAAGCAGGGTGGCTATGATCTCATTTTTACCGGAAAAGAAACTATTGATTATAATGGTTCGTCCATTGGCGGGATGTTGGCTGAACTTTTAAATCTGCCTTATGTTTCTTTAGCAACCAAATTTGAATTAAGCGGAAACAAAGCTGTTGTCACCAGAGAAATAGATGGAGGCGAAGAAGTTTGCGAAGTGGAACTTCCTGTTGTAGTTAGTTGCCAGAAAGGTGTAGCTGAACAACGTATACCCAATATGAGAGGCATTATGTCAGCAAGAGCCAAACCTTTGAAAGTAGTTGAACCTTCTGGTGTAAATACGCTAACTGCTATCAGTAGTTTTGAATTGCCACCTGCAAAAGCCGGAGTAAAATTAGTATCACCGGATAATGTGGAAGAATTAATAAGACTTTTAAAGGAAGAAGCGAAAGTAATATAATATGAAAATTTCTCAATAACTCAATTGCACAATTGCACCGTTTTCAAATTTTCAAAATCAAACTATGTCTGTTTTAATTTTCATAGATACGGCCGAAGGCCATGTAAAGAAAGCTTCATTGGAAGCAATATGTTATGGAGCAAAAATTGCGGAACAACTTGGCACTTCTGCAGAAGGTATAGTTCTTGGAACAGTAAAGGACGACCTCGCACCTTTTGGAAAATTTGGAGTGAAAAAAATTCATCATTTAAATAATGAGTTACTCGATCACCTGGATGCACAAGTTTATACTAAAGTAATTGCAGATATAGCAGAAAAAATCGTCGCTAAAGTAATTGTATTTTCCAATAATGTTGATGGAAAAGCTATTGCACCCCGTCTTTCTGTAAGATTAAAAGCCGGGCTTGTATCAGGCGCTGTTGCAATGCCCGATATCAGCAATGGATTTATAGTAAAGAAAAATGTTTTTTCAGGAAAAGCATTTGCAAACATTTCAGTGAATACGGATATTAAGATCATTGCTTTGAATCCAAATGCTTATAAAACCACAGCCGGTGAAGGCACTGCAGAAATAGTAGTTGTGAATATACCTATTGACCCTGTCAAAGTAAAAGTAACAGGAGTAAATAAAACAAGTGGAGAGGTACCGCTGACCGAAGCTGAAATAGTAGTAAGTGCCGGTCGCGGAATGAAGGGCCCTGAGAACTGGGGAATGATAGAAGAGCTTGCTAAATTATTACATGCGGCTACTGCCTGTAGCCGCCCGGTATCCGATGCTCACTGGCGTCCGCATAATGAACATGTAGGCCAAACAGGAACAGCCATTGCCCCAAGTCTGTATATCGCAATTGGTATTTCAGGGGCCATACAGCATTTAGCGGGGGTCAATAGAAGTAAAGTAATTGTTGTTATCAATAAAGATCCTGAAGCGCCTTTCTTTAAAGCTGCTGATTACGGAATAGTGGGTGATGCATTTGAAGTAGTACCAAAAATGATTGAGGCGGTGAAGAAATTAAAAGGAGTGTAATCCCCATCTTCTAAAGGGGTATTTTTATACTTAACTATATTTAATACATTCTTATTTTTTGGAAGGCATTATTATTTATTTTTGCCCGTCCATGCTCCCCTTTAGGGGCTGGGGGTTTTATGAAGAAGATAGAACTGGAAATAGTAGCCCTTTCGCATAGTATAACCCAGACTCATTCCTATGCAGTAGTGATGGGAGAAGTAAACGGGCTGCGCCGTCTGCCAATTGTTATTGGTGGTTTTGAGGCACAGGCCATTGCCGTGGCATTGGAAAAAATGCAGCCCAGCCGACCGCTTACCCACGACCTGATGAAAAATTTCATGACCGCCTTCAACCTTGATTTACATGAAATTATTATTTGCGATTTGCAAGAAGGTATTTTTTATTCAAAACTCGTTTGTTCTTCAGAAAAAGATACAGTAGAAATAGATTCCCGCACTTCTGATGCGCTGGCATTAGCCGTTCGTTTCGGTTGCCCCATTTATACTTACGAAAACATTCTTGACAGCGCCGGTATTTTGATGGAAGAAACCACCAGTAAAAAGAAAAAAAGTAAAGAATTGAAAGAAGTGTCGGTAGAAGAAAGTACCGGTAAAGAAGATCTGAAAACAATGACTCTTGAAGAATTAAACATTCTGCTGAACGAAGTACTGGAAAATGAAGATTATATCCGCGCCATAGCCATCCGTGATGAGATTAATAACCGAAGGAAAAAATAGAAACATGATTATCCGGATTACTTCTCTTTAATGGGAATCAATTAACTTTCCTCAAAATCCTTCCAATCTTTTCAATCATGATGCTATGATCGTTTTTCCAAATTGCAAAATCAATCTTGGCTTACACATTCTTCAAAAGAGAAACGATGGATATCATAATCTTGAAACCGTTTTCTATCCATTGCCATTAAAAGATATTGTTGAGATAGTTCCTTCAAAAAATAGTATGAATTTTTCCTGCAGCGGACTCCTTGTAAATGGTGAGCATGAGAATAATCTATGCCTGAAAGCATATCAACTTTTGAAGAAAGACTTTCCGCAACTCCCTTCTGTACAAATTCACCTGCATAAAACAATTCCCATAGGTGCGGGGCTGGGTGGAGGGAGCAGCGATGGAGCTTTTACTTTAACATTGCTGAATCAGAAATTTAATCTGGAATTATCAACTGAAAAATTGATCAACTATGCACTGCAATTGGGAAGCGACTGTCCTTTCTTTATAATAAATGAACCATGTGTTGCTACCGGTCGGGGTGAGTTATTGGAAGAAATTAAACTTGATCTTTCTCAGTTCAGATTTTTAATTATTTCTCCCGGCATTCATATAGATACTGCATGGGCATTTTCAAAATTAAATCTGCCGGGCAGGGACAATTCAAAAAGTAATTTGAAAGAAATAATTCATCAGCCTGTTGAAACATGGAAGAAAGATCTGGTAAATGATTTTGAAGCCATTGCTTTCCATCAATTCCCTGAAATAAAGAAAATAAAAGAAAAACTATATCAAGCAGGAGCTGTTTATTCATCCATGAGTGGCAGTGGTTCCTCAGTATATGGCATTTTCGAAAAGGATAATAAGATCAACTTACCACTTCCTGAAAAATATTTCATAAAAGAAATTCATATTCAATAACCTGATTTTGCAGCTGCCTGTCCTTCCTCATCGGGTATTATCGGTGCGTTGATGGCTAATTTCAAAAGGTTTTCAATATCCAGTGCAGCAGTTACCATTTCCAATTTCCCTTCGCTATCTCTTGGCCATAGCTCCTTCGGTTTGTCCCAATATAATTCCACGCCATTTTTATCCGGATCATTTAAATAAATAGCTTCGGATACTCCGTGATCGGCGACTCCTGTTAAAGGATAATTTGCATCCATTAATCTTTTTAAAGCGATAGCAAGATCTTTTCTTGTTGGAAATAAAATAGCTGTATGATATAGACCCACTGAATTTACATCTGCAGGTCCGGCATTCTTGCTATGCCAGGTATTCAGCCCGATATGATGATGGTAACCACCCGCAGAAATGAAAGCAGCGCTGTCGCCATAATACTGCTGAAGCTCAAAACCCAGAAGATCACGATAAAATTTTAAAGACCTTTCCAGGTCGCTTACTTTAAGATGTACATGTCCGATTTGGGTGCCGGATGGAATTGTATATGTCATAAAATAAATTTTAAATGATGCATAAAAGCCTCATTCAATTTTAGTATCTTGCATCAAATTTCGGACTATCCAACAGAAATTATTCATATTATTCTTCCTTGAGCAAAACCTCGATCTGCTCAATCACCGAGGTTAAGGGTCTTGCTGCCTCCCACGAAAGATGGGAGGCTTAGAAGTTTTTCCGGAATTTTATTATTATCAATTCCCTTTATCTATTTTTTATGCAAACAACAATTAACTTATCCGAAAAAAGTCAATACTATTTAGAGCTTGAAGAAAAATACGGAGCTCATAACTATCATCCTTTGCCGGTTGTGTTGGAACGTGGCGAAGGAGTATATGTTTGGGACATAGATGGAAAAAAATATTATGATTTTCTGAGTGGTTATTCTGCCATCAACCAGGGCCATTGTCATCCTAAAATAGTTCAGTCATTTATTGAGCAATCACAAAAGCTTACGTTGACCAGCCGTGCATTTTATAATAACAACTTAGGTGATTATGAAAAATTCATCACCAAATTTTTTGCGTATGATAAAGTTTTACCGATGAATACCGGTGTGGAAGCAGTGGAAACAGCCATCAAACTTTGCCGCAAATGGGCATATGAAGTAAAAGGAATTAAAGAAGGGAAAGCAAAGATTATTGTGTGCGAAGGAAATTTTCATGGCAGAACCTCCACCGTTATTTCCTTTAGCAGTGATGAAAAGGCAAGAAAAAATTTCGGACCCTATATGCCGGGGTTTGTAATGATTCCTTATAATGATGTTAATGCATTGGCAGCGGCATTAGACGATAAAGAAGTTGCCGGCTTTCTTGTTGAACCCATTCAAGGCGAAGCCGGAGTTTTTGTCCCGGACAAGGGATATTTATCAAAAGCAAAATTGCTTTGTGAAGAAGCCAATGTGCTGTTCATTGGAGATGAAATTCAAACCGGCCTTGCAAGAACAGGCAAAATGCTGGCTTGTGATCATGAAGATGTACGACCAGACATTCTTATTCTTGGAAAAGCATTAAGCGGTGGCATGATGCCCGTAAGTGCTGTTCTTGCGGATGATGATGTTATGTTGACAATAAAACCGGGTGAACATGGAAGTACTTATGGGGGTAATCCACTGGCCTGTAAAGTTGCCATAACTTCTCTACAGGTATTAAAAGATGAAAAGATGGCGGAGAACGCAAAAGCAATGGGTGAACTATTTAGGACTGGACTGAAAAATCTTAATTCAAAACATATTACAATTATACGTGGCAAAGGTTTACTGAATGCAATTGTAATAAAGCATCCAAATAAAGAAGCAGCCCTGGATTTATGTCTTGAGTTAAAAGAAAATGGTTTATTGGCAAAACCCACTCAAGGCGATAAAATCAGGTTTGCCCCTCCACTTGTTATAACAAAAAATCAGGTGGCAGAATGCATTGAAATCATCAGGAAGAGCCTGAATGTACTTGATTAATATTTTTAATTGGCTTTAATCAGCCGGTGAATTAACCATCACCGGTTTTTTTGTTCATTAAAGTTTATCTTCACTTTTCTCTATTATCTATTCAATGTTAACTATCATCTCCAATGGACACACACCTGCATCATGATAAACACCTGCATAAAGAAGAACATTTAAAGAGCAGCGAACTATTAACCGATGTTGTAATAGGAATGAGTGATGGACTTACTGTTCCATTTGCCTTGGCGGCTGGTTTAAGTGGCGCAGTCGACTCCACGCATATTATCATAATTGCGGGTATAGCTGAAATTGCAGCCGGTTCTATTGCCATGGGTTTGGGTGGATACCTCGCTGGCAAAACTGAGCAGGATCATTATGCCAGTGAAGTAAAAAGAGAATTTTATGAAGTGGAGAATCTCCGTCATAAAGAAATAGAAGAGACAAAGGAATTTTTTAAAACCATCGGGCTTAGTGAAGATCTGCAGGACAGAGCCACTGAAGAAATTGCAAAGGACAAAGAACAGTGGGTAGATTTTATGATGAAATATGAATTAGGTCTTGATAAACCGGACCCTAAGAGAGCCACCAATTCTGCCAGGAATATCGGGCTTTCCTATATTGCCGGTGGGCTGGTACCCTTGAGTCCTTATTTTTTTGTAACCACACCGGAACAGGGATTAAAAATTTCCGTTGTTGTTACGTTGTTATGCCTTTTTGTCTTTGGATGGTTTAAAAGTAAAATTACCGGAGTGCATCCATGGTGGGGTGCATTTAAAGTTATGCTTATTGGTGCAGCTGCTGCGGGTGCAGCATTTGGTGTAGCCAAACTTTTCAGCGCATAAATCAATTTTCTTTTTCTTCCTTTATTTCTATATCAGGAAAAAGTGCAGAAAGAAACATTATTGCAGAAGCCAATAGAACCATATACATCCCGGCTTTTTTCTCAGGGCAATC
>JAHEZE010000009.1:0-23141 GCA_023251235.1 Sphingobacteriales bacterium | reverse complement strand
CAAGAAAAAATAACTATGTATAAAAACATTTTTGTTCAGGTTGTATTTGCGATTTTCTTTTTTGGTATTAACGGTTCTTGGAAACAAGTTGCAAAAAATAGTTATAACAAACGGGATCTTATTTCCTGTGGCCCGGGCACTTATTATTCTCTGGCTGATCTCCCCAGAATAAAACATCCAAGACTTATTTATCCTGATGATAAATCAGATTTTCCTAAAGTTGTTGCAAATGACAATACAATCGCGGCAGGTAAATTGGAGAATAATGTATTGGAATTAAGTCTTGAAATAGTATGGTGTGATTTTTATTTGGAAACAAACGACCATCCGGGTGTAAGAGTAGTAGCTATTGCAGAAAAAGGAAAAGCTCCTGCGATTCCTTCGCCATTAATTCGTATTAAAGAAGGTACACGTATTCATGTTACACTCCACAATTCACTTACTGATTCTTCAGCAACTGTATTTGGATTACAGAAACGGCCTTCACAAATTTCAGATAGCATAAAACTAAAGCCGGGTGAAACAAAAGAAATTAATTTTGAAAGTGGAACTGCCGGTACCTATCTGTACTCGATAAAATTAGGAAGCTGGCCATATTTTTGGGGAAATGAAGAAGAGCAATTAGCCGGAGCTTTCATTATTGATCCCAAGGCCGGTTCTCCGCCGGATCGTGTTATGGTAATAAATATTTTCAGTACTCCAATTGATACAGCTCTTTTTAAAAATGGTGCCCTCGAAGCTTTAACGGTCAATGGAAAATCCTGGCCCTATACAGAAAGAATTACACCATCTGTTGGCGACACTGTTCGTTGGCGAATTATCAATGCTTCTTTGCGTGAACATCCAATGCACCTGCACGGATTTAATTATACTGAATTATCCCGGGGATCAATTCTTACTGATAGTATTTTTAAACCCGGTTATGAACCTGTAGTTGTTACACAAACCATGCTTCCGCAAACAACCATGAATATGAAATGGATTGCATCCCGGCAGGGAAATTGGCTGTTCCATTGTCATCTGTCTTTTCATGTTACACCGGAAATAAGACTACCCGGAGCAGTTGAACTGGATCCGCCGGATCAAAAACCACATATGGCTGGCCTGGCGCTTGGGATTATTATAAAACCCGGACCGAGTGATTTGATTTCAAAAGGACCGGCAAAAGAATTGAACCTATATGCTAATGAATATAAACCGAAAGAGGGGGGGCGTAATGGTTTTACATTTGACCCGGGTTTTAATCCTGACACAAATACTAAATCCACTCCCGGGCCATTGCTTTTACTGAAACAATACCAACCAACTTTTGTTACGGTTACTAATAATATGTCGTTTCCTACAAGTGTTCATTGGCATGGATTGGATTTAGACAGTTGGGCAGATGGTGTTCCAGATTGGAGTGCTTCGGATGGAAAGATGTCTCCATCTATTCAGCCCGGTGAAAAGTTTACTTACAAATTGACATTGATGAGGGCCGGTACTTATATTTATCACAGTCACATGAACGATGTACACCAGGTTGCCAGTGGTCTATATGGTCCGATAATTGTTTTGAAAGAAAATGAAATTTATGATTCGAAAACAGATCATTATTATGTTGTTGGCTGGAAAAATTCGGGGACGGGTATAGAATTGAACGGGGGTTTTGAACAACCAACATTATATGCACATATTGGCGAAACGCATCGCCTGCGTTTAATTCATATTGCCCCGGCAGGCGATGTAAAAATAAGTATGCTAAAAGACAGCACACCTGTACTAATAAAATTTATTGCAAAAGATGGAACTGACTTACCGCCTCTTCAACAAATTTTTCTGAAAGAAAGTCAAAATTTTGGTGTTGGCGAAACGGGAGATTTTGAATTCAAACCTTTAAAAGCGGGAACTTACATTCTGCAGTTTAATTACGATTATGGGTATTTTTTCTGGACTCAAAAATGGGTTGTTACTGATTGATAAAAAATTTTATACGCCTTTGTTAGAATTAGGGGTTGCCAATACGGCTAAGCCTACCAACTACTGATAATTAAATCAACTTCCTTTGTTACTATGTCAAATACAAGTTTTGCTGCTTAACAATAACGTCGTAAATGAAGTGCCGGGAGATAAAAAAAACCCTACACAATTGTTGGGTTTTTAAAAAATGTTTTGATTCATTTGCTTTGGTTCAACCCGAATCCCTTTTTTACGGGATACCTGCCAGCTACGGATACGGTGTTTCCCGGCAGGATTAACGGGAATAGTAGGATCGGACTAATAGTTCGTATTACTAAAATAGGCAAAAGAAAAATCTCTGTCAAGCATCAGCTGATACATTTTTTTTACCGTATTTTTTCCTGTAATACAGGTAAATGGGAATACCCGCTAATGTCAATGCCAGTCCATAAACCGAATTAATAAATTCAGTTTTCCCTGACAGGTAATTGTTTATATCTGTGTAAAGTGTTACGGCAAAATAAAAGGCAGCAAAAAAAATAAAGATCAGTGGAACAAAAGGATAGCCGCCTACCTTATAAGTTCTTTCTACATCCGGCATTTTTTTTCGTAAAATAAAAATGCCGTAGGCGGCAAAACCATAAAAAATCCAGGTAATGAAAACAAACATATCCGTGAGCATATCAAAAGAGCCTGAAAGCACAAACACACATGACCATATACATTGAAGCCAGAGAGCATTACCGGGAGTTTTGAATATGGGATGTACTCTGCCCACCCATCTTGTAAAGACTTTTTGTTCACCCATTGCAAAAGTAATCCTCGCACAGGGTAATACATTTCCATTTACGGCTCCTAACGTTGAAATGATTACCATCAAAGCAATCAATCCTCCGCCGGTAACTCCTGACACTATTGCCAAAGCATCTGATGCAACCAGTGAAGAATTTTTCATCTTGTCAATCGGGAGCACATATAAGTAGGCCTGGCTGGTAAGGACATACATCAGGATGCAGATCAATAACCCGATAAATAATCCGCGGGGAATATTCTTCCGGGGATTTTTTATTTCACCTGCTACAAAACCAAGATTATTCCAGCCATCATATGCTGCCAATGCCCCGGAAGTGGCCGCAATAAATCCGGTAATTGTTCCCCAGAAAGATGTATCTCTTCCAGCAGAAGAAGTAATGAAATTGTGAAATGAACCTTTACCTGAAAAAAAGATAAAACAAATCAAAATAAAGAGAGCGGCCACTTTAAGAAATGTAGAAAAAATCTGTAATGCTGCCCCGGCTTTAATACTATAATAGTTAATCCAAGTTATGATGATGATGAGTAATATGGCTAAACTTTTTACTCCAATTTTTTCCAAAAGATATAGCTTACCAATACCCGGAATAGTAAGCTGAATTGATTTTTCTATTTCTGGTGAAAATCTTGGCAAATGAAAAAAGTACTCAGCATACTGAGCAAACACAAATGCAATGGCGGCAATAGCAGCCGTATTAATAACAATGAAAGCAGCCCATCCATATAGAAATGCAAAAAAATCGCCGTACATATGTTTGAAATAAACATATTGACCACCGGTATTTGGTAAAATCGTACCTATCTCCGCATTGATCATTCCACCAAAAAAAGAAACAATCCCCGCAATTACCCAAACTATCAATAATGTGATTGGTGACCCCACCTGAGCAGCCATGACGGCTGGTTTCATAAATATGGCGCTGCCAATAACAGCACCTACTACAATGGAAATACAAGCCCAAAGTCCAAGCTTTCGTTCAAGTTGTGCCATACTCATATAAAGTATATTGAACTGAAAGATAAGAAAAGGATGATGTAAAAGAGGTTGTTCTTTTCTGGCAAATCACTATCTTACCTTAAATGAAAAATTATGAAAACTGTTCTTGTTGCAACCGGCATTATATTTTGCAATCTCCTTTATGGACAGAATGCCATATCAATTTTTAATGGGAAAGATTTATCCGGCTGGACAATTCATGGAACTGAAAAATGGTATGTGGAAAAAGGGAAACTGGTTTGTGAAAGCGGACCGGATAAACAATATGGTTATCTCTCTACGGTTAAAAACTATAAAAATTTTGAGCTCACGCTTCAATTCAAACAGGAAGCCAATGGAAACAGCGGTGTGTTTTTTCGTTCCTCCATTGATGGAGTAAAAATCAGTGGCTGGCAATGTGAAGTAGCTCCAATTAATCAGCACACCGGTGGTATTTATGAATCTTATGGTCGCGGATGGCTAATTCAACCTAACCCCCTTCATGAAAAATATTTGAATACCGGTAAATGGAATACGATGAAATTATTGGTAGTGGGTGATGAAGTAACAACCTGGCTTAATGGCCATATGATGATTAATCTAAAAGATGAAAAGATCGGTGCCGGGATTGGATTTATTGCTTTGCAAATTCATGATGGCGGTGGGATAAAAGTGATATGGAAGAATATAAAAATTAAAGAACTGAATTGATAAATTGTTTAATGGTTAAATTGTTTGATTGTTATTCTGAAATAATCATTTAACAATTCACCAATCTGACAATTTAACTATACATCTCCTCCCTCATCCTCTTCACTCTTTCATCAACCAGGTATTCATCAAATTCCATAAGACGGTCAATGATGCCTTTAGGCGTTAATTCAATAACACGGTTAGCAACTGTCTGCATAAAAGTATGGTCATAGCTTGTCAATAGAACAATTCCTTTGAAGGCAGTACACTGTTCATTGAAGCTTTGAATACTTTCCAGGTCAAGATGATTAGTGGGCTGATCTAATAATACCACATTGGGGTTTTGCAACATCATGCGGCTAAGCATGCAACGAACCTTTTCTCCACCACTCAATACATTTGTTTTCTTCATTACATCATCACCACTGAATAACATTTTACCTAAAAATCCGCGAAGGAAAGGTTCATCCACATCTGTTACATGAGAAGGAACATACTGACGAAGCCAGTCCATCAGATTTAGTTCTCCGTTGAAGTATTGATTATTTTCCTGGGGGAGATATGCATGCGTAACGGTAGTGCCCCATTCGTAAGAGCCGCTATCGGCAATTGTTTCTGCAGTGATGATATTAAAAAAGGTTGTTATGGCCAGCGGATCACGACTGAGCAATGCAATTTTATCTCCTTTATTAACAGTAAAAGTTACATTGCTGAATAATTTTCTACCCTCTATTGATTTGGTTAGTTTTTCTACATTTAAAATCTGGTTGCCCACTTCACGCAGTTGCTGAAAAATAATTCCAGGGTATTTACGGTAACTCGGCTCAATTTCATCAATGGTTAATTTCTCCAATGCCTTCTTCCTTGATGTTGCCTGTTTGCTCTTTGAAGCATTGGCACTGAACCGGGCAATGAAATCTATCAGGGCCTGCCTCTTCTCTTCCGTTTTTTTATTCTTATCATTTATCTGGCGGGCCATTAATTGTGAACTCTCGTACCAGAAGGTATAGTTACCGGTAAAGATTTTTATTTTCTGTCGATCCACATCTGCCACATGTGTACATACGGCATCCAGGAAGTGACGGTCGTGGCTAACGATCAAAACTATATTTTCATAATCAGCCAGAAAATTTTCCAGCCAACTGATGGTTTCAATATCCAATCCGTTTGTCGGCTCGTCCAGCAATAAAATATCAGGATTGCCAAAAAGTGATTGAGCAAGCAATACCCGAACTTTTAAATTAGAAGGAATATCCTTCATCAGTGAATTATGATATTCTTCCACTACTCCCAGTTCACTCAGCAAAGTGGCGGCATCACTATCAGCAGTATAACCGCCCATTTCACCAAACTCATGTTCCAGTTCTGCAGCTTTCATTCCATCCTCTTCAGTAAAATCAGCAAGGGCATAAATTTTTTCTCTTTCTTTCATGATTGCCCATAACTTGGTATATCCCATCATCACTGTATTCAAAACTGTTTGCTCATCAAACTCAAATTGATTTTGTTTCAATACTGCAAGTCTTTCGCCGGGAGATATTTCAACTGTTCCTTTATTCGGTTCTATCTCACCGCTAAGTATTTTTAGAAAAGTACTTTTACCTGCCCCGTTTGCCCCGATTACGCCATAACAATTTCCTTTTATGAAATTGAGATTCACTTCTTCAAACAAAACCCGTTTGCCGTAAGCTAATTTTAAATCTTTTACGCTGATCATGTATCAATTTTTTTCGAGCGGCAAAGGTAAGCTCATTCAACCGTTTTTCACCAATAAAGCAAATAATCCCTACAACAGAATTATAGGGATTATCAGCAATGGTGGTATTGAAAAATTATTCTTTTTTAATATACACAATCCCATCGGCATCAAATTGCGTCACTTTCCCTTCTGCACTAATTGAAAATGTAACCCAAGCTTTGCCATACCATTCATAATTATTATATCCTCTGAAAACATCATAATTCCAGTGCTTCAGAGCAAGGCTTATTTTATTTGGAAATTGAATGGCCAATGCATTACCATTTAAAACAATGTCTGCATCACCATACACTTCATTTGTAAACTTGCCGGAGTATTGAGTAAGGCTTAATGAAGGATTAGTGCCCATTACTCTTTTATCTTCCTTATCTTTTTCTTTTTTCCAACCTTCTTCTCTTATTTTTTTGTAATGATAATAAAGCTCTGTGCTCCAGTCGCGGCTGTTATCATTAAAACTCCAGAGGTCAATTGCTTTCCACATTAAAGCATGCCTGATTTCAGAATGGTCAAGGTTGGCAAAAATGTAAATGGAAAATTTTTCTTCGGGTACCATCCCAAATATGGCAATGGCTCCATCCAGGCTACCAGTATGATATTGAATCATCTTGCCCCTGTAATCCTGCTGAAACCAACCTAAGCCATAAGTAGTCCAGTGGGGATGTGTTTTTTCCTGTGTTGGATAAAATTGGCTGGCTGTAACAAAAGATTGTGGTTTAAAAAATTCAGCAAATGTTTCTGCTTTAATTAATCGCTGACCATTTACTATTGCACTATCCTGAATAAACTGCATCCATTTTGTAATATCATCAATACATGATACCACACTGCCCGCAGGATTATAGCCACCGAAATCTATCGCTTCTATTGCCTTCACTACTGTATCACCATAATAAAAATGGGGTGTTATTACACTAGGTTCATTTTTTGCTTCTTTAAAAAGCGTATAAGTATGATTCATACCCAAAGGTTGAAAAATTCTTTTTTTAATAAACTCATCCCAGGGTAAACCGCTTACTTTTTTTATCACCTCTCCCGCTACCACATACATCAGATTTTGGTAAATAAAAGATGACCTGAGAGAATAGGCCGGCTTCATATATCGCATTCTTCTTACTATTTCTTCTGATGAATATCCATAAAGCCAAAGCCTGTCACCATTACCCAAGCCGGCATTATGTCTGAGCAAATCACGAACAGTAATTTCATCACCTACATAGGGATCATATAAGCGGAAACCGGGTAACACATCTTTAAGTTTGTCATCCCATTTCAATTTGCCCTCATCCACCAGCATTCCTATGCAAGCAGCAGTCATCGCTTTTGTGGTAGAGGCACAAAAAGAAATTGTTGATGTGGTAAAAGGTTTTCCATCATTAATATTGGTAATTCCATATCCTTTTTTAAAAATCACCTGACCATCTTTAACAACTGCAATAGCAAGGCCGGTAGTTTTCCATAAGGGAATGGATGATTGAATGTATTTATCAAAAACATCCACCTTGTTTTCTATTTCCTTCTGGTTTATTTGTGAGTAAGAAAAAATCTGACAAAGCAATACGATGATTGTAATAAAAAGTTTTTTCATGCAGTTGAAGTTTTGTTCAAATTAAGGAATTAATCAAAATAAAAAAGCCAACCCAAATATTTGAGTTGGCTATATTCTTCCTCCCCTCCTAGGCTGGGGTTTTTAATAATCCATTCCACCCATGCCAGGTGCTCCACCGTGTGCATGTGCTGCTTCTTCTTTCTTAGGCTTATCAGCAATTACACACTCTGTAGTGAGTAACATGCCGGCAATAGATGCTGCGTTTTCCAATGCAACACGGGTAACCTTTGTTGGATCGATAACACCGGCAGCTATCAGTTTTTCATACTGTTCGGTTCTTGCATTGAAACCAAAATCAGCTTTTCCTTCTTTTACTTTTTGTACTACAATTGAGCCTTCTATGCCTGCATTCTCCACAATCTGGCGAAGCGGTTCTTCCAGGGCTCTTTTAACTATTGCAATTCCTGTGGCTTCATCTTCATTGCTGCCTTTCATTCTTTCAATAGCTTCAATAGCACGGATAAATGCTACACCACCACCGGGAACGATGCCTTCTTCTATAGCTGCTCTTGTAGCATGCAATGCATCATCTACACGGTCTTTCTTTTCTTTCATTTCCATTTCAGTGGCAGCGCCAATCTGAAGAACAGCAACACCACCACTTAATTTAGCAAGACGCTCCTGCAGTTTTTCTTTATCATAATCAGAAGTAGTTACTTCAATCTGAGCTTTTATCTGGTTGATTCGTCCAGTGATATCAGCTTTCTTTCCTTTACCGCCAACAATGGTCGTATTGTCTTTATCAATCACCACTCTTTCAGCTTTGCCTAAATAAGTAAGGTCGGCATTCTCCAGTTTGTATCCTTGCTCTTCGCTAATTACAAGGCCGGCAGTAAGGATAGCCAGATCCTGAAGCATTTCTTTTCTACGATCCCCAAATCCCGGAGCTTTTACAGCAGCCACTTTCAGGGTGCCACGCAATTTGTTTACTACCAGTGTAGCCAATGCTTCACCCTCAAGGTCTTCAGATATTATTACCAAAGGAGATCCCTGTTGTGCCACTTTCTCAAGAATATGCAAAATATCTTTCATGCTGCTCACTTTCTTATCATAAATCATGATATAAGGATTCTCTAGTTCCACTTCCATTTTTTCGCTGTTGGTAACAAAATATGGAGAAATGTAACCACGGTCAAACTGCATACCTTCTACCACTTCAATGCCTGTTTCAATTCCTTTTGCTTCTTCCACAGTGATTACACCATCTTTAGTTACTTTACCCATTGCTTCTGCAATCAGTTTTCCAATTTCAGCATCGTTGTTGGCAGAAATCGAAGCCACCTGTTCAATCTTCTTACTATCATTGCCCACTTTCTGAGATTGTGCAGCAAGGCTCTCAACCACTGCTTTTACAGCTTTATCAATACCCCGTTTCAAGTCCATTGGGTTGGCGCCGGCAGCAACATTCTTTAAACCTTCTGTAATGATAGCCTGGGCAAGAACAGTAGCAGTAGTTGTACCATCACCGGCTACATCAGATGTTTTGCTGGCTACTTCTTTCACCATCTGGGCACCCATATTTTCAATGGGATCTTCCAGTTCTATTTCTTTGGCCACGGTAACACCATCTTTAGTCACACTTGGTGCGCCGAATTTTTTTTCAAGGACAACATTACGTCCTTTCGGGCCCAGGGTTACTTTCACTGCATTACACAGGATATCAACACCCTTTTTCATTTTATTGCGGGCCTCTGTATTGAAGAATAATTGTTTTGACATAATTTAATAATTTTAAATTTTAGATTCAGGTTTTAAATTTTTATTTGCCCAGCTTTAGTGCTACTATGAAGCTTTCGTTGCAAGTTTACCCAGAGCGAAGCGAAGGGCACTCTTGTACTTCCTTTTCATCGTTGAGCATTTTCAAACCACCCCTTTAGGGATGGGGTTTACACGATCGCCAGTATATCACTCTCTCTCATAATCAGCAGGTCGTCATTATCAATCTGGATTTCTGTACCTGCATATTTGCCATAAAGAACTGTATCGCCGGTTTTAACGGACATGGGTTCATCTTTTTTGCCCGGACCTGCGGCAATCACCACGCCACGCTGTGGTTTTTCTTTTGCTGTGTCGGGAATAATGATACCACCGGCAGTTTTCTCCTCAGCAGGAGCCGGTTTCACTATTACCCTGTCATGAAGAGGGGTAACATTTAACTTTTTAGCCATAGTTGTATTGATTTTTAGTTGTTAGAAAAATAAGATTGTTTGTTTTTAGAACTAGTCCCCCATCCCGATAAATATCGGGATTGTGCAGGCGGGCGGCAAAGGTATAGGAAATACCGTGCCCACCACGTTGAATCGGAAAAAATTTCAGGTTTATTGAAAAAAATGAATTCTCCATTTTTAATAACAGAAAAAAAATCAGTCTTTCATGCCAATATTACACTTTGATTAAAATTAATTTGAACTGCATTTTTTATCTCTGGTTAGATTTCCGATGCATGCCATATTTCAGGTTTCAATCCACGATGGAGCACTCCATCCCATTTTCCTCAACTTAATTACCTGCCTAAATCGCCCCTCCGGAGAAAGGGAGGGCTGAACGCAAAATTGTCCAAATATATATTGGGATACCATATGTAGAAGAGTGCTGCGAATTTATCCTTTGAAGACTATATAAAAATGTTTAATAGTAATACCCGAGCGGAAAAATTAATTTTATCTTATGCATCAAACATCAATGCACAAACCAAATCACTTATCTTCGCAACCCTAACAGTTCTTAAAAGATGATCAGCAGAAGAAATATCCGGGTAAAAGTGATGCAAACACTTTATGCAGTTGCATCTCTTGAGAAAGACCTGAAGCCCGGCGAACCACAGATGATTTTACAGAATCACTTTGACCAGACTCGTAATCTTTTATTTTATCTCACTTATTTTTTAACAGAAGTATGCAGGTATGCAGAAACAAATGCACATCATCGTGCAGGCAAACATTTGACAACTTTTGAGGATCTTCATGTAAATATTAAGATTGCCGGAAACTCTGTTTTATGGAAGATTCTGGAGAATGCTTCTTTTAAAGATTTACTAAATAAAATAAAACCTGATTCAATAATTGATAAAGAGTTATTAAAAAAAATTTATCTCCAGCTGGCCGACACTCAGGAGTACAAAACTTATATCAGGAAAACTGAAAGAGATCAAAAAGAAGAAAAAGAAATAATAGAATTTATTCTTGATAAATTGATGCTTCCCAATATCTTATTTATTTCTCACCTGGAAGAATTCTATAATAACCTGGATGATGATGGGGAAATGCTGATACAGTTGCTGGTCAACTTCATTCAAAAACCCGGCAGTATTAATTTTTATGAACTGATAAGTCCGGATAAAAAAATATTTGCGAAAAATCTTCTTGCCACTGTTCTGGAAAAAGATGAACATTTGCAGACACTCATTGTGCCTAAATTAAAAAACTGGGATCCGGAACGTATCGCCCTGCTGGATATGATACTGATGAAAATGGGGGTTTCTGAGTTTCTTTATTTTGAAACGATACCTCCTAAAGTGACTATCAATGAATATATTGATCTGGCCAAAGATTACAGCACACTCCAAAGCGGTCAGTTTGTAAATGGCATACTGGATAATATTCACAAGGAACTGGTATTGCAGGGTAAGATGCAGAAAGTGGATTATCGCAAGGCATGAGCTTTGGGAACTGAACTATCGCGAAAGAATTCGTGAAAGAAAATAGCTCACAGCTTTTCTATACATTTGCAATCTTTAAAAGAATAATTATGAAAAAAATTCTTTTACTTTTTTTAGCAGGAACTTCTTTATTGGCTTGTAAACAAGCAGATAAAAAAACGACTTCAGCAAACACAGCCGATCCTGCAAGCCTCACAACCCTTGAATGGCTGGATACAAAAGAGTTGAATATGGGGAAAATTGTTGAAGGACAGGAACTGGAAGTTGCTTTTCGTTTTAAAAATACCGGAAACAAAGCGTTGATAATTTCAAATGTTTCAGCCCAATGTGGTTGCACTATTCCAGAAACTCCTAAAGAACCATTTGCACCAGGGCAAGAAGGTGTAATTAAGGCAAAGTTTAACAGCGATAACAGAGGTGGATCTACTAATACCAAAGAAGTATATGTAGATGCAAATACAGATCCGGGCAGAACCGTTCTGGTATTTAAAGTAGAAGTGCAAAAAAAAGATATGAAGAATTAAACCTATAATTAAAAACAACAATAATGATTATCTATTTATTACAGGCACAACAATCTTCCGGACCTTTCGGCGGAATGACTTCCATGATTTTTATGGGCATGATCATCCTGGTTTTCTGGATGTTCTTTATCCGCCCCCAGGCAAAAAAACAAAAGCAACAGAAAAAATTTATTGAAGAATTACAGAAAGGAACCAAAGTAGTAACCATTGCCGGCATCCATGGCACTGTTAATAAAATTAATGAGGATGGAACCGTTAACCTCGAGATCAGCCCTGGAAGTTATATAAAAATGGAGAGGTCATCAATAAGCATGGAAATGACAAACGCATTAAATAAACCAGCTACTCCGGGAAAAAAGTAGAACCACGATTACCGGGATTAAAAGGATTGAGAGGAAATCAGCGATTCTGATTTCCTCTTTTGTTTTTTGATTTTAGAAACGCAAAGCCTAACTTTCCTCATAATCTATTATATCAATTAAATCCTGGTTCTCTCTTATGCTTCGTATTGGATTAACAGGAGGTATCGGCAGCGGTAAAAGCACTGTAGCACAAATTTTTGAAGTATTGGGCATTCCCGTTTATTATGCAGATAAAGAAGCCAGGCGAATAATGAATGCCGATCCTGAATTAAAAAAAAAAATTATAAAAAATTTTGGTGAAGAATCTTATACATACGGTGAATTAAACCGGGGTTATATTTCTTCCGTCGTTTTTAATGATAATGGAAAACTTGATCTTCTGAATTCCCTTGTTCACCCGGAAACAATAAAAGACAGTGAGTCCTGGATGACAAAACAAACAACTCCATATGCCATTCATGAAGCTGCATTGATATTCGAAGCCGGAGTTGCCGAAAGACTCGATTATGTTATTGGCGTGTCTGCCCCCTTCCCTTTACGTCTTAAAAGAGCCATGGAAAGAAACAATGTACCCCGCGAAGAAGTTATTAACCGGATGAACAAACAAATTGAGGAAGAAATAAAAATGAAGCTTTGTGATTTTGTTATAATCAATGATGAACATGAAATGGTAATACCACAGGTACTAAAACTTCACGATAAACTTCTTCAATAGACTTTACTTCAATTTTTCCAACGCCTCTTTAATCCTGGCCATAGCCATTTCAATTTTATCCATACTATTGGCAAATGAAATGCGGATACAATCAGGCTCACCAAAAGCTCTGCCGGTAACAGTTGATACATTTGCTTTGTTCAAAAGATACATGCACATGTCATCAGCGTTATTGATCGTTTCTTGCCCGTCTGATTTACCAAAGAATGATTTCACGACTGGAAAAATGTAAAATGCTCCATCTGGCTCGGCTCCATGAGTTCCGGGAATATCTTTCAACAATTGAAGAATTCTTTCTCTCCGGCGGGTAAATTCTTTTGTCATTTCCATGGAAGGTCTCAGGTCAGTTGTTAGTGCAGTAATAGCAGCTCGTTGTGTAATTGAATTGGCTCCACTGGTAAACTGACCCTGTAACTTTTCACAGCCTTTTGCAACCACTGCATTTGAAGCGATGTAACCAAGGCGGTAACCGGTCATTGCAAAACCTTTACTTAATCCGTTTACGATTATTACCCTGTCTTTGATCTCATCAAACTGAGCTATGCTTTCATGTTTGCCAATGAAATTGATGTATTCATAAATTTCATCAGAAATAATAAAAATGCCGGGATGATTTTTAAAGACTTCAACAAGAGCAGCCAGTTCATCTTTAGTATAGACGGTGCCACTTGGATTGCATGGAGAAGAAAACAGAAACACTTTTGATCTTTCAGTGATACAATCTTCCAATTGTTCCGGGGTAATCTTGTATTTATTTTCCATTGCCGTTCTGACAATCACTGGTACGCCACGGGCAATTTTTACTAATTCAGAATAGGTAACCCAGTATGGAGCTGGGATAATTACTTCTTCTCCATCATCCACTAATGCTAAAATTGCATTTGCCAGACTTTGTTTGGCGCCGGTAGAAACAACAATGTTCTCAGGTTTATAATCAAGATCATTATCTCTTTTAAGTTTTTTACATATAGCCTCACGCAAATCAGGATAGCCGGCAACAGGTGGATAATGGCTCCAATTATCATCAATTGCTTTTTTAGCTGCATCCTTAATATGCTGAGGAGTATCAAAATCAGGTTCGCCTAAACTGAGATCAATCACATCAGCGCCTTTAGCTCTTAGCTCCCGGCCAAGCTTTGCCATCTTCAAAGTTTCAGGCTCGGCGAAACGTTCTAATAAAGATGATAACTGTACAGATTCAACCAATGTTTGCATGTTGATTTAAATTATTTGTCAAGTAAAGGGCAAAAATACTTATAAATACGACTAACATATGTTCACTTACTATTATCAAAAATAAACAATGAAAGATCAGGCGAAATTTTTCTGTTACTCTAATCCCGAGCTCATAAAATACTTTCTCATGTTTTTTATATACAAGTCTATTGTTACTGTCAAAAAATTTTACAGAATTGGTATGCCGGTTCTGATCTTCCGCGGTACTGATTTCATATCAGTAAAATTGCCTTTGACTTCAGTTGTTTCAACCTTGCTTATTTTCTTAAAAGTATGTATGCTCTTTAAAAAAATGATTGCAAATAACAGAAATAGCTAAAAATATTTTAAAGAATAAAGTCCTCTTTAATTACTGAAGACCACTGGTTTTAACCTCCATTTTTTTACCATTTTTTCTGCCTGAAAGCCCTATCTTTGCCCCTCTTTAAAAAAACCCAAAGCCGCTTGCCCCGTACCAATAAGGGAATTGGCAACCGAGCATAAAAGAAAATATTTACCTGTATGCAACTCAAAGGTTTGGTTCGTTTCTTTACGATTATTCTGATTATTTACTCCGTGTATCAACTTTCTTTTACCTGGTTTGTTCGTAGCCATGAGAAAAAAATGGAAGGCCGTGCACAGCAATTCATGAATACCACGTACCCTTCAGCAAAACAATTTGCGGATGTGGACAATTATCCTGACTCACTTAAATTGAAGTTTAAAACAAGACTAAAAAAACTTCTTGATAGTACAAAGGATAACAAGATCACCTGGTTTGGTCAAACTTATAAAAATGCATTAGAATCAGAATTAAATCTCGGTTTGGATTTACAGGGTGGTATGAGTGTAACTATGGAAATTGAGTTAACGGGGTTATTAAGGTCAATGAGTAATAATTCAAGAGACCCGCAATTCCTGAAAGCTCTTGAAAATGCCAACAAACAAAAAGCAAATAGTGACGCTGATTTCATAACACTTTTTTACGATCAATTTAAATCTTTAGCCGGAACCGGAAAGATGGCCGGCATATTTTCTGCGGCCAACCAGGACCAGGCACTTATTGGAGCAACTGATACCAAAGTGTTGGATCTTATTCGCAAAGAGGCGGGTCAGGCTATTAAAAGAACTTTCCAGGTAATTCGCAGTCGTATCGACCAGTTTGGCGTGGCACAGCCCAATATTAACCTGGATGTGAGCAAAGCAATCATAACTGTGGAATTACCAGGAATTGATGATGAAGATAGAGTAAGAAAATATTTGCAGGCATCCGCCAATCTTCAGTTTTGGGAAGTTTATAATATTGGTGAGTTGGATAACAATTTAGTTGCCGCTGATAAAGCTTTTAATGAAATAATGAGCGGCACACAGGTGCTACCAGATAGTACCAAGGCAACAACAACTGCCACAACTCAAAAGGCAGATTCAGCAATTCAAAAGACCGGCGATAAAATTTCTGCATTGTTAAGCGGACAAAAACAACCTGCTGAAACAACTGGAAAAACCCAGCCGGCAGTCACCCAAAAGAAAAGAACACTTGCAGAATATATTCAGTTTGCATCTCCTTTTCAGGATCCAAAAAGCAAAAAAGTTTCCTATCCTGCAGCAATAGGTTATGTTCATATAAAAGACACTGCGCAGTTAAGAGAATACCTGAACCTGGATGGTATTATCACCAAATTTCCGGCAGATGCCCGTTTCTATTACGGTATCGTTGAAACAAACAAAGAAACAAGTAAGCAAAATGATTTTGTTCCATTGTATGTTATTAAAACCTATGGTTCTGATAAAGCACCGATTGAAGGTGATGCCGTAACGAATGCCAGCCAGGACTATGAGCAAATAACCAGTAACCCCATTGTGCAGATGAGTATGAATCCAAAAGGCGGAAGTGATTGGGCTGTATTAACTGCAAAAAGCGCTGAAAAAAGAATTCCAATTGCCATTGTATTGGATGATATTGTTTATTCAGCTCCTGTAGCTGATGAAAGAATTGAAGGTGGAAAATCACAAATAAGAGGAAATTTCACTGTAGAAGAAGCACAGGATCTTGCTAATATTCTAAAGGTGGGTAAGCTACCTGCTCCTGCAAAAATTGTTCAGGAACAAGTGGTAGGTCCCACTCTTGGGGCTGATGCCATTCATGGTGGCGTAAAAGCCTTCTTTATCTCTTTTACTGTCATCTTTCTATTGATGCTGGTGTATTATAATACCAGCGGCTGGATAGCAAACATTGCTTTAATATTAAATTTATTATTTACCATCAGCATCCTGGCTGCATTTAGCGCTACACTTACCGCACCTGGTATTGCAGCCCTTGTACTGACTATTGGTATGGCCGTAGACACTAATGTAATCATTTATGAACGTATAAAAGAGGAACTCACAAGAGGTAAGGGATATCAGCAGGCAATTAATGATGGTTATCGCCGTTCATTGCCACCGGTACTGGATGCACACGTAACAACATTATTAACTGCAATCATCCTTTTCTATTTCGGTCTTGGACCAGTAAAGGGATTTGCTACTACGCAGATTATTGGTATCCTTCTTTCTTTATTCTGCGGTATCCTGGTTAGCCGTTGGGTTACTGATTGGTTCACCAGTAAAAAACGTCACTTGGTTTATTTCACCGGAATAAGCAAACGCATTTTCAAACATGCCACTTTTAAATTCATTGAATACAGAAAAGTAGCATATGGTATTTCAGTATTTGTTTTAATAATGGGTATTGGCGCCATTTTCAATGGATTCAATCAGGGGGTTGAATTCAACGGTGGCCGCAGCTTTGTTATTCAGTTTGACAACAACAAACCGCTGAATGTAGAAAGTGTCCGTAAAGATCTTGAAGTGACTTTTGGAGAAAACCCGATCATAAAAACAATTGGATTTAATAATCAGCTTGACATTACTACCTCTTACTTAATCAACGATCCGAGAGAAGGCGTTGACTCAATAGTCGAACGAAAATTATTTGAAGGGTTGAAAAATTATTTACCGGCAATCAGCTATGAAAAATTTGATAGTGACTTAAAGCTGGGATCTAAAAAAGTTTTACCAACAATATCTGACGACCTGAAAGCAGGTGCAAAAAAAGCTACGATCATTTCATTGTTGATGATTTCGCTTTATATATTCATCCGTTTCCGCGACTGGAGATACTCACTGGGTACAATTATCGCTTTATTGCACGACGTGTTGGTGACGTTAACAGCATTTTCGTTCCTCAGAAATGTTGTGCCCTTTCCACTGGAGCTGGATCAGCACTTCATTGCCGCCATACTTACAGTGATCGGTTTCTCTATGAACGATACGGTAATTGTGTTTGACAGAATACGGGAATATAGCCGCCAGATGAAAGGGGTTACTAAAGAAGTTATTATTAACCGTGCTATTAATGACACATTAAGCCGTACGATCATGACCTCCCTTACTGTATTCCTTACCATTCTCATCTTGTTCATATTTGGCGGGGAGGTAACCAGGGGGTTTGCTTTTGCTATGTTGATCGGTGTCATCACGGGTACCTATTCATCCATTTTTGTAGCAGCGCCAATTCTTGTTGACCTGGCCAAAAACAAACCACTTGGTAAGGCAGACCTGATACCTGAACAGAAACATAAGCTGGCAATAAAACCAGCAGTAGCAAAATAAGCCCGGCCTGTAAATAGTTTAACCCTGTTCAAATGAACAGGGTTTTTTGTTTTGCCAAAATAAATTTTTCAGAAAAACAAGTTCATAACTTTAATAAAAAAATATATGAGCACATCTGACAAAACGTATATCCATGATCTTCTCCATACAGAGGATGAACAGTTACAAAAGCTTAATGAAATTGTATGCAAAGCGGTAGAACAGGAAAAACTATTACTTCAAAGCCTGAATAAACCACAGGAAGAAAAACTTTCTTCCGGACAAAGGCTTGCTGACAAAGTAGCCAAATTTGGAGGCAGCTGGAAATTTATCATTTTATTCTTTATCCTGTTATCCTTTTGGATATTGATCAATATTTTTCTCCCTCAAACAAAAAAATTTGATCCCTACCCTTTCATTCTCATGAATCTTGTACTTTCCTGTATTGCTGCCCTGCAGGCGCCGGTAATCATGATGAGCCAGAACAGGGTGGAAGAAAAGGACCGGCAGCGGAATATTAATGACTATATGGTTAACCTGAAAGCTGAAGTAGAGATCAGAACTCTTCATCAGAAAATGGATCTGCTGATCCAGGAGCAATTCAAAAAATTAATTGAAACACAGGCAGAACAAATCAGGCTTCTTCAAATAATAAATGATAAAAAGTAGAATTAAAATAGTAATCAATTGAACATATTTTCTAAAGAGAAATTATATACCCTGTTTAAACTCCAAAGGAAGTTCCGCATCCGCAGGTAGTACTGGCATTGGGGTTTTTAAAAGTAAAGCCCCGGTTATTCAAGCCATCTTCCCAATCAATTTTCATACCGTACAGGTACATTTCATGAGCCTTATTCATGATACATTTGATACCTGAAATTTCAAATGAATAATCATCCTTTTCTTTTTGCTCAAACCCCAATAAATACGTCATTCCTGAACATCCCCCGCCCTTAACGCCAATACGCAGATATTTGGCGGAATCAAAATTATCTTTCTCCATCAGCTTTTTAATTTGAATAATTGCACCTTCAGTAAGTGAAACGGGTATTATTGCTGCAGCCTCCATTTATATCAATTTACCAGCAAAAATAAAAAACATATGGCGATTGCTGCTTCCCAAAAACGGAAAAGAATGACAATTGCCTGTATTTTTGCCTAAACTAAACGGAATCTATGGATAATATTACGTTGAGTCTTATTTTCTCCGCCGTGGCTTTAATAATCTCCCTGATTACATTTTTCCTATTGAGTAATAAGAGAGCACAAAAAAAGTCCGGCCAATCAGAATTTAATACCCGGCCTTTACAATTGCAGGCATATGAAAGATTGGTTGTTTTAACGGAAAGAATAGCATTACCTAACCTGATTGCCCGTGTTAATCAGCCGGAATTACCAGCCAGGCAAATGCAATTATTACTTCTTGAAAGTATTAAACAGGAATTTGAATATAATAGCTCACAACAGATTTACGTAAGCCCGATGGCATGGCAAGCGGTAAATAATTTAAAAAATCAGAATATGCTGATCATAAACCAGGTGGCCCAAACGCTGCCTGCTGATGCAAGAGCAATTGATCTTAATAAAAGAATTTTAGAAATAATTATTTCACAGGATAAAAATGCTCTGCACAATATTGTATTGGAAGCATTGAATTATGAAGCGAGGAAGCTGATGAAATAACCCCCATCCCCTAAAGGGGTGTTTGTAAACTGAACTATTACAAAAGATGGAGAATAAAAAAATATATACAGATAGCGGAATTGAGATAAAAGAAATTTATACTGAAAGTGATGTTTCTAATATCCCCCCTTCGGGGGGTGGAGGGGCCGGCTCCTTTCCTTTCACCCGTGGCATTCAGCCAGACATGTATCGTGGCAAACTCTGGACGATGCGTCAATATGCCGGCTTCAGTACTGCTGAAGAAAGTAATAAACGATACCATTATTTATTATCGCAAGGTGTAAATGGGTTAAGTGTCGCTTTTGATTTACCTACACAAATTGGCTATGACAGCGATCATCCACTGGCAGAAGGTGAAGTAGGAAAAGTGGGAGTCGCCATTGATAGTATTGAAGATATGCAGGATCTATTTTCAGGAATTAAACTGGACGATGTTTCCACTTCCATGACCATTAATGCAACTGGTTTTATTCTTCTTTCTTTATATGTTGCATTAGCAAAACAACAGGGTGCTGATCTGAAAAATATTTCAGGCACTATTCAGAATGATATATTAAAAGAATATGCCGCAAGAGGTACTTATATCTACCCTCCAAAACCTTCCATGCGTATCATCACCGATGTTTTTGAATGGTGCAGCCAGGAAGTTCCGAAGTGGAATACCATTTCTATCAGCGGCTATCATATTCGCGAAGCTGGCAGCACCGCTGTTCAGGAAATTGCATTTACCCTAAGCAATGGAAAAGCTTATGTAGAAGCCGCTTTGAAAAAAGGATTAGATATAAATGTATTCGGCAAACGGCTCTCCTTCTTTTTTAATGCCCACAATAATTTATTTGAAGAAGTGGCTAAGTTCCGTGCAGCAAGAAAAATGTGGGCAAAGATGATGAAAGACATGGGTGCTACAGACCAAAAAGCCATGATGCTGCGCTTTCATACCCAAACCGGTGGTTGTACGCTGACCGCACAACAACCTCTAAATAATATTTCCAGAGTAACTATTCAAACATTAGCAGCGGTACTGGGCGGCACACAATCTTTACACACTAATGGATATGATGAAGCATTTAGTCTGCCAACTGAAGAAGCAGCGAGAATTGCTTTACGTACCCAACAGATTGTTGCTTTTGAAAGCGGCGCACCTGATACTGCCGATCCTTTAGGCGGAAGTTATTTCATTGAATCCCTCACCAATGAAGTAGAAGAAGCTGCATGGAAACTGATTGAAAAAATTGATGCAATGGGTGGAAGTGTGAATGCTATTGAAGAAGGATTTATTCAGAATGAAATTGCCCGCAGCGCTTATGAGTATCAGCGGCAAATTGAAACGAAGGAAAAGATTATTGTCGGGGTTAATAAATTTGAAGAAAAAGAGGAAAAACCTATTCCATCTTTAAAAGTAGATGACAGCATCAGGCTGATACAAATTGAAAAATTAAAAATTTTACGTAACAGCAGGGATAGGGCCAAAGTTGATCAATGCCTTCAGGAAATTAATGACAGAGCCTCAAGCGGAACAAACATGATGCCGGCAGTAATTGAGGCCGTGGAAAATAAAGTTACTCTTGGTGAAATATCTGATGAATTGAGGGGAGTTTTTGGAGAGTATAAATAACATTGTACCCACCAGTTAAAATGGTTTTTTATCAAGGATCAATTTAGTGAAAACTATCACATCCACTTACTCAAAAAAGCATTGAATTCCCGGCGCATTTCTTTAATCACTTTCTCTAATCCTTCATATTCTTCGATTAATGTATTTTCTTCATTTATTCTTTCATGATCAATTCTGCCACCATGCAAATGAGCATCTTTGCTCAATCGGTCATTAAACTCATTCATCTTATGCTTCAGTTCATCAATATTATTCCTGTGCATTACCAACTGGTTTTGAAAATGCTCAATCCCCTGCCGGGCTTCAAAGCTGTTATTCTTTGATGCTACCTCCTCCAATCTTTCCTGGAGTATTTTAATTTCTTCTTTATAAAAAACAAGACCTCTGAGAATATCAAGAGGCCGGGTGTTCAGTTTCGAAATATTTGTAAAGCTCATAATGTTTAATTTTTAACAAAGCAACTCAACTCTGGGATTTAATTTTCTGACTAAAATCAGTTTTAATAATGATTTAACTACTGAATTCCTTTATCCATTTTACAATAAAAAAGCTTCCTGATGCAGACGCTTATAATTCTTAATTATTAATTACTGATTATTAATTTTTCTTCACCTCCTTTGTCCATCCATCCTTCAACGTCACTGTTCTGTTAAAGATTAATTTTTCATCCGTGGAGTCTTTATCCAAACAATAATACCCTTTGCGCAAAAACTGGAAGCGATCCGACAGTTTTGCATTTTTTATTGAAGGCTCTGCAAATCCTTTCACTACTTTTAAACTATCTGGATTTATATAATCTTTAAAGTCCCCTTCTTCACTGGATGGATCTTCCACTTTAAACAACCGGTCATATTCCCTCACTTCCACTTCCACAGCATCAGCAGCATTTACCCAATGAAGAGTTCCTTTTACCTTAATTTCTGAAGTATCATGACCGCTTTTACTTTCAGGAATATAACTGCAATGAATTTCGCTTATGTTTCCATCAGCATCTTTAATCACCTGTTCGCATTTAATAATGTAGGCGCTTTTCAATCTTACCATTTGCCCGGGAGCCAGACGGAAAAATTTTTTCGGTGGGGTTTCCATGAAATCATCTCTTTCAATCATAATTTCTCTGCTGAAAGGTAAATCCCGCATTCCCGATCCCGCATCTTCGGGATTATTTTCACTTTGAAGTATTTCCGTTTTCCCTCCCGCCTGAAGCGGGACCCAATTACTAATTACTACACGAACCGGATCAAATACCACCATCCTTCGCTGTGCTATTTTATTCAAATGTTCTCTTAAACAAAATTCAAGCAGCCCAACATCAACAATGTTTTCTCTCTTGGCAATTCCTATCCTGTCGCAAAAATCCCTGATGCTTTCCGGCGTATATCCCCTGCGGCGCAGACCACTGATAGTAGGCATACGGGGATCATCCCAGCTTGTTACATAATTTTCGTTCACCAACTGCAGCAATTTTCTTTTACTCGTTACCGTATAATTAATATTACGTCTTGCAAATTCATATTGATGCGAAGGGAAAATTTCCAGTTTCTCAATCAGCCAGTCGTATAATTCACGATGCGGAACAAACTCCAGGGTACAGATGGAGTGAGTAATATTTTCAATTGAATCACATTGTCCATGCGCAAAATCATACATTGGGTAAATACACCATTTATCTCCTGTACGGTGATGATGAGCATGCTTAATGCGATACAGCACCGGGTCACGCATCAGCATATTGATATGTGCCATATCAATTTTGACACGAAGAGTATGAGTACCATCTGCAAACTCTCCACTCTTCATCTTTTGAAAAAGCTCCAGGTTTTCTTCCACAGCCCTGTTCCTGTAAAGACTGTTCTTTCCCGCCCCGGTAGGTGTGCCCTTCATAGCCGCCATTTCTTCACTGCTGCTGTCATCCACATAAGCCAAACCTTTTTTTATCAGCTTCACTGCA
>JAHEZE010000135.1 GCA_023251235.1 Sphingobacteriales bacterium | reverse complement strand
TTTAGCTGTTCCAGAAAATCGTGGCCATTCTTTGCTTCCAGCACCAATTCAATTTCTTTATATGCTACAATCTTCTCCTTCACCGTTGTACGGTTAATCTGTTTATCATCGGCTATGGCAATCCGGATGGACATGGGGCAAAATTCAAATTTCAAATCTCAAAAAACAATACTCCCTTTCGATTATTTTTCAAGTTTCAACCTCTGCTACAAAACTATTGTTCTGTCAGCATTATAGCGGTTCCTTTCCCGGATTCAGACCGGACAATAAAATCAAACCCGGACTCTGCAGCACGATACTCCATATTATTAAGCCCATTGCCGAATCCTATTTGCCCCGGATCAAACCCTGATCCGTCATCCTGCAACAGGATACTGACCTTTCCATTACTCCGAAGACTGAAATCAATTCTTTTTGCTTTGGCATATTTCAATGTATTCTGCAAAGCTTCCTGCAAAATGCGATAAAGATTTAAAGCCCTTATTGGTGAAAAAATTTTGTTCTCTTCAATTTTTTCCTCAAAGTGAATTTGCACTTCGGGATAATTTTCCAGCATTTTATTGGCATATTGTTTAAAGCCATCAGCAAAATCGGTAATAGAAATTTCTTTGCTGTTGAGTACCCAGATCGTTTCCCGCAGGGAAGACAGGATCTGTTTTGCATTTTCCTTTACTTTTCCTGCTGACAGGATATTTCCATTATCGCCTGACTGTAGTTTATCGGCATTGGCAATCAGTGCTGACGTGTAGGCGCCAATATTATCATGCAGATCACGGCTGATCCGTTCCCTCTCCTTTTGTAATTGCTGTTGAAATTTTATTTCCTGAATCTTTTTTCTTAACCTTCTTCGATTGTATGAAACAATACTAATAACCAATATTCCAATTCCTGATGTTCCAATTCCTGTTCTAAACCACAAGGTTTGCCACCATGCTGGGCGAATGATAACTTTCATTTCATGTAATGGTTTTGCGTTTTCATCGAAACCAATACCGGCATATATAAGAAACCTGTATTCGCCGGGATTCAACATATACCTTGCAGTGTGGCTGGTACCCGCATTGATCCATTGCTCATCAACTCCTTTCATCTGGTACTGGTAATTGTATTGTTCGCTATTCTCGGGGCCCAGTGCATTGAATGAAATAGACAGCGCATTTTGATTATAAGGTAATTCAACTGTTTGCATATTCCAGAAAGCAGTATCAGCATGCCAGTCTTTTTCTTTCACTTTTATATCCGTAACAAAAAGTTTCGGGTGAACATTATTTATTTTTATTTTATCAGGGTAGAAACTGCTGATACCGTTCACACCTCCGAAAAAAAGTTCTCCGTCCAAAGTTTTAAAAACAGAATTTGTATTGAATTCATTTTCCTGCAGACCGGCTTCCTTATTAATGGTAAAAAAAGTGCCATCCGGATTCATTCTTGATATGCCTTTGTTATGGCTAACCCATATATTGCCTTCATTGTCGGCGACCACTGCATAAATACTTTCGTCAGGCAAACCATTCATGATGGTGTATTGCAAAAGAATGCTTCCATCTTTTCTGCATTTGTATAGGCCTTTTTCGGTTGCAATCCATACCTGGTGTTCTTTATCTTCCGACATACATCGTACCATGACATAATCATTAATACTAAAAGAAGAAACCCGTTTATTAACAGGATTATAGATGGAATAGCTTCCTGTATGCCCGATCCAGATAGTTCCGTTACTATGCCTGAACGTATAAATATCACCCGGCTTTTCGGTAGTGAATAATGAATCCAGCTGAATCTTTCCTGAAACATATTTCAGACGATAGGTGACAGACTTTGTAGTCAGAAGATAAGTACTGTCCGTTTCAGGAAAACAATTCAGGTAATAACTATTATCATCAAAGTGCAAAGGCGAATTCCCACTGTTGATTTTTTTTAAGGAGAGTGCTGGATAATTGAATATATAGATATAATCACGATTATACGGAATGATGCAATACTGATTATCATTCAGCCTGGTGATAGCTGCTACAGTCGGTTCTTTGTCATATGCATCGAATTGAGGAATATTCTTTATCAAAGCCTGGTTGGTATCATATACCTGCAAACCCTTTCCTAACATGCCACAGAGGACGAGGTTTTTTTTCTTGTTCACAAAAATGCATTTTACAAAATTATCTTCCCGTTTAGCTGTTCCATAATATTTTATCGCAGACAGGTGATAGTTGATCTTTTTAATTCCCTGTATATAAGTAGCCGCCCAAACATTTTCATACTGATCCATTAAAAGTTTGCGATAAAGATTCACCGGCAAAAAGGGATGCCCTTCTCTATCTGCCAATCGCTGAATAAAAACATCAGCTTTTGTGTCATAAATAAATAATTCATTATTGACCCCGATGAAATACCGATCTTTCGAAATGGGCAGTGATACTGTTGGAGAAATATTATCGGCTATTATTTCTCCGCCGGGGTAAGGACAAAAGGAAAGAATGCGATGCGTGGGAATATCTATTTTCTGAATTCCATTATACGTCATCAGCAGCAGTGTGCTTTTATCCACCACCTGGAAGTTGTGGATAGTAGAAGGCTGCTTATGAGAAGTAAAAGACGATTCAATTTTGCCCGAAATGGTATTAAATACTATAACTGAAGAGCTGCTGTTCATGAGGTAAATAAATTCATCCTGTACCTGTTTTCTTTCCGAAAATGTAGCATCGGCAATACCCGTTTCAGGAAAATCAACAACAGTTATCGCTATTTCCTTTTCTACAGTTCCTGAAATTTTATTTACTAAAAAAATATTTTTTTCATCCCTTAACCAGATATTGTCTTTTTCCTCTTTTAAAGGAGTGAATAAATTGTAATCTTCCCTGTCCTGATGAGCTCCCGCTATTATGAGATTCCGGAAGGTATGGTTAGCCGGCTGGTAAAAAGCCATTCCCTTCGGTGTTGTCATCAGCAATTCTCCATTCTGCAAAGGCATAAAATAAACCTGCCTGTTGTAATGAATACCTTTTACATCATTGCTTTGCCTTACCGGGTAAAATGTTTTTCCATCGAAACGCTGCAAGCCTGTCCTTGTGCTTATCCATAAAAAACCATAGGAGTCAAATGCCATATCGTGGATTACATTATTCAACAATCCCTCTGCTATAGTATAACTGGTATGCCCCAGTCGTTGGGAAACCTGGCCATAAGTGAATGATGTCCCGATAGCTATCGGGAGATAAATGGTGAGTAGTAAGAAAAGAAAAATACTCCGGCCTATCCACCACAGGTAGCTGAATAGTTTGTAAAAAACCAAAGCAGAATCAATTTTATTCTCCTCCAATTTACTAAATCCCAAACAGCTTTTAACTACCAGCCACCGGTATTTGCGACAAAAAATACTACATCGGGAGTATTGATTGGACTTTCCAAATCAGATAGTTTCGGCACATAAAAAACCGGTTATGAAAAAGCTATCCATTTTTTTCCTTTTCGTTTTTGCATGCTCATCTGTTTTTGCACAAGATCAAAAAGGTTTATTGAACGAAAATTTCAGCAGCAATAAACTTAACTGGCCTGTCTCTTCGGATACTTCTGCGAATTGGAAAATTGAGAACGGGTTATACATTCGTGAAAATCTGAAAGACTTTGCTTATTCCACTATTAAGCCCGTTGAATTAGACCCTGAGAGAGATTACTGGGTCTATCTTAACACAAAACATCTTGGTGGTGTTACCAACCAGGCTTATGGTCTCTCTTTCGGCGCTTCGGATGCAAACAATGAATTTGTTTTTGCCATTGCTTTATCCGGCCATTATGAAATATACAAAAGGGAAAATGGAAATTTAACGGAGATTGTTAAATGGACCGAAACAGATGCGGTTAACAAGTCTCAGACTTATGATAATTCACTTTGGCTGATTAAGGAGGGCAAGGATTGGAAATTTAAGATTAATGCAAAATTTGTTTACAGTATGCCAGCTCAGCCGCTTTTGGGTTACAATTTTGGCGTTACTTCATCGGGCATACAAACTGTTGCTTTTGATGAGCTGAATGTAAACCAGGTTTTAGATAAGTCCTCGCCGCCCATTCGCACCATTGTTAAGGATACTGTTTTATTCAAAGAAGATTTTGGCAGTAATACAAGACTGTGGCCTGAATATTCAAATAATGAATATGGAACCTCTTCTGTGAAAAATGGAAAATATAGCTACGATCATAAATACGAGTCATTCAGCTATTCTTTTTACCCGGTTTATGTTGACGAATACCAGGATTATTCGATCTCCCTAAGCGTTACCCTTATCAGGGGAGACAGTGATTACTATGGAATGTGTTTTGGCTGGAAAGACGTGGACAATCATTATGAATTTTTAATAACCCTGGACGGCAATTTTGCTGTTTACCGGATGCAGGCAGGAAAAGGAAAATACATCATTAGTCTCACTCCTGCCGATGCTATAAAAAAAGGAGACAATGTTGTAAATATTTTAACCATGAGGCAGGAGGAAAAAAGCTGGAAATTATATGCAAATGATCAGTTAATAGGAAGCTGTCCCAGGCAATCGTTGTATGGAAATAGAGTGGGTATTACAATTGCAAATAAACAAGCAGTAGATTTTGACGACCTGATTGTAAAACAGATCAACGTCACCAGGATCTATAAAACAAAATTATGCCTGATCGAAAAAGGAATTTTGAAAGAAGTTGATGCCGAAGAAGCTCCATATGAAATAACAGCCACTATCAACGGGAGCAAACAAACCATCAGGAAATACTCACCGCCTGATTTTCCCGGCTATGCTGCAAACCAGCCCTGGTTTAAAAATGATGAAGTAGTACAGTTCAAAGGAATGAATTTTTCAAAGTCAGGTAAACCAACAACTCTTGGAATCACTGAACTGAAAAAAGCCGGCGATTATAAAACTATTGGAGTTTATATAGATTCAGAAAAGCCTGTTGATTCTTCCGCTACTATTTACATTCCCGTACACATAGGTTGTATGTGGCAGGCTTATGAGATCAACTGTCCATCTTTTGTTTTAAATGCACCATCATTCGCACCTATTGGTGATACGCTTACATTCACGACTGACATATCGGGTATAAAAAATGCAAAATACAACTGGACAATCAGCGAAGGGAAGATCATAAAAGGACAAGGAACCAGATCTATCCAGGTTTCCACCGAAGGTCTTACCATTCGATCCATCATGGATGTTAATGTTGAGTTGAATCCACGTTCACCCGGCTGCGAAAACAAAAAATCTGCAACTGTAAGAGTGATCAATAAAGGAACACAAGGTGGTCGTCCGCAAAGAACAAGGAATTAAGCATACTTATACTCCCATAACATACCGGCATAAATACTACACCGGGAGTATTGTTTTGGCTTTTCAAAACAGATAGTTTCGATACATAAAAACTCAGTTATGAAAAAACTACTTGCTTTCTGCCTTTGCAGTTCAATATTTTCAATAGTAACTGCCCAAACCCCAAAAGCTAAAGATATTTATGTTGCGGGATCTGAGCTTGACGGTAAAAAATATGTAGCCAAATACTGGAAGAATGGAATTGCTACCAGCCTGACTGATGGCACTAATGATGCTTATGCAGAATCAATATTTGTTTCCGGAACCGATGTGTATGTAGCCGGATATGAGGATAATGGTAAAAAAACTGTAGCCAAGTACTGGAAAAATGGAATTGCTACCAACTTATCCGACAGCTCTAATGCAGCTTATGCACAATCAATAGTTGTTGCAGGAAACGATGTGTATGTAGCCGGATATGAGCGTAAGAGTCCATGGGTTACTGTAGCTACGTACTGGAAAAATGGAATTGCAACTAACCTGACTGATGGCACTGCAGCTGCCCAGGCAAGGTCAATAGCTATTTCCGGAACCGATGTGTATATATCCGGACATGAGAAGAAAAATATGATATGGGTAGCTAAATATTGGAAAAATGGAATAGCAACTAACCTGACTGACGGCACTAAAGATTCTGAAGCTAATTCTATATTTATTAAAGGATCAGATGTGTATGTAGCCGGAGATGAGTCTAACGGCACAAAATCTGTAGCCAAATACTGGAAAAATGGAATAGCAACTAATCTGTCTGACGGAACTGAAAGTACATTTCCACACTCTATAGTTGTTGCCGGCACAGATGTTTATGTAATTGCAATTGTGTATAGCCCACATAATGAAGCCAAATACTGGAAAAACGGAATATTAAGCAACATATTTGAGGGTACTGGAAATGCTGTTGCAAATTCTATAGTTGTTGACGGAACCGATGTGTATATAGCCGGATCAGTGGATAAACTCAGAGAATATGTATCAACAGCTACGTACTGGAAAAATGGAATTGCA
>JAHEZE010000134.1 GCA_023251235.1 Sphingobacteriales bacterium | reverse complement strand
TCAATCACTTCGGTGCCACGCATTAGTCCTTCGGTACCATCCATTGCAATGCAACGAACACTGTCTTCACCCAAATGCTGTTCTACTTCCAGCACCAATGTATCGCCATTTTCTCTTTTTAATTCTAATGCATTATAAATTTCGGGAAGTGTGCCGTCAAATTGCACGTCAACTACGGCTCCGATGACCTGTTTTACTTTACCAACTTTAGCCATAAATGAAATTTGAGGTCTGAGGTCTGAAATCTGAGGTCTGATTTTTGGCGTTTCATTTCTGACTTCCAGCCTCCGATCTCCGATTTCTTTTTCAGGCCGCAAAGGTAAGGGTGCAGAGGTAATTTGCCAATTGAAATTATCATTATTACCATCCTAATTAATCACACAGGGAGTAGGGCAGTTTTTACACCAGCCCAAAGTAATATAATCGTTAATCCTGGCAGCAATGTCATGAAAAATTTTTCCGCTGCCAAGGAAATCATCATTGAAATCGCTGGAGTTATAATTTGTGCTCAATGTAAAAGAAAAATCTCCATCAAAAACATATCCGGTTATAGAAGCTCCATAATGCTGATAATTGTCAGAATTATAAGTTATATATACATTCAAATTAGGTGTTTGGCCTGAAGTCAGTTGATATTTATTGGGGGTTAAACCGTTTAATTCATAAATCAGGTCCTTGGGATCATCTTTCTGTGCACCCGCCAGATCTTTTAACGGATAAGAACCACTAATAAAAAATTTAACTAAAATGGGGCTATAATATAGTGGTTTGTGCTTTATGCAGGGTTGAGGTTTTTGATATGTATAATGCTTAGACGGAATACAGGCAATCGCCATGGCAAAAAACAATACAAAAATTGTAAGCGGCCAGAAATGTGATTTAAACTTTTTCATAACTCTTAAAAATTAATTGTGGGAAAAAACGGATGAAAATTATCAATACAACGAGGTATGAGAACATATCATACCAGTCGAAGGTTCCGTACAGTAAATGAAATTTTTGCAAGATCTCAGTCAGGAATGGCAAAAACAAAAGAGCAATTTTATCAGCAAAGCCCATATTAGTTTTCTCCGACAAAATCACCACACACAAATAAAGTGAAATGCACCAGGTTATATCCGAAAGATGACCGGCAAAAAAATTTTGAAGTAAAGCTTGGGGAATTGTAATTCCTGAGGACTTTATATTTAGAAAATTCAGTACAGGAATGACCGGCTGAAATAAGATGTAATTAATAAACCCCAGGAAAAGGGACAGCATAGCAACAGTCAAAAAGACTTTATACCGTACAGATATTTTTGCTACTAACATTCGGGTATGGAGGTTTGGGTTAGGCCTTCATCATAAAAATACATAAAATGTATTTTTTTTGCAAGTATCCTGTTCCTTATTATCCCAAAACATCAAACTATGATATTATGCAGCTATATCTTGTAAAAATCTACTTTCTCTTACATTTGTAACATAGAAACCGAATCAATGCAGCTCGTTGAAGTCATTGATAAAAAACAGCTAGGGAATTTTTCTTGTCAATGATGAGGTCAACAGAAACGACCCCAACTATATTCTCCAGATGGATAAAAATATTAATGGTAATGGGTCATCAGTATTTTAGATAATATTTTTTCACTCTTGGTTTGTTCAAATTGCCCTCAAACGGTCGTACCAATTAATTAATAACTCTTTGGATAGTTTAACCTTCGACAAATCCAATTTTAATAGTTCTTCGGTCTTGTATGTATTGAAGAGGTACATTGTCCATTGCGCATCTATGTCTTCCAATACATCCTTGAGATCAAAATCAATATCTTCACCATTCTCAAAAAGTTCTATATAATATGAATAAAACTTACGAGCCCAATGCACCATATCCTGATGAGAATGTTGAGTACCGCCTGCAATGATATCATTAAGAAGTGTGATTAGATTTTCTTTGTTGAATGCAAGCGGAATTTCTTTGGCGCCTGTCTCCTGGAGTCTTCCGTTATCAGTTATTTTGAAGGGCATTTATTTTATCAGGAAATTAATTAATGAGGAATATATCTTCTATAACATCAAAATCGCTGAAAGGATTTTTTATTACTTTTCATATAATTTATCTCGTTCTTCCTGTAGCTCTTTTATTTTTATTTTCTGTGCCTGCTCTTCTGTAAACTTCCATTGTAAAACCAGCTTTTTCTCCAATTCATTTAAAGAATACCCTGTGATCAATGCACCTGCTAAAGAGACACCGGCAGCCGACCAAAAAGAAAAATCTTTAAATCTCCATAAATAAATTACCCCAGCTATAAAAATAAAAATTCCGATTGTGGGACCTAAAGCCTTATAATCAAGTTTGCCAAGCAATACTGCATGAAAGTCCATTGGCTTACTGCATATTTTGCAATATACTACCCGCCTGATCTGATGAATATCTCTTTTCAAATTGCCTGACCATTTAACTCCATCCCCGATAATTGAAATATTGGAGGTAAGCGTTTTCATTCCATCATCTTTTTCCACCTGTGAAAACAATTGGGACACCAGAAATATGAGGATTTATTATTCATAAAATCAATATATGAAAGATTAGTAATTCTTTGATCTGTTAGTATGATGCAGTTGTTATGTTTTTTTATAATTCCCGTTTTACTCATACTACCATCCATATCTGATAAATGGCAGTCCTTTCTTTACCTCTTCCAGTCTGGAATTGAATTTTGCATGAGCCTGTTCTGATTTTTTCATCTTTTCAATTTCGCTCAGACATTTACTATATCGCTCTTGTACTACCCAACTGCCATTATCAAAATTTTTCCAAAGCACATTGTAATAGACGGCTCCATTAATGTAGTCGCCATTGTTATAATATTTTTCGGCTAACCCAAGGGTTTTATTATAAGAACATGCAATGATATTATCCTTAAGTGTCTTTTCATCCGGTAAATATTTCAATGCGTCTTTATAAAATTCGATAGCCTTATCCCAACTCTTTGCCTTAGCCTGCTCTACGCCTTTGTCCCATTCTTTATAACCACTTGCTTTCCTGATTACCTTATCATAATATGCTTCGTCTTTCTTTCTACCATAGGCTTTTGCTTTTTTAAAAAAATGGATAGCCTTATCCCAATCTTTATTCCAGAACTTTCTTCCTTTTTCAAAAGCCGAAGCTGCAACCGTATCATACACATCGGTTATAACCTCAGTTGAACTCGGAGCAGTGGATGTAGATGAGTTAACAGACCAGTTGCCACCACTACCACCACCATTGCCACCGGATCCTCCTATGCTGGGTTTCTGAAAAGAATAATTTGTTCCGAAAAGACTTCCTGAAAGCTGGGGATATAAAAATGTAAAAGGAAGGAACTGCAAAACGATGATGAATATTTTTTTCATACAATATATTTTAAAAAGAATTATAAATAATTCATAGTGTTATTGTAATTATGATTTAATTCTTGGTCCGATAAATAATGATACTGAAAGTGAAAAAGTTTGTTTTAAAGTGAAATTCACTAATGGAAAATTATTCATTGAATAAGTTTGCGGCCTGTAATTCAGTTTTAAAGAAAGCCCGGAAGTATTCCGGAATGGCGAAAAACATAATCCTGCAAAAACAGAAGAGCTGAATGCCGGGGATGACCAGCTTCTATGAGAATAGGTTGGGTAATTATAATTGTCTTTTTCCCTCCAATAAAAATCATAAAATCCGATTTGTCCTCCTGCTGTAAAACGAATGGCACCCTTTGTGCCAAACCTCATGGTAGGAATAAGCGGATAATACCGCAGTGCAAAATAAAATTCCCATAAATGCAATGAATTTTTCTTGTAGGTTGAATTGTTTACATTTTGCAAGCCTACAGATGTATAATCACCCCCCACACCGATTGCCAGCCTTCTTCCACCATTGTTGAAATTTACAAAATACGTATATGCCGGGCTTTTTTTTGATGACCCTCCGGTATATTCCGATTTTTGTTCATTGCTTATACCAACACCCATTTCCGCAAACCATATTCTTCCCTGTGAAAGAGCATAGTTGCAAATACAGTCAAAAAATATAAGAAGGAAAATCAATTTAACTGTAAAAATTCTCCCATTAATATTTGCAAATACTTTCATTAAAAATAATTTACATGATTAGCAAACTTTTAAAACCGGTTCTTTCTCATCATAAATTTCCTGATAATTTCAACCAACACATGTATGACCATTGCGGAAAGGACACCGGCTAAGAGGCACCACCAGAAATTCCAAACTGTTTTTTTATAAAATAAAAAAGTGCCGATAATAAGTACATGCCAGTCGACCAACTCCATGATTGAATTAAAATTTCTAAACAAGTGCCTCATCAGATCGGGACCCTCTTTTACAATCCAAAAAATGATTCCGACGAGATAGATTCCTGCAAATAGCAACAACACCCATCTTGGGAGTAAATCCCCACCGCCACCGGGGATTGGATTTCCCTGCGCTAAAACTGTATGAAATGATAAAAGAGATAATAAGGTATAAATGCTTTTCAGTATACAATAATCAAAATGGTGTTTAGCCGATTGTTGATGTATTTTTTTAAAAATAAAAAAAGAAACTTTCACTTTTTGATTTTATATCGAAAGTTATTGTCTCTTTATGCCATAAACAATACATTCAATTGGGTATTTTTTTCTACCAAAAAGTTGGTATGTATAACTGTTGAAAGAAAAATTATTTGATAAACCCTTTGCTGTAAGCAAACTTGATCAGCCCTGCGAGGTTGTGGGCCTTTGTTTTTTGCATAATATTTTTCCGGTGGGTTTCCACGGTACGGTAGCTGATATGAAGTTCAGAAGCAATTTTTTCATTGGTATATTCTTTGGCCAGCAGTTGCACTATTTCTTTTTCCCGTTGAGTCAGCAGTATCGGAGTATCCATATCTTTTTTCTTTTCTATTCCCTTTGCATAGCCCTGTAAAAGGGCTGTATTCACTTCATCACTGAAATACAATTTACCGCTGACAACCCTGTTGATACCATCCACTAACTCCTGCCGTGTGGAGGTTTTCATCAGGTAGCCCGACACACCGATATGAAGCATTTCTGCTATGATTTCTTCTTCGTCATGCGTGGTGAGAATAATTATTTTTGTACGGGGTTTATTTTTTACGATCCATTTTGTAGTTTCCATTCCATCTATTTGCGGCATGCTGATATCAAGCAAACAAATGTCATAGTCATTCTTCTTCAGCAAATCAATTACCTGTTGACCATTCTCTGCGGTTGCAGCTATTTCAAAATTGGATTCGTTCTGAAGAAGTGATACCAATCCATCCAGCAGCACACGATGATCATCGGCTATAAGTAATTTAATATGTTTTACAGCAGTTGTAATCATTCCGGCAAATCTAAACCAGTGAATCAATCATAACAATACCAACATTCCGGTAGTTGACTTTCAATAAGAATACGGTATATCTACCAGGATAGTGGTTCCGCTTCCTGGTTTCGTATCTATATTAAGAGTTCCATTCATATTTTTCACTCTCGACGCAATATTATTCAATCCGTTTCCTGAAAAACTTCCATCAGTTTGCAATTCAAAACCGTTTCCATCATCTTCGATGGTTATATTAATATAATCAGGGTATTTCACCAACTGTACTGTTACATTTTTTGCATGAGCATGTTTAACCACATTATTAATGCTTTCCAATATGATCCGGTAAACACTTACTTCAGTTGATTCATTCAACCTTTCCGTAAACCCATGAGTGGTATAATTGATCTTTAATCCCGATTGCATACTTATGCGATTAAAAAGATTTTGCAATGCAGCAGTCAATCCAAGTCTTGAAAGAGTTGCCGGCATCATATTATAAGCGATATTCTTCATTTCTGAAACAGCTTCGTCAATCAGCAACAAGGTATCCTGCATCTTTTCTTTTTCCCCGATAATTGAATCTTCTTCAATAGCTGATAGTTTTAGTTTGGCTGCTGATAAGATTGAGCCTAACCCGTCATGAAGATCTTCTGCAATCCTTTTTCGCTCCTGATCCTGCACCGAAATGGTAGTATTTAAAATTTCCTGTTGCTGGCGGTTTAATTCGGCCTGATATTTATTTTTTTGTTTAAGCCGGTATCGGTTGTAAAGCAAGTAACTGATGACCACCAATAATACAGCTATAGCCAAAATTATATTTTTCCACATGCGCTGGCGTTGCAATGCAGCTTGCTGTTCCAGCTTATTTCTTTCTATTTTGAGATTGGCTTCCCGTAAAAAAATTGCTTTTTGGTTGCTTTCACTTAAGAGCGAATCATTCAGGTTTAGGAATAAGGATTGATAAAAATAGGCGCTGTCAAAAAAATTTTTCTTAGCAAATGCCAATGCTAATTGCTGAAAAGCATCTCT
>JAHEZE010000056.1 GCA_023251235.1 Sphingobacteriales bacterium | reverse complement strand
CCCTCTGCAACCATATTCCCATTTCCCCTATCTTTATAAAAACAAGTTTTATGCAGCGGATTATTTCGATTGTATCAGCCATATTTATTTTTACTTCATCTTTTTCTCAACCCTCAGGAACTCCCGGTGATAATCTTCAACGTCCAAAATTGGTAGTGGGCATTGTAGTGGACCAGATGCGCTGGGATTATCTCTATCGTTATTTTGATCGCTATTCTCCGACCGGAGGATTTAAACGATTGCTGAACCAGGGTTTCTCTTGTGAGAATACCATGATTAATTATGGACCAACAGTTACCGCCCCGGGTCATACTTCTATATATACAGGAACTGTTCCGTCAATTCATGGTATTGCAGGCAATACGTGGTGGGATGATAAAGAGCAACGGGATATATATTGTACAGAAGATAAAACAGTACAGACTGTTGGAAGTACCGATGAAGCCGGCCTGATGAGTCCCAAAAATTTACTGGCTTCAACAATTGGTGATGAGTTAAGACTTGCAACAAATTTCAAAGGGAAAGTCATTGGACTTGCTATCAAAGACCGCGGTGGAATTTTACCGGCCGGACATACAGCAAACGCTGCTTACTGGTATGATAGTAAAACCGGCAACTGGATTACTTCTACTTATTATATGGCTGACCTGCCACAGTGGGTAAAAGATCTGAACGCAAAGAAACTGGTAGATAAATATTATGATCAGGGATGGAATACTATGTACCCTATAAATACGTATTCTCAAAGCACAGCGGATGATAAGCCTTATGAAAATAAAGGTATTGGTGCAGGCTTCCCCTATGATCTGAAAAGATTTATCGGGAAAAATTATAGTGTAATATCAACTACTCCACAGGGAAACACATTTACATTAGATATGGCTAAAGCAGCATTGGAAGGCGAGAGTCTTGGAACAGATGCAATAACAGACCTGCTTGCTGTCAGTCTTTCATCTACTGATTATATTGGTCATGGCTATGGCCCTAACTCTGTAGAGCAGGAAGATGATTTCTTACGCCTTGATAAAGATCTTGGAGAATTTCTTACTTATCTTGATACAAAAATCGGGCAGGGGCAGTACACTGTTTTTCTTTCTGCAGATCATGGAGTGGCGCATGTGCCGGGGTTTATGTTAGAAAATAAATTACCGGCCGGCAGTTTTGAGACCAGTAAAATACTGGAACAAATCAATCAGCAATTAAAAGACAAGTATGGTAAAAATGATATCATAACTACCATTACAAACTACCAGGTAGTATTAAATAAAAAACTCATCAGTGATTCTAAACTTGATAAAAAGGAAATTAGTAAAATGATAATTGATTTTCTTTCAAAACAGGAGGGAGTGGCAGATGTGGTTGAATTGGAAACACTGGCATCCTCAACATTAAATAGCAAGATTAAGGAAATGCTGATTAATGGATATTATCCACTTCGTGGAGGCGATATACAAATTATTTTACAGCCAGGCTGGATAGATGGTTTTGGAAATGCAGGTACTACGCATGGGGTATGGAATCCCTATGATGCACATATCCCTTTAGTTTGGTATGGCTGGGGTATTAAATCAGGAAAAACAAACAGGGAAACTTATATAACAGATATAGCTCCCACACTTGCTGCTCTTTTAAGAATACAAATGCCCAATGGCAGTATTGGAAAAGTAATCAGCGAAGTAATGAAATAACAAACCGGTGAATTATTGTTTTATTCATTTTCTTAATTTTAAATAAACTATTCTACCACTCAGTAAAATTTTTCATCATGAAAGCAATACGAATTTTCTTGTTTGTCCTGATAGCCGGCCTATCACTGAATGTATCTGCACAGGAGCCTATCGACAGTGTTAAGTTTTTCCAGGACGAATCCATTATTAATGCAACACTGGAAATGGATCTGAAAGATCTTCTTGCAAAAAAGGCAAAAGATAAATACCTGCCGGCAACCCTGACCATGACCTTTGCAGATGGTACCAATATATCAGAGAAAATTCAAGCTTCTGCCCGGGGAAATTTCAGAAGAGAAACCTGCTATATGCCCGGCCTGTATTTAAAATTTCATAATACCACCTCACCACTCATGTATAAATTGGATAAGCTGAAACTCTCCAACGGCTGCAATAGCGGCGATGAGGCGGGACAACTGGTGATAAAGGAATATTTAGCATATAGAATTTATAATGTACTTACTGAAAAAAGTTTACGGGTACGTATGATGAAAGTTAATTTCAAAGATGTTGCCGGTAAACGGAAACCTTTTACACAATTTGCTTTTTTCCTTGAAGATGTTGATGCGATGGCCAAAAGAAATGGAATGGTTCAGATAAAAGGAACACCATTTTTAACTGAAAACACCAACCGCGACCAGATGACACTTGTTACCCTCTTTGAATACCTTATTGCAAATACAGATTGGTCGGTTCCCACTTATCATAATATCAAACTTGTAGGTCCCAAAAACGATAATACAGTAAGACCATATGCTGTTGCTTATGATTTCGATATCTGTGGATTTGTGAATCCTCCTTATGCCACTATTGATGAACAGTTACAGGATCAGATAAGCAGTGTAAGAGAAAGGCTGAACAGGGGTTTCCCAAGAACAATGGCAGAATTAAAGATAGCTATACAATTATTTAATGATAAAAAAAGCCAGATAACCGGTCTAATTAAAAACAATGAATATTTATCTTCCAAAGAGAAATCAAACACGATTGATTATGTAGAGGAATTTTATAAAACGATCAATAGTGACAAGGAGGTAAATAAAATATTTGTGGAAGGTGGCAGGAAAAACTAATAAGTTAACCTTCCAGGTGTATTGAAAATACAATCATTCTGGACTGAATTTTGTCAAGCACATTAGAATATTTCAGCGTTTCATCCCGGCTGTGAATATTTCGCAGACCATTGCTTAGTTTTATTTCAGGAGAAAAAATGAAACTGGGGAAATAAAAATTAAATCCCACGCCGAGTTCAACTCCATAATCAGTCTTTTCCAGTTTTACCAGATCTTCTGCTCTGCGGGCACGGGCATTTGCTGCAAGATCAATGTCTGCTTTTACACCGCCCAACATATATACACGGAAATTGCCGATCCGGTCACTGTTAAATTTTACCTGGAAAGGAAAAGAGAAAATTACTGACTCCACTTTTTTTGTCACTTCAGTTCCATCCAGCGGATCCGGATATTTTAATTTGTAAAAAATATTTCTTTCTGTAAAAATCAACATGGGATTAAACCGGCCTTCAAACCGGCCGGACAATCTTGCGGTGGCATTTAATCCTAATGAAAAGCCACCGGAATTCAGTGGCTCTGCTACCTGCACAGTGTCATATTGAAGAAAACGGGCATGATGCTCAGTTTGAAAACGGGCAATATTAAATCCAAGAGTTATTCCAAAATAATAAGGCTTACTGTCGTGATCAGATTGATTGAGATCCTGCCCAAAGGAAGGTGAATAATTGAGCAGCACAATTATTAATAATAATGTTACCGGCTTTATAACTTTCTTCCGCTGTATATACAACATATTCCAAAGCTTAACGGTTTACATTCGGTATCGGAAAATCCAATGTGATTTAAAATATCAAGAAAATCCTGGCGATCAGGAAAAGCATTTGATGATCTGTTCAGATATTGGTAGGCATTTTTATTCTGCCTGAACCAACGGGCCACTTCCGGCGCCACAATTCCCATATACAGGTTGTATAAACTTCTGAATCCCGTCTTTGGTTTTGAAAATTCAAGTACTGCCAATTTTCCTCCCGGTTTCAGTACCCGAAGCATTTCTTTCAATCCGTTCTCAAGATTTTCAAAATTTCTTACTCCAAATGCCGCCATTACCGCATCAAACGAATTATCAGGAAAATTTATTGCCTCTCCGTCCCCTTTTAGCAATTCAATTTTATCAGTAAACCCTTCTTTTTCAACCTTTTTTCTTCCCAGTTCCAGCATCTCGGATGAGAGGTCTATGCCGGAAATTTTTTCTGGATACAAAATGCGACAAGCCATAATAGCCATATCAGCCGTGCCGGTAGCCATGTCGAGGATTAGCTTTGGATCATCTTTTTGTAACAAACGGATTGTTTTTTTGCGCCAGGCCATATCAATACCAGCAGAAAAAAAGCGGTTCATAAAATCATACCTGCCGGCAATGCTGTCAAACATTTCCTCCACCTGTTGCTTTTTTGCTTTATCAGAGGAAGCAAATGGTTTTATATCATCATGTGGTAGGGGGTTACTCATAGTGTCCCGATAATTATCGGGAGCGAAGGTAATGCAGATACGGTTTATGGTTCCGGATTTGGGAATATGATAGGCTTCAGCAGCAAGTTTACCCAGAGCTAAGTGAGGGGCTCACTTCAGGATTTAATTTTATACTCATCTTTCTTTTTATCATTTTACAGATCTAACTATACATTGTTCTTTCTTCAATTATATTGCATGTTCAATGGAAATAAAAGAAGCTAAATATATTATCAGCAGTCCTTCGGTAGATAAATGTCCAAAAGCTGACCGTCCGGAATATGCATTTATCGGTCGTAGTAATGTGGGCAAGTCTTCCCTTATCAATATGCTTTGCAATAAAAAAGAATTAGCAAAAATTTCTTCCGCTCCCGGCAAAACTCAGCTCATTAATCATTTTGAAATAAAAAGCACATCAAACCAATCATCAAAAACAAAAGCTGAAACAAGTAAGTGGCATTTGGTGGATCTTCCCGGTTATGGGTTTGCCATTATTTCACAGAAGCAAAGAAAGAACTGGAGCAAGATGATTGATGATTATATACGCCAGAGAGAAAACCTGGTGAACCTTTTTGTGTTGGTTGATAGCCGGCACCAGCCCCAGAAAATTGACATTGATTTTATCAACAGGTTAGGGGAGTGGCTCATTCCATTTTCTATTGTTTTTACAAAAAGTGACAAAAATAAACCGGGTGCTACCACCCGGAATGTAAACGCTTTTCTCCAACAACTTTCAAGAACCTGGACAGAACTCCCTATTCATTTTGTCACTTCAGCTCTTGATAAAACAGGAAGAAAGGAAATACTTGATTATATAAATGAGTTGAATAAGAAAATTTAATCCTGCTATAGTAAATTTACATTGTCTGGTATTTGGTCAATGCGGGATTAAATCGTTATCTTGCCGCCCTATACAATCATACTGTATGAAAAGATACCTATCCGAAAGAAATATTGCAGGTGTATTATTTGTAATGGTCCTTATCGCCTTCTCCTTTGCTCATGAAGATTCTAAAAAAAAGGATCCAAATTACGAGGCTAACAGAATTAATAGTGTAAAGGAATCCCCAACGGTTTTTACGTCAATTCAACAGAAATCGTCTTCTGCTAATCAATAATTTTCCAGAAGTAATTGATATTTTTTTAGCATTGATTGTTCTTCCTGAAATTTTATTAATGCTAGTTTACTACTTTATTAGCACAGCTGCTGCTGGCAAAAGCTTCAGGTTTTGCTTTAAATGCAAAACCCATTCCAAGAATGTAACCCATGGCTTCTTTAAGTGCATCATTGCTTTTAAAGTGCGGGTTTGTGTTAATATCAGCATGAACTTCCATATCTACATCATAAATAGTAAAAAGGTTACACAGTTCATAAGCAATTTCAATACTCTTAGCTACTTCCAGCAACATCCGTTCTTTAATAGTGAATTTTAACTTGGTCTTTTCGTTGTGTATAAACATAAATCCACCATGACCTTCGCGAAGGAAAACAATTACAGTGGCAAACTCTGTTTCATGGCCTTTTACCTGAGAGTCTGTGCCAATGCAGACTTTAAGCCTGTAACCGGCTTCTGTTTCCCTTACAATTGCTTTTTCAACGGCACGGTAAATAGGAATATCAATTGTCTCTCCATTAAATTTTCTCCAACGCATAAAAAAGAGGTTTTTCTAAATTATAGAAAAACCTCTGAAATTCCCAAAAGGGTACGGATTATTATTCTGTGAACGGATTACTTCTTTATAAATTTTTCAGTCCATTGTTCAACTTCATTACTGAATCGGATAATATAAAGACCCATGGCAACATTTCCTGTTTCAATACTGCTAAAACCTTTTGAAACTGTACCATTTTTTAACATTCTGCCTTTTTGATCCAATATCTGGTAATGATAAGTATTTTGACTTTTTACAGAAATACTGTTCCCTGAAATAGTATTACCTATCAGTTGTGGTTTTGTCGCAACAGTCTGAAGGATGGTAATTGCATTGGAATAGTACTCATTATTATTTTCAAAGATGACATGTACACGATAGCGAAATGGTTTAGTCTCTGAAGGCTTATAGCTATAAGTTCTTATAATGGAATTAGGTTGATTCAGTTCATTGAAATTTCTCCCGTCAGATGATACTTCAACAATTTGTTTTGTTACTGTTTCATCTGCTTCAATCATCCAATTCAGCATATGTATATCTTTTTCCAACTGCCCTTTCAATTCAAGTCGGTGAACAGTAATTGAACTTGTTTCATTATAACTTCCATTCAGAGAATAAGAGCCCAGACTGGCATATTGTGGTGCATAGATATTTCCGGTATTTCCAACTCTCAGATAATAGGTTCCCGAATTTAATAATGTGTCAACAACTGAACTAAGCAGGGTGCCTGGATTATATAATCCTAAAGAATTATACGATCCGTCAATTAATTCAACCTGCAAATCAAGATCGGAGCCGGCATTTCCGGTACCAACATTATAGGGGACTGCACTTAGCCGAAACCTTGCAAAAACCGGCATCGTAAATTTGAAAAGATCTTTATCATCTGTTTTTTCAACAACCCCACTGATATTAAATTGATGACTGCTATTAAAATTGGCTTTTGTTGCAGTAGTATATACATCAGTATTATCGTCCCCCCGATAACCAAAGCCATTTGTTACGCTGGTAATAATATTTAAATCTGACTGATAATTATTGCAGCTTGTTGAATTTGGACCGTTGTGCCAAAGGGTCATGTTTTTATTGTAGCTAACTCCCATGATAGGAGCCCATCCAATTTCACCGGCACCTGTTCCCCAATTATACTCAGAAATTTTTACGCAGTTTTTATCATATGTACTTTGATGACGCAATCCCAATGTATGCCCCAATTCATGTGATGCAGCTTCAGCAATATTTTTAATATTGAAACCCAGTAAAGAACTAAAAACAAAAGCAGGAGTATCATCCCCCCATGAGAAGGAATTCAAGTAAGCTACCCCGCCGGCTCCGCTTCCATACCAATCATAGGTTGTAGTAATTACCATCCGCATACGTTGATTGGTTGGCGCCTGGTTGTACTTTAACTGACTGGTGGTAATATTAATATTAAATGGACGGAAATCTTCTGAAATCCGGTTGAAGACTTCTATGATTTGTGTGGTATCCAGGCCAGATGAATTACAGGTAAATGGGCCATAAACATTCCACATAGTACCGGAAATAGTTTGACCATCAAAATCAAGATAAATAACCGGGTTGGCCGAAGAGTAACTTTCAAGTGACGGCACTTGTGCATTTGCAAAAAAAGAACCAGATAAAACAAGTACCATCATGACTGATTTGTAAAGGTTTTTCATTACATGGATTTTAATCTGGTTGGTTTATAGAATTTCGAAAGGGTATGGATTAAAAACGGGCAAAAAATTTATTCATTAACCATATCGTAAAAGCCTTTTTTGTTTAAATAATATTGACCATTTTCATAGTTCAATTCATATCCGTCACCATGCTCAAAACTGATAATACGTCCTGTAAAATAAAAAGAGCCATCAGGTTTATTGATTTTTGAGAAAGAGAAAGCAGCTCCATGCCAATTAGTAGAGCGAATGACAATACTATTTATTGAATTCTCATTTTTACTTACAACCGAACTTACAATTCCCTGGAAAATAAAATTTGGCGCAAGAGTTAATGACACTTGTCTTCCTGTTTCATATTGTAACAGATATTCCAGATTCGTCATATCGATACTTGTGCGCTGTGGAAAATTCTGAAATAAGATTGGTCTTTTATAGTTAGGCTCTCTTACGGATATATTTTGTGCATCTGAGGAAATGCAGGAAAGGATGATTAACAGGCATAGGATACCATTAATAAGGGGTTTCATTGGATACAATTTTAGTTTTAACAGGATATAGTTCAGCAGTCATTTTATGTTCTGCAGTTTTCAGGGAGGGGTTACGGAATCACAACGATTGCGATAATATATTAAACGGGTAAGCGAAGATTTTATTCTCTGGAAAAAAGAAGTAGAGGAGTGTTTTTTTAATAAGTAAGATTACGGTTTGCTATTCGTACATTTTCTTTTTAAGCCTGTTTTCAGTATTGCCCCGTACTCAGCAAAACCAAAGTGCAGGCCTCTTGTGCAAGAATATCTTTATTAATTGCCAGCTTAGCCAGTTCATCATTTTCTGCACCTGGGTTAAAGATGATGCGTTTTGGATGTAATGAAAGAATATAATCATAATACTCTTTTTGATGAACGGGATTTAAATAAAGAGTTACTGTATCAATATCATTAAATGGTTTTTTTGCTGTTTCAACAAATACATCAGCCACCATTGTTTGATGCTTTCCAATTGCAGCAACAGGGTGACCATGAGATCTTAATCTATGAATAACAAGATAGCTATAGCGGGCAGGATTGTCCGAGGCTCCGAGTACTAAAGTTTTTTTTTCACCCATACTATAAAGCTAACTTCAAAACTTTAAACTTTATCTGATCAATTGATCCTGTTACTTTGACACAAAACTGATAAAATCAGTTAATACTTCTTTGAGCCGGAGATATTAAAAAATGAAATCCCCTTTTAATATGTTTGGTTGGGATGCCCGGCTGGTTATTTTAGAATTCAATGTCTATTTAAAGAGCTTTACCAAATTGCCTACAAACCAATTTTCTTCGGCTTTGATCATTATATCTAAAGTTCGGTCAGCTTGCAACCCTAATTTTTTAATGCCGCTTACTGTTTCTACAAATGTCTTTACATTTTTATCTCTTTTATCTCCTTCCACATCTTCCAGCTGATCCAGTAGTTTCAACATGGGGTCCAGCTCTCTTTTCTTTCTTTCTTTTACTATTTGCTTCACTACTTTCCATATATCTTTTTCTGCTGTAAAGAATTCTTTTCTTTCGCCGGTTAAAATGATCCTGTCTACCAGCCCCCAATTGATGAGTTCGCGGATATTCATATTGGTGTTACCCCGGCTGATATTGAGTTCTTCCATTATATCATCCTGACTCAGAGGATCGGCGTTTATGAGCAGGAGTGCATGTATTTGTGCCATGGTGCGGTTGATCCCCCAATGAGTTCCAAAAGCTCCCCAGCTGCTGATGAATTGTTGTTTGGCTTCTGTAAGTTTCATAAACCAAAGCTACAGTATATATATTGAAATTTCAAAAAACATTGAAAGTATTATGAACCGGCTATTTATACAAACAATAAATCAATCAAAATTGCCAGATTGATTATTTTTTGTAAACAGGTTGAAATAGTAACCTGTAATGCCAAGAACAGCAGAAATAATAAATGATGCAATAGAAATATCTAACAGAATTTCTGAAACCGGATCATTAAGAATATCGAGCAGAACGCCAAAAAAAAATACAAAAATACTTTCATAAAGAAATATGTCAAATACAGTATTAAAGTGTTTCATAGGATGCAACCTCAATTGAAAAATAATAAAAGATATTACAATTTTTATACCGTAATGAAGAAATATCAAAAATAAAGTGGAAGTACTCTGATTAGAGAAGTGAGTGATGTAATTATCCTATGAAGAAATACTTTTAAAAATTTATTTTCTGATTACATCAGCATTGCAACCGGATTCTCCATGTATTTTTTCAGTGTTTGCAGGAAAGCAGCTCCAACAGCGCCATCAACACTTCTGTGATCGCAACTCATGGTTACTTTCATAACATTGGTTACGCCGAATCCTTCGCTTTTTTTCACTACTATTTCTTTTATTTTACCTACGGCTAATATGCAGCTGTCCGGCGGGTTAATAATAGCAGTGAACTCATCTATATCCATCATGCCCAGGTTGGAAATAGTAAATGTATTACCGCTGAATTCGTGAGGTTGCAGTTTTTTTTCTCTTGCTTTACCATACAATTCTTTTGCTTCTGTTGCTATCTGAGCTAATGATTTCTGATCGGCAAATTTTATTACCGGCACAATCAACCCTTCGGGCAGGGCTATAGCGCTGCCAATATGTATGTGATGATATGTACGGATGAAATCATTCATCCAGGATGAATTTACTGCCGGATGTTGTCTTAATGATAAAGCACAAGCCTTGATCAGCATATCCTGGAAAGATATCTTCACGGGTCCAAATTCATTCATCTGCGTTCGGGCCGATATTGCATTATCCATATTAATCTCCATGGTGAGATAAAAATGAGGCGCCGAAAACAGACTTTCAGCCAGGCGCCTTGCAATTGTTTTTCGCATCTGGCTGTTGGGAACATCCGAATGCCCCTCTTCCGTTGTAATATTTGTTGTTGATAATATCCCTCTGGGCAATCCGCCCCCGCCACCTCCGGTTGTCTCACTTTTTATAGCAGGAGAATATTCATCAACATCTGCTTTCACAATCCTTCCACTATCACCACTGCCATGTAAAGAATGCAAATCAATCCCTTTTTCTTTTGCTAATTTTTTTGCCAGAGGAGATGCCTTCACACGAGCATTTTCTTCCGATATAATTGTTGTTGGTTTGCCTGCCGGAGTTTCAGCGAAAGCAGGTTGCGGTATACTGGTTACAGGTTGATTACTGATGATCTTTGACTGTTGACTATGAACTTTGGGCTGTTGATTACCTCCACTTATTAAAGATGAAATATCTTCACCAGGAGAACCGATGATTGCCAACAAATCATTTACCTGCAGCTTACCACCTTTTTCAATTCCAATATGCAATAAAGTGCCATCTTTATAACTTTCCAGTTCCATAGTAGCTTTATCAGTTTCTACTTCGGCCAGCAGATCGCCTTTCTTTACTTTATCACCTACTTTTTTATGCCATTCAGCAATTACTCCTTCGGTCATAGTGTCGCTCAGGCGGGGCATTAAAATCACTTCAGCCATATCAAATTGTAAATTTGTGCGCCGAAATTAAGGCAATTTGGTGAATAGTGTCCCGATAGCTATCGGGAGGTCAATGGTAAATTGGAAAAGCGATTATTGTTGACAAAAATTATTTTGGGTATTCTCTGATTCTTTTAGAATTGGGTTGGTATTAATAATCCAACTCCAGCCTCAACCTTTCTTTTAGTTCTTTTATCAGCGGGTATTGTTCTGTCATCTTCTGAAATTGTTCACGGGAAGTAAGGGGGGTATCGGCCGGAATTTTTATTTCCTTATTTTCTTCCATTACAATATAGAATTCAAGAAGATTGTTATGCATTTTTTCACGCAGAAACTGTGAAGCCCTTTGCCCGTTTTGTTCAATAAATTTTAATTGAATGTTATTTGAAACAAAAGCAATGAAACTATTGGCATCCTGAATACTCAGTTCGGCCATTTCAAAATTGGGAGCCGCAGAATTTTTTTCTGACTTTAGTATTGAAATAAATTCATCCCACATCAACTGAAGATTTTCCGCTTCAATCGGCAGATTGGTTGGAGCCGTATCATTTCCATTATTAACATTGCCTTTTACCTGTTTACGTATTTTTTCTAAAGCAGAAAGTTTTGTAGCGGCAGTTTGTTGTTTAAGGTTTGCAATGGGTGATTGTTTAGGTTGTTGATAGGCTGATAATTCTTCCTGTAAAACAGAGGTTTCTATCGTCAACTTTGCTTTTGAAGAAGAATTTTTTTCCAAAGGAGTAATTTTAACTTCTATTGGAGAAATATTCCGGAATGCCATTGCAATGGCTGACTCAATTATTTTTTTTTTACCAATTCCATCCCGATAGCTATCGGGATCAGCGGTGAGTTCTATAGCCTGTGGCAAATAACAAAGTTTAATTAAAGCCAATTCGGTATGTAACCGTTTATTCCGGGCTGCTTTATAATTTATTTCTGATTCATTTAAAATATTCAGTGCACCAATAAGCAAAACAGGAGAAGCTTTTTTTGAAGCTTCTGTGTATTTCTCTTTAAAGCTTTCCACTACTTCAAGTAAACCAATTACTTTTTCATCTTTACACACCAGTATGTTGCGGATAAATTCTGAAAATCCATTTAATACAAGGTCCCCTTCAAAGCCTTTCCTGTTTATATCATCATATAATAATAAGGCACCGCTGAGATCCTGCACCAGCATGCAATCCAGCAATTTGAAATAGTATTCAGCATCCAGGATGTTTAAATGTTCCAGTGTATTTGAATAAGTAAGATGCCCGTTGGTAAAGCTTACAATTTTATCCAGGATACTTAAAGCGTCTCTCAGACAGCCTTCGCTTTTTTGAGCAATTACCTGCAACCCTGTTTTTTCGGCTGTTATTTCTTCTTTGATGCATATTTCCTGTAAATGCCGGACTGTATCATTAATAGTAATTCGTTTGAAATCAAAAATCTGGCAACGACTTAAAATCGTAGGAAGAATTTTATGTTTTTCTGTTGTGGCAAGAATAAAGATTGCATAAGGAGGTGGCTCTTCCAGTGTTTTTAAAAAAGCATTGAAAGCAGATGAACTTAGCATATGCACTTCATCAATGATATACACCTTGTATTTGCCCGCCTGTGGCGCAAAACGAACCTGTTCCACCAACGTTCTGATATCATCAACTGAATTATTGCTGGCGGCATCCAGCTCATGAATGTTCATGGAAATTCCTTCATTAAAAGAAGTACAGGAGTTACATACATTGCATGCTTCGCCTTCTTTTGTACGACTTTCACAGTTAATGGTTTTGGCAAGAATTCTTGCACAGGTGGTTTTACCCACACCCCTTGGGCCACAAAATAAAAAAGCATGGGCCAACTGATTATGAACGATTGCATTTTTTAAGGTGGTAGTGATATGGGATTGCCCTACAACAGTGTCAAAAAGTTGTGGCCTGTATTTTCTTGCTGAAACGATGAATTTGTCCATATCCCCATCCCCTAAAGAGGTGTTATTAAAACCCTTTGTGAGAGATTGCAAGATAAGAAAGGAAAAATTTCTTATTCAAATAAAGCTTTCAACTGTTGATAATTTTCTAAAGCCCCTTTTGGGGTTGGGGGCTAATTTAATATCGGGTGTGGTTTAAACTCCTTTGTCCGGTCAAAAATATATCGGTAAGTAGTTAGTTTTCTGCTACGAAAAGTGTCGCCAAAACTTTCTGCAACATTAATCATTTTAGGGTTGAACTCTCCGATCCACTGCATTTCATATTCTGTATATTGATTCAAAGGCTGAATGACCAACTTTGCTTCATTGATTATATAAGAATCTACACCCATTCCCTGGAACTCCGGTATAATACCAAAAACAAGACCAGTGAATTTTTTATTAGGTTTCGTTCTTTTGATCCAGAGAAATTTTAATTTATGCCAAAGATCAAATTTGCCATCTAAATATTTAAACCACTGGTTCAGATCCGGAAGATTGGTAAAAATGGCAATCGGGGTTTCTTTATGATAAACAAACCAAATAATTTTTTCATCCATGATAGGTTTCATTTTTTTGAACATGGCAAGAACTTGTTCTTTTCTTAATTCTTTTAATCCGCCATGTCCTGCCCAGGCTTTGTTATAAACGGTTGTAAAATCCGCAGCATATTTTTCAAGTTGATCTTTGTTAATATACCTGGCGGAAATATCCGGGTTGGCAGCCAAATGGGCATGCCGGTCAAGAGTTTTTTTGGAAATTTCTTTTTGTGGATCAATGCCAAAGCATATCTGGTTATAAAATTTTTTAAAACCATAGTTTTCAAAAAGCTCCTGATAGTAAGGCGCATTATAATTAAGGCAATAAACCGGCGGTTGAAAACCTTCCACCAGCAAACCCCACCATCGGTCACGTTCGCCAAAATTGATGGGGCCGTCCATGGCTTCCATTCCTTTTTTTGCCAGCCAATGCCGGGCAACATCAAACAACATATCAGCAGCTTGCTGATCATTGATGCAATCAAAGAACCCAATACCTCCTGCAGGAAATTCGTCTCCCTTGTTTTTATATTTTTTGTTGACGAATGCTGCTATTCGTCCTATCAGATTCCCTGATTCATCTTTTAAAATCCATCTTTTTGTTTCCCCAAAACGATAAGCTTTATTTTTTTGCTTGTCAAACACATCGTTAATGTCTTTATCCATCGGACGGATATAATTGGGAATGTTTTTATTGATCTCAACATTTGCCTGAATAAAATCTCTGGCATGCTTCAGGCTGAATACTTCTGTAAGTTGCATGGACAAATTTAGGGAAGAAGAACTTCCGGCAGCTCCTGAAACTCTTTTAAGATGATTGTTTTTCAATAAGTGAATTAATTTCCCCGGATCTTTTTTTTTGCTCATTATTTTCCTTTTCCACATATTTCATATTTTCTATTTTTCATTTCCCGTTTTCCCCCTGCCCCCTTACCTTTGCGGCCTGAAAAAGAAAGGCCGGCCCCGCCCACTAAATCCCCCAATGGGGGAAATGCCAACACACAAGGCTGATAGTTGAATAGAGTTACTGATGTACAAGAGTGCGACGCAAGGGACGGACAACAGATAATCTAAAGCTGGTAAAAAACCATAAAAAAAACTAGAAATTTCATCATGGCTAAAGTTGGTAAGATCAAACAAATTATTGGAGCGGTGATAGACGTGCAGTTCGATGGCCCGCTTCCCGAAATTTATAATGCTCTGGAACTGAAAAGACCTAATGGTGACACACTTGTTCTTGAAGTGGAGCAGCACCTTGGCGAAGACAGTGTTCGCTGTATTGCCATGGACGGAACTGAGGGCCTGGTTCGTGGTTTGGAAGTGGTAGATACAGGTATTGCCATTGCCATGCCCGTTGGTGAAGCGATTAATGGCCGCCTTTTTAATGTAACCGGTGATGCAATTGATGGTTTGCCTGCTGTAAGTAAAGTGAAGGCCCGTCCTATTCACAGCAAACCTCCCACTTTTGAAAACCTCAGCACTTCTGCCGAAGTTCTTTTTACAGGTATTAAAGTTATTGACCTGATTGAACCCTATTCCAAAGGTGGTAAAATTGGATTGTTTGGTGGCGCCGGTGTAGGAAAAACTGTATTGATACAGGAGCTGATTAATAATATTGCAAAAGCTTATGCCGGTCTTTCTGTGTTTGCCGGTGTGGGAGAAAGAACCCGTGAAGGAAATGATCTGATGCGTGAAATGATTGAAGCAGGCATTATGAATTATGGCGATGATTTTAAACATAGCATGGAGAAAGGTGGATGGGATCTGAGTAAAGTGAATATGGAAAATCTGAAAGAGTCAAAAGCAACATTTGTGTTTGGCCAGATGAATGAACCACCGGGTGCCCGTGCAAGAGTGGCGCTGAGTGGATTAACGGTTGCTGAATATTTCCGGGATGGAGATGGAACCGGAAAAGGAAAAGACATTTTGTTTTTTGTTGATAATATCTTCCGTTTTACGCAAGCTGGTTCTGAAGTATCAGCATTGCTGGGGCGTATGCCATCAGCTGTAGGATATCAACCTACACTGGCAACTGAAATGGGATTAATGCAGGAAAGAATTACTTCTACTAAAAACGGATCCATCACCTCTGTGCAGGCGGTATATGTACCTGCGGATGACTTAACGGATCCGGCGCCGGCAACTACCTTTGCCCACCTTGATGCAACAACTGTTTTGTCAAGAAAAATTGCTGACTTAGGGATCTATCCTGCTGTTGACCCGTTGGATTCCACATCAAGAATTCTGACTCCAAAAATTGTGGGAGATGTTCATTATGATTGTGCCAACCGGGTGAAGCTGACCTTACAACGCTATAAAGAATTGCAGGATATTATCGCCATCCTTGGTATGGATGAGTTGAGTGATGATGATAAACTGGTAGTAAGCCGTGCAAGAAGAGTACAGCGTTTCCTTTCTCAACCATTCCATGTAGCAGAAGCTTTTACGGGATTGAAAGGAGTATTGGTGCCGATAGAAGAAACTATCCGCGGCTTTAACATGATCATGGATGGAGAAGTAGATGAATATCCCGAAGCAGCATTTAACTTGGTGGGTACTATTGATGATGCAATAGAAAAAGGGAAGAAGTTATTGGCAGCGGCTCAGGGATAAACAACCCCCTGTCCCCCTGAAGAGGAAACTTAGGTCGGATAGTTATTATTTATTTGATAGTTCTTTATAATGTTAGTTGAATGATTGTGTAACCAGCATTGGTTTCTTAATTGAGATTCTGTTGCGTCGCACTATTCAACTTTCTGTTCTATAATCATCATCATTTTAATAAAATCAAAATCACATCCTGCTCTTTGGGCTGTGAGTGTGGTAAGCCTCCCCTTAGGGGAGGTTTGGAGGGGCCTCTATGAACTTAGAAATACTTACACCGGAAAAAAAAATCTACAGCGGCGAAGTGTATGGCATACAGATGCCCGGTATCAGCGGCAGCTTTGAAGTATTGGAAAAACATGCTCCACTTGTAAGTGCATTAAAAGCAGGTAGACTGAAAGTTGTAAAAGATAAACAAAATCATGTTGCAAATTTTGATATCCAAAGCGGATTTGTGGAAGTGCTGAATAATAAAGTAACTGTGTTGGTAGAAGGAGCTGTGCCTGTAGAATAAATTATTAGAAAAACCTCCTGAAAGTTTGAGATGGTCTGGGACGTGAAAACAAGCTGCCCTCTTCAGATGACGATAGCTATCGGCAGGAGAGGGTTTTTTATTTGTGACCAATATTTCTCAACTCATTCCTCTTTTTCCTCAATTCATTCTTTTTTGATTGCCCCGGTAAAAAATGAAAAGTAGCATTGTGATGAAAACCATCAACAATCATTTTAAATTATTTAATTATGAGAACTCTTCAAACAATTACCGCCATTACACTTTTTTTTATTGCATTAAACGTACAGGCACAAGACGAAACGCCTAAAGGCTATTCAAAAGGATCAATTGTTTTGGCTCATAACAGTACTGTTTCAGGATATGTGAAGGATAAAATGAAATCGGAGGCGGCAATAGGTTTTATAAACGAAAACCAAAAGAAAAAAACTTATAGTGGTGCAGACATACTTTCTGTATCAATCGGAAATGAGAACTACATCTGTATAAAAGGCGATTTCTTTAAAACCATTTGCAACGGGAAACTATGTTTTCTGCAAAAAATGAGCGATGCGTCAGGTAAACCTTCGTACAATGGAACCGAACCGGTGTTTTCAAATGGTACAGCCGGGAAGCCCGGTGATTATTTTATTTATGATAACATGAGTAAAGAATTAAGATTAATTGCAAAGAAAAATTATGATGAAGTTATAGCTGTTGTTTTTGCCGGTAATACCGCTGCGTTGGATAAAGCAAAAACTGTGAATGGTGATTTATCACAGTTAAAGGAAGCGGTAGAGATATATAATAATGCTAATAAATAAATCCTGTACCGCTTTAATTAGTTTTTTGGTATTGATATAAAAATTGCAATAGCCGGTGGCATCGCTATACTCCACTTGATTTTGCAGCCTCTGCAACTGCAGGATATGTTGTATTCAAAGAGAATGAAGCATACAATTTGCAGAATGATACTTATATACGTTGGGGTTTAAACTTTCTTATACAGCAATGAAAAAAAAGACACAAAAATAGTATATCAACCTTCAGAACCTGACTAATCGTGATAATATTTCTATCCGGACGCTTAATTCCAAGACGGAACGGTAGGTGAGATTAACCAGATTGGTTTTTTTCCCAATATCAATTACCTGATCACATTTTGATTTTAGTACCTTTAACCTCCGATGAAACGCATTAATGACAGGATTGGTTTTAATGATACCTCGCTGATACTGATCGGCGTACCATTCTTAAGTTTCATTATACCGATTGTTTTTATGGGCTGCCGGTTTAGCCGGCCACCTTATCTGAGCTGGGAAAAATATTTTACAGTCTTGTTTATCACTACAGTGATTTGGCTTGGTAATCGTTACATAATGGTATATAGCCGTAAAAAGTACCCCTTGTTCAATGATGTAAGAAAAAGACTTTGGTTCCAGTCTTTAATCATGTTTGCATTTACAGTAACGGCGAATATGGGCTTGGACCAGGTAGCGGACAAGGTTTTTCGTATTGACCATGACACGCTGACTCCGGCAGATACTCTTATTCATACAAATTCTGCTGCGATATTCTGCACTATCATGATCATGGCTATTTATGAGAGCATATATTTCATGAATGAATTAAAAAAATCAGTTGAGGAAAAAGAAATGCTGAAAAGAGAAAGCCTGAATGCGCAGTTGAATGCATTGAGAACGCAGGTGAATCCACATTTTCTTTTTAATAATTTAAATACGCTTAGCTCAATTATTCCCGAAGACCCCAAACAAGCTGTGGAATTTGTCCAGCAGCTTTCGAAAGTGTATCGTCATATTTTAGAAGTGGAGAATGAAAAAAGCATTCCACTGAAAGATGAGTTGGATGTGTTGAAGGCGTATGCATTTTTATTGCAAACAAGATTTGGCGATAACCTTGATATTACAATTGACGTTCCGGATGAAAAACTGAATAAGAAAATTGTTCCTCTTTCCCTGCAGATACTGATGGAGAATGCCATTAAGCATAATATAGTTTCATCAGAAAAACCACTGAAAGTAAATGTGTCAGCAGAAAATGGAAAACTGGTAGTAAGTAATAACCTGCAAAAGAAAAGCCAGGTAAATGAATCCACCGGTATAGGGCTGGAAAATATCCGCAACCGCTGCAAATTATTAGGCAATGGTAATGTAGAAGTAACAGAAAGCGGAACAAGTTTTACAGTTTCTATCCCTCTCATCGAAAATTAATATGCGGGTCATAATTATAGAAGATGAAATTCCTGCTGCCAAAAGGCTTGCAAGAATGCTTCATGCCATTCATGATGAAATTGATGTGGTCGGTAAATTCGATAGTATTGAATCCAGTGTCAAATATCTTCGATCCGCTACCGGCATTGACCTGATCTTTATGGATATTCAACTGGCTGATGGATTAAGCTTTGATATTTTTCAGCAAACAGAAGTAAAGACACCGGTAATTTTCACGACAGCCTTTGATCAATACACATTAAAAGCATTTAAAGTAAACAGCATTGATTATTTACTGAAACCAATTGACGAAAATGAATTAAAGCAGGCCGTGGAAAAATACCGCCAACTGTATAAGCAGGGGGAAAACAGTTTTTCTGATAAGATAATAAATCTTATGAGGGAGATGAATACGGCAAAGTACAAGGAGCGGTTATTGATAAAGCGGGGTCAGCAACTCAGCTACCTAAAAACAGAAGCCACTGCATTTTGTTATGTCGATGGCAAATTATGTTATGCTGTTGACTTCAGCGGAAACAAATACATGCTGGAAAGTAATCTTTCGCAACTAGAGGAACAATTACAACCCAACAAATTTTACCGGATCAACCGGCACTTGCTTGTAAATATTGAAGCTGTAGGTAAAGTACATGTCTGGTTCGGGGGTAGATTAAAACTTGAACTACTTTCTTCTGTCAATGTTGATACCATAGTAAGCCGTGAGAGAGTAAATGGGTTTAAAGAATGGCTTGGACAATAAGAAATTAAAATTTTGATGCCAATGAGCTCTTTTTTGTAAGATTGTAAAATGAAAATCTTCAACCTCCTCTTTTGCCTCATGTTTATTTTCTTTGCTGCACTGCAGTACAATGATCCCGATCCATATGTATGGATGCCTATATATATGTATAGTGCTGTTTTGTGCTGGCTGGCTTTCAGAAATAAGTTTTATCCCAAAGCATATTTGTTTGGTATCATTTGTTATTCTCTTTATGCTATTGGTTTATTCTTCTGGAAAAACGGTGTGTGGGATTGGGCAACACAACATCACGGAGAAGATATTGCAGCTACCATGAAAGCAGAAAAACCATGGATTGAAGAAACAAGAGAGTTCTTCGGATTGGTAATCCTGATAGTCGTTTTGCTTATTGACTATTTTTTCTCAAAAAAGAGAAAAGCTACTGTATAAAAAAAAGTGCCGTTATTACCCGGCACTTTTTATTTTCAATCTGGTTATCTTATTTCAAATTAAACTGAACTGATTGCATGCCTACCTGGCCACTTTCTTTTGGATCTTTAGGTTTACTTACGATATAAAGAGTATGGAATTTTCCATCACTTACCGCTTCGATCGGAATTGAAACCATACCAAAACTTATTTTGTTTGTTTTTTCTTTTGG
>JAHEZE010000008.1:41015-53949 GCA_023251235.1 Sphingobacteriales bacterium | reverse complement strand
AAAGGACCAAGGAATAAACCAAGGAAAAAACCGCCTATGCAAGCACCGGTTTGATCGCCATGATGTTCCACATATTTTCTCATTTTTGAGATGCTGATTGTGCCATCACGGTTAATCATGTTCCTTAATTTTTTTTGCGCAAGAGTAAAACTGAGACGTTCAAAAAATTTCATTTTTCTACCTGTAACATTTTCAAAATCTTTAAAACTGATTTGTGAAAGCTCCGTCAATGAAATTGATTTTCCTGTTTTTCCAACTGTCAAATATAATTCACTGGCTTTCAAAGCTGGTTTTACTTCAGATGTAGTTGCTGAGTAAGTTGGTAAAAAAACAGTAACGAATATAAAGAGTGAAATTACTTTTTTCATACACTCTTGTTTTAGTTAGTTGATACCTAAGTTATAAAAATATCATTAACAAAAAAAATAAAAATTCAACTCAACTCTCATTTAAAGATTGTAATATTCTATTACAAGCCCTGTTTATTAATTCATTTGTAATAGTTAATGGAGGAGAGATTCGCAAACAATTGGGAGTAAATAAAAACCAATCCGTCATCACTCCCCCAGCAATACAGGTATCAATTATCTTTTTATTCTTTTCAAAAGAAGCAAACTCCACCGACATCCATAAACCAAAAGAACGGACAGATTTTATTTCTGGATGAACCAGCAGGGATTTAAATAATTCCTCTTTTGCTTTAACTCCTTCAATAATTTTTTCTTCCAGTAATACTTTCATCGCTGCCAACCCTGCGGCGCAACAAACCGGGTGGCCGCCAAATGTGGTGATATGGCCGAGCACAGGGTTTTCTGTAAAAGCATCCATCATTTTTTTATCTGTAATAAAAGCTCCGAGCGGCATGCCGCCGCCCAAAGCTTTTCCGAGAATTAAAACATCGGGGATAATTTCAAAATGTTCAAAGCCCCAAAGCTTACCTGTTCTTCCGAAACCGGCCTGTATTTCATCAAGGATTAAAAGCGTTCCGGTATCCGAACACTTTTTTCTTAATGCCTGCAACCATTCTTTTGAAGGAACTATTATTCCTGCCTCGGCCTGTACTGTTTCAGCAATCACGCAAGCTGTTCTTTCAGAAATTTCATCAAGTGAGTCAAATGACCCGATGGCTATCGGGTTGTACTCAAGATGTAAAACATCGGGGAGTAACGGACGAAAAGCATTTCGCCAATATTCATCTCCTATTATACTTAATGCACCTTGCGTGGAGCCATGATAAGAGTTTTTAAAAGCAATGATCTGTGTTCGGCCTGTTGTCCTCTTTGCCAGCTTCATGGCGCCTTCAATTGCTTCGGCGCCGGAGTTTGTAAAATAAACCGAGTTCAATTGCGTTGGTAAATGTTCAGTCAGCAGCTTTGCATATTGCACCTGCGGTGATTCAACAAATTCTCCATACACCATTACATGCATGTAGGCATCCAGTTGCTTTTTTATTGCTTCAATTACTTTGGGATGACGATGGCCGATGTTGGCAACGCTGATTCCACCGATAAGATCAATGTATTCTTTTCCATTCACATCATACAACAGGCAGCCTTCAGCTTTTGCAATTTCAAATGCTAATGGTGAAGGGGAGGTTTGTGCAATGTGCTTTAAGAAAAGTTCCCGTTCCGTCATTGAAAAATTATTTCACGCAAAGGACGCAAAGATTACGCAACGTCGCAAAGATTTTCTCTAATTTGCAAAACTGATTGCCACTGGAAGCACAGTAAAACTGAACATAGAAAAACATTTTGTTTAAGAAATTATCAATTCTTAATTATTAATTTTTAATTACACATGCCTTTAATACTTCCGATAGAAAATAAATATCCGCAGTTTGGAAATAATTGTTTTATTGCACCCAATGCTACCATTGTTGGCGATGTAGTGATGGGCGATGATTGCAGTGTGTGGTTTAATACGGTAGTGAGGGGCGATGTGAATTTTATTAAAATCGGAAACAAAGTGAATATCCAGGATGGCGCCTGCATACACTGTACTTATTTAAAATTCGGAACAACTATCGGTAATAATGTTTCGATCGGGCACAATGCTATTGTGCATGGATGCACACTGCATGATAACGTATTGATCGGGATGGGTGCCATAATAATGGATGGCGCCGTGGTAAACAGTAATACAATTATTGCTGCCGGAGCAGCGGTGCTGGAAGGAACTATGTGTGAAGGTGGTAGTATATATGCAGGAGTGCCTGCAAAAAAAATAAAAGACATTCCGCAGGAAATGATCCATGGAGAAATTGACAGAATTGCCGATAACTATGTTAAATATGCCGATTGGTTCAGAGAAGAAAGTTCATAGAAATTAAATTTTAGGTCTTTTTCGAAAGTATTTTTACGCTGTTAAATACAATTTTTCCGGAGTAAATTCGTTTTATTAAAAAGCTCATTTGTGAATGCCGTGAGAAGATTGACAATTTGTTTAAGCATGGTACTACTGCTATCTTCCTGCAGTATGTGGAATAATCTATTTGGCCCTAAGTACGGTTGTAAAACAAATGGGAAAAATGTTGGAGCAGAAAAACTATTAAGTGGTGATGCTGCAACAGATAAAGCTGTGAAAAAAGCAAAAAAGTTTAAGGCATAGGAAAAATACTTTGCTTTAAACTCTATCTAAATATCCTGATCAAAAACCTAAACCCTCAAACTATGAGCCTGACCCTACGAATTGCCCTTGGCTGTACGGAAGCCATTATTGATGATGACGGCGGCCTGAAACGTTTCTACCAGGTAGCCGATATCCTCAACAAAGATTTACATGTTGCTTTTATCCGCAAAGAAGATGACTTTGACAGCATCGACTGGGATTTTAATTTTCATGGCAACAATCTTACGTTACATTACAACATTTATACAGGAGTATCCCTTTATCCCAGCCGCACAAAAGATGCCCGCAAGAATGAAAACAAAGCCGTAGTGGAATTAGCCAATGTGCTGGAAGGAAAGCTCATCAACTTTGATATGAAAAAGCATACTGCATAAAAATCATTGTCCCTGCGCAAGGCTGTAGGCTCTTATATCTCCCCATGTATTCAACAATTCTAAAGAGCAGATTTTAAAATTTCCGCTGAGGCTTACATATAAGCCGATAATATCCTGTTGATTTAATGGTTCTCCATCTAAGGATTCAAACCGGGCATTGTATTGATTCACCAAATTAGTGTAAACTGACCCGGTAGGCCATACCTGAGTACCACGGTTGCTGATGCTGAGAAGTTTGAATTTTACTCCCGCATGTCTTTCACATTTTTTTGCAATCATCAATGGCTGCTCAGCACTTTCAATAAACATATCCACTCCAACAATTTTTTCTTCCTCCATTTCTTTTGAAACCAGCATGGGATTTTTTTCAAGTTTAAAATTGGTTGGTGTTGCCGGCATATTGGGAAGAATAGGTTTAGCGCCTTGGGCAGGAATTTTTCCAAAATTGCTGATGACCGAATCTGCAAATTGAGTTGTATTTACTGAAGGATAGTTTTTATTACCAAAATCACCGGTATGTACTCCATTCTCTAAAGAATAAAGCAAAGCATTTTCAATAATGGCAGCATTTTCCATAAAACCCAAATGGCGAAGCATGGCAATGCCGCTGAGTAAAAGGGCCGTGGGGTTAGCAATATTTTTTCCCGCAATATCCGGAGCAGTGCCATGTACAGCTTCAAAGATGCAGATATGATCGCCGATATTGGCTGAAGGGGCAAAACCCAAACCACCTACAAGACCGGCACATAAATCGGAAACAATATCGCCCTGCAGATTGGTAAGTACTACCACATCAAAAGTGTCGGGTCTCGTCACTAATTTCATACAGAGGTCATCCACGATTACATCATCAGATTTTAATTCAGGATATTCTTTTGCCACCTCATAAAAACAATCAAGAAAAAGACCATCAGTAATTTTCATGATGTTTGCTTTATGGCTGCAGGTTACTCTTTTTGCATTTTTCTTTTTTGCCATTTCAAAAGCATAACGAATTAACTGCAGGCTTCCCGGCCGGGTAATAAACCGGCGACTCAACGCTACGTCATGCGTCTGCATATGCTCCACTCCTCCGTAGGTGTCTTCAATATTTTCTCTTACTACCGTAATATCAATAAGAATACCGGCTTTGCTGAATACAGTATCTACTCCATGAAGAGTTTGAAAGACTCTATTGTTAGCATAGGTGTTCCATGTTTTGCGGGCAGTAACATTTATGCTTTTTACTCCTTTACCTTTAGGCGTTTCCATCGGGCCTTTAAATAAAATACCTACTGTTTCGATAACCTGTTTTGCTTCCGGGGTCATTCCATTGGAAAATCCTTTATCAAATACCCATTTGCCTATATCCACAAATTCATATTCTAATGGTACCTTGTTGGCCTTAAAAATTTTTAATACGGCTTCCATTATTTCTGGCCCTATCCCATCTCCTTTGGCAACTGCAATTTTCATAATCAAATTATTAATTTAAACCTCTTGTATTGTGGCGGCAAAATTAGGATAAGTACGATAATTCTAAATTTATAAACCCGAAGTCAAGACTACAAGAGTATTTTAATTACTTTTACCAAAACTAAACTCAATGGTGAACCTTATTTCGGAGGGTGTTGAAATAAGTGTAGAAACATTCTACCAGCAGGATTACAGCAATCCGCTGCAATCAGAATATATGTTTGTTTACCAGATAGCACTCGAAAATCATAATTCTTTCCCGGTAAAACTTCACCGCCGTCACTGGTATATTTTCGATAGCAATGGCGCTTACCGTGAAGTGGAAGGCGAAGGTGTAGTAGGGGTTCAACCGGTTATAGCTCCAGGCGAAAAGTATCAGTATGTCAGCGGCTGCAACCTGCGCACTGAAATGGGTAAAATGTCCGGCACCTACCAGATGGAAAATCTTAACAGCAAAGAATTATTTGAAGTGAATATTCCGGCTTTTGAGATGATTGTTCCGTTGAAATATAATTAAAATTACTTCGGTTTATACTTCGCTCCTTCTAAAATTTTCTTTGGCTCCATCTTCATTATTTCATTTATATCCGATGTAGAATTTTTCTCAGCATACTTTTTTACTATCTGCCATCCTACCCATTGCCCGATATTTCCCGGTGAACCCTCCCCCATGTTTTGAGTAAAGGGAGCTTCGCCAATATAGTTTTGAATAGCCATAGGATCAGAGGTAAAGATATCTTTGTGATTAGTAAGAATAGTTTGCCATATCATTCCTTCGTTTTTATCACACCATTCAAGTTGATCTTTTGTAAATCCTGTTTTGACAGAATCGGGAGTGGTGGATAAAAATTTATCAAGCAGCCACCATTGTTTTCCTTTTTCAATAATCTGTTCAATAAGGCCTTTGCCTTTAATTTTTTCAGGAAAAATATCATCAGTAATCAGCTTCATGGCATCGGCAACCAGGTATTTCTTATCAAACCGGCGGCTGCGGTATTCGGGAGCTACGTTTCTTATAAAGTAGTCATCATGATAAAGTGAAAAGTCTTTTCCAAGATAAAACTGAAGACTGATTCCCAAAAAATCCTGACCAATAAAATTGGGAGTGGGATCGCCGTTTTCAGTTTGAGCTAAAACATCCATCGGCCCAATGATAGTAATTACCCTAGGTAATTTATAGCCGGGAAAATAATATTTCACATACCTGAATGCCTGTTCAAATTCTTTTTTTAACTGATTCGTGTTTTCAAACAGCTTGTTTACAGAATCAAAAACGAAATGGTTAAGATGGATAAATTGCCTGACACCTGCTTTCAGTGTAGATGAATCGAGTCCCAATATATTATCAAGAAAAACCGGGAGCAGAGTTTTGTATTTTATTTTAAGAACGGGTAATGATTTCTCCAACGCAATCGTATCCATTGAAAAAAAATCTCTGTCAAATCGTTCAATCGGAATTTCCACCTTAACTCCAGAAACATCAGGCCCTTTTGCATAGTTGGAACATGCAGAAAGTAAAATAAATGCTGGTAGAACCGCTATAATTTTATTCATGTTTATCAAAACGATATAGGATTATTAATGTTGCGTACACGAAAATACTGGTTTAAAAATTAGTGTTAATTCGTTTTTCATTCGTGTAAATTTGCAGTATGAAGATCGCCTTAGCGCAACAGAATTATCATATCGGCAATTTTGAAAGTAACACCCAAAAGATCATTGAAGGTATCGATCGGGCAAAAAAGCAAGGAGCTGACCTGGTGGTATTTTCAGAACTCTGTGTTTGCGGTTACCGTCCCGGTGATTTTCTTGAGTTCAATGATTTCATCAATAAATGCTATGAAGCCATTGATCAGATTAAACAGCATGCAGATACAATTGGTGTCCTGATCGGCTCCCCGGCCAGAAACCCGCAACCGGAGGGTAAAGATTTATTCAATGCAGTTTTTCTTCTTCATGAAAAACAAATCAAAGGAGAGATTCACAAAACCCTTTTACCGAATTACGATGTGTTTGATGAATACCGGTATTTTGAGCCGGCGTTTGACTGGAAAGTGCTTGAGTTCAAAGGGAAAAAATTAGCTGTAACTATTTGTGAAGACATCTGGAATCTTGGTGACAATCTTTTGTACCGTATCACGCCCATGGAAAAATTAATGCCTTACCAGCCGGATGTAATGATCAATCTTTCTGCTTCACCCTATAACTATGCACAGGATATTGTACGAAACAGTATTATCAAAGCCCATGCAGTAAGATATAGATTACCGATGCTTTATTGTAATACCGTAGGGTCACAAACAGAAATTGTTTTTGATGGCGGCAGTCTTGTTTACGACATCAATGGTAATAAAGTAAAGGAGATGAAATATTTTGAAGAAGACTTTGAAATATTTGACCTGGAAAAACTTTCACAAAAATCGGATTCTTCTCAAGTCCCCTCCCTCGGAGGGGACCTGCCTACCGGACAGGCAGGTTTAGGGGAGGCTGCAGGAGCCTATTTTTATTCGGCCAAAGAAGTGGGAACCGGAGAAGACACACTTGCTTATTTAACCAATGAAAAGAATATTGATGAAATATGGCATGCGTTGGTGCTTGGCATCCGTGATTATTTTTTCAAAATGGGTTTTACAAAAGCAATACTGGGAGCATCAGGGGGTATTGACAGCGCAGTAACCCAGGTGCTGGCAACAGAAGCCTTGGGAAAAGAAAATGTAAAAGCAGTTTTGATGCCATCCCAATTTTCTTCTTCTCATTCCATATCAGATGCAGAACAATTAAGTAAAAATCTTGACTGTGCTTATGATATAATTTCTATTAAAGATATTTTTGAAAGTTTCCTGAAAGAACTAAAACCAGTTTATAAGGATCTGCCCTTTGGTCTTGCGGAAGAAAATATACAGGCAAGGATCAGGGGAAACTTATTAATGGCCATCGCTAATAAATTTGGTTACATATTATTGAATACCTCTAATAAAAGTGAGTTAGCCACCGGTTATGGAACACTATATGGAGATATGGCCGGCGGCTTGAGTGTATTGGGAGATGTTTATAAGATGCAGGTATATGCACTGGCAAATTATATCAACAGGAATAAAATAATCATCCCAAAAAATATTTTATTAAAAGCTCCATCGGCCGAATTGCGTCCCGGGCAGAAAGACAGTGACAGCCTTCCTGATTATTCCATACTTGATAAAGTTCTTTACGAATACATTGAGTTAAGAAAAGGGCCCAAAGAAATTATTGACCAGGGTTTTGATCCTGCATTGGTGGCAAGAATTTTAAAATTGGTAAACACCAACGAATACAAACGCAATCAATTCTGCCCCATCATCCGCATCAGCTGTAAAGCATTTGGCGTGGGAAGAAGAATGCCGATTGTTGCTAAATATCTTTCCTGAAATTTTAATGAACAAAAGTAACGACTGCATTTTGCGTAGTCCCCGATACCGTAATGTTTTGTGATACCACCAGGCTCGTATTGGTAAGACTTACAATTGTAAAATCGCTGTTACCCCCGGTGAATAAAACCGTGGAAATATGCAGAACTGTTTCATTACTGGCAAAATTCCAGGTAAAGGGATTGGTCTGTGGATCGCCGGAATTACATTTAGCGGCACCTTCATCAAGTGAACCCGTGCCGACAGACTGAAACGTAAGTATATTATCTTTCTGACAGGTTTGTAAATAACCTGATACATCAGTGCCGCTGACCGTTGCACTGCTGAATTTCCAGGTAATGCTTGTCAGTAATTGTGTTTTAGTTGGAGGAGTTATCTGTGTTGAATTTTTCTGACAGGAAAAATGAAATGCCGCAAAGCAAAAACAAAGGGTTAAGGATAAAAGTTGATGTTTCATAGTATGCAATTAAGCTTTACAAGATAGCCAAAATTCCGGAGCTATAAAACCCTGTTTTTACTAAGTAAACTCCGGTATTTCTCTATAAGCGAATCGGCTTTTGAATTTATTTCTATCTTTCCACTTAATCCTCAAAATTCTTTTAATCCTGGTTCTATGCATGCACTCGTTTATAAATCAACCGGAAGCTGGTACACAGTTAAAAATGCTGCAGGCAAAATGTACAATGCCCGCATGAAAGGGATTTTTAAAATTGATAATATTACTTCCACCAATCCTATTGCTGTTGGTGATGAAATAGAGATTGAGATGGAAGATGAAACAGAGAATACGGCCATCATTACAAAAATTTGTGACCGGAAAAATTATATCAATCGCCAGTCGCCACGGGCCAAATACCAGCATCACATCATTGCCGCAAATCTTGATCAGTCGGTTTTATTTGCAACGCTGAAAGAACCTAAAACCTCACAGGGGTTTATCGACCGCTTTCTCGTGGCTTGCGAAATGTATCATGTGCCGGCAGTTATTGTATTTAATAAAGCGGATCTATACAAAAAGAAAGAAGAGCAGAAATATGAAGAATGGAAAAAGATGTATGAAGCGATAGGTTATAAGGTTTTATTGATAAGTGTAAATACAGGATCAGGGATTGAGGAAGTAAAAGAATTATTGAAAAATAAAACATCCTTGTTGAGCGGACATAGCGGCGTGGGTAAATCATCATTTATCAATTACATTTTCCCCGAGCAGGCCCTGAAAACCCAGGATGTAAGCGGCTGGAGTGGCAGGGGAATACATACTACCACCTTTGCTGAAATGTATGATCTTCCTCCCGTCCCGATGGCTATCGGGAGCTATCGGGATGGCGGAAAAATAATTGATACTCCCGGCATGAGAGAATTTGGTTTGGTAGATATTTCAAAACAAGAACTCTCACATTATTTTCCTGAAATGAGAGATAAGATTTCTGATTGCCAGTTTAATAATTGCCTGCACATTAATGAACCCGGATGTGCCATAAAAAAAGCAGTGGAAGAAGAAAAAATAAATATTGACCGCTACATCAGTTATTGCAATATTCTGGATTCTGTTGAAGAGAGAAAGTATTAACTTTCCTTTGCTGATTTTAAGTCCTTGCTGAAAATCGAAGGCATTCTTAACCGTCAGGATGCAAAGACGGAAAAATGGGCAAAGATTGAATTCCTTTATTTTCGACATGCAAAATTTAGCGTCCTGGCGTCTTTGCGGTTAAGCGATACCCATTCTTCCCCAACCACCGCATCACCTTCTCCCGTTGATCTCCCTGTATAATTATCTCCCCATCTTTTGCTGAGCCACCGGTGCCGCAAAATGTTTTTAATTTCTTCCCTAATTCTTCCAGGTCTTCTTGTTTACCAACAAAACCTTCAATCAGGGTAACAGCTTTTCCTGCTCTTTGTTTTGTATCAAGTCTTATTTTCAGTTTTTGCTGATCATATGGCAGGGTCTCGGAAGATTCAGGTAATTCTTCGAATCTAAAATTGGGATCGGTACTATACACAAATCCGCGGCTGTCGGGTTTATTTTTCTTTGACATAGAATTAATCTTTAAAATGAAATTGTGAAATGGTTAAATTGTTTGATAGTTTAATTGTTACCCGGACAACCATTTAACCATTAATCAATTTAATAATCACAATACGACAGCTTTCAAACTAAGGTCCAAACTCCTTGCCTGGTGTATCAATGCTCCTACACTCACATAATCCACTCCGGTCTTTGCGTACTCTTCTATATTATCCAGATTGATTCCTCCGCTGGCTTCCGTTTCAAAATTATTATTTATTAATTTCAATGCTTCTGTAATTTGATCTGTTGTAAAATTATCCAGCATGATCCTGAATACTTTTCCTTTACCTACCGATATCACTTTCTTCACATCATCCATATTCCTCGTTTCAACTTCTATTTTTAGTCCGGGCTTTTTTAACTGCACATATTCGTATGCCTGTTCAATTGCTTTTTCAATACCTCCGCAATAATCAATATGGTTGTCTTTCAGCATGATCATATCAAACAACCCAAAGCGGTGATTGACTCCACCTCCTATCCTCACTGCTTCTTTTTCCAGCAAGCGGAAATTAGGTGTTGTCTTTCTTGTATCCAGCAATTTTGTTTTATAACCATATAATTTATCGGCGTATTGCCTTGTTAAAGTTGCTATGCCACTCATCCGTTGCATGCAATTCAACACTAATCTTTCACATTGCAGAATGGTATGAACAGAATCATCTACTTCAAAAGCCACCTCACCCGGTTTCATTCCATCGCCATCTTTTTTAAATGCCTTAAATACTGAACCAGTATTTTTGTACCTGAAAATCTTTTCTGCAATCTCAACTCCGGCTAATATTCCTTCCTGTTTAATTTTTAAAACTGCCTTCCCTTTTGCATCAACAGGAATACAGCTCAAGGTGGAATGATCACCATCTCCCACATCTTCTTTCAGTGCCTCATCCAACAGGTGATACAATTGTTCATTGAAGTTCATGGCCCAAAACTAAAAAAGCCCTGCCACAATCCGGCAGAGCTTTTAAAAAGTTTATCTGTGATTTTATAACTGTTGTATCCGTATATCCTGTATCACCTGTTTATTTCCTTTTACCCGCATATAAATGGTAGCACGGTAATTTCCGTTTTTAGTTTGCAGTGTTCCGATACAATATTCCCCATTATCATTATTGCCTTTGTGTTTTACCTCAAAGTTTTTAATTCCATTAGTTGTAAAAAAATCTTTGATGACCAACTCTGCCTGTCCTTTGCTGTAATTACTGCTTTTGTCCGGCATGGTAATATCAACATAATTGTCAAAATATTTTGCCACGGCAGAGGCATTTCCATCTTTCATAGCAGAAATCACTTCATCAATATTACTTTGGGTCGTAAAGGAAGAAAGAATCATCATCAATCCAAGTGTTAAAAACAAGGGTGTTTTCATTTTCTCTGTTTTCATAGTTATTAATCGAAAAACATGCCACAGTTGGCCGGGTTAAATACTAAAATCTAAATTACTACAAACCATAGTGTTTCCTGTACTTTAACGTCAAAAAGCGTAATTTTGTTGCCATTTTTACATTGAAAACGAACATTTGGTTATTGCTAATCAACTGAAAAATGTCAAAAAAAGTAATTCTTATAATAATGGATGGTTGGGGGCTGGGAAAAGTGGCTTCTGCCGATGCCATTCAACATGCCAATACGCCATTCGTTTCATCCCTTTATAAAAAGTATCCTAACACAACTTTGATCACTTGTGGAGAAGCTGTTGGTTTACCGGAGGGCCAAATGGGAAATTCTGAAGTTGGACATCTGAATCTTGGAGCCGGCCGGATTGTATACCAGGAACTGGAAAGAATAAATGTAGCTGTCCGTGATGGTTCGTTTTCAAAAAATGAAATCCTGCTTAACGCAATCCGGTATGCTAAATTAAATAACAAACCCCTTCACCTCCTGGGATTAGTTAGTGATGGAGGTGTGCATTCCCACATCAATCATCTTAAAGCCATTATTGATGTTTGTAAAAATGAAAATTTGCCGAATGTCTTTATTCATGCTTTTACTGATGGCAGGGATTGTGACCCTAAAAGCGGATTAGGTTTTATAAAAAATCTGCAGGCACATCTTAATAATTCGGTTGGCAAAATTGCTACAGTAAGCGGACGATATTATGCTATGGATCGGGATAAAAGATGGGAAAGAGTGAAGCTTGTTTATGATGCCTTAGTCAATGGTAAGGGTGAAAAAGCCACCGATGCGATTCAGGCAATAGAGAATTCCTATAAAAAGAACATTACAGATGAATTTATTAAGCCAACCGTTATTCTGGCTGAAGATCAAGTGCCATTGGCCACAATAAAAGATGGGGATGTTGCCATTTGCTCCAATTTCCGTACGGACCGTTGCAGAGAAATTACGCAGGTATTAACTCAAATGGATATGCCCGACCAAGGAATGAAAAAACTTTCTCTGCATTACACGACAATGAGTGAGTATGATAAAACATATAAAAACGTTCATGTTATTTTTGATACCGATAACCTGATTAATACCTTGGGTGAAATATTACAGCAACAGGGTTTAAAACAGATCAGAATTGCAGAAACAGAAAAATACCCGCATGTAACTTTCTTTTTCAGTGGCGGCAGAGAAATACCTTTTGAGGGGGAAAAAAGAATTATGATTCCATCATCTAAAGTGGCAACCTATGATCTTAAACCGGAAATGAGTGCCTACGAAGTAACTGAAGCCCTACTTCCTGAAATAAAAAATAAATCAGCAGACTTCATTTGCCTGAATTATGCCAATGCAGATATGGTGGGTCATACAGGTATTTGGGAAGCGGCGATTAAAGCAGTGGAAACCGTTGATAAATGTGTAGAGAAAGTGGTGAATGCGGGGCTTGAAAATGGTTATACGATTTTCCTGACTGCGGATCACGGTAATTCTGATTATATGATTAATGAAGATGGAACGCCCAATACAGCTCACACACTTAATCCGGTTCCTTTTTTTATTGTTGATAAAGACCCGATGGCTATCGGGTGGAAAGGAAATATAAAGCCGGGAAAACTCGG
>JAHEZE010000008.1:0-40915 GCA_023251235.1 Sphingobacteriales bacterium | reverse complement strand
GGAAAAGAAATTCTGGTATATGGAAAAATGTTTGATGTAAAATCTTATTCGGTTGAAAATGGACTTTATTTTTTTAAAGGACTTTTTGATGATGATGAAACTGTCCTCGTCAAACAAATAGAAAGCAGCACGAAGCCAAATAATGAATCCGGCAATCGCCTGTTAGTTCAGATATTTCAATTACTCCAGTTAATATCCCCGGAGAATCATGATGTAAATATTGCTATTAATGATTCTAAAGAATATGAATATTGCCGTAACTCTTCCAATATAATTTCTCAGTTTAAAACTATCCCGACACCACCTCCGCAAGTTTGATTACAGAAATATAGTTTAACAATTTTACTAACTGTAATCAAATAATTATCATGAATAGAATTATCATTAGCGCAGTATTGCTGCTTATGTCATTTTCAATAATGGCCCAGGAAGACACAACAAAAAACCTGGGGGAAGTAATAGTATATGCCAACAAATTCGCTGAAAAGAAAAAAAATCTTGCCCAGAAGATTGATGTAATAAACAGTAAGCTTATCGCTCAGGTAAATACTCAGAATTCAGGAGATTTATTAATAAGTACAGGAAACATTTTTGTGCAAAAGAGTCAGCAAGGTGGCAGCAGTCCTGTACTGCGTGGATTTGAAGCCAGCCGGGTTTTATTGGTGGTGGATGGTATCAGGATGAACAACGCCATTTACCGTTCCGGTCACTTACAGAATATAATAACTATTGATCAAAACATGCTGGAAAGCGTGGAAGTACTTTATGGCCCTTCCTCCACCATTTATGGAAGCGATGCATTAGGTGGTGTGGTCAGTTTCAGAACTAAATCTCCAAAGTTTTCTGTAACAAATAAAATTCTGACAACAGGTAGTTTGTTTGGCCGATATAGTTCAGCAAACAATGAAAAAACAACACATTTTGATCTGAGCATTGGTGGTAAAAAATTTGCATGGCTGCAATCTTATACGTTTAGCAATTTTGGCGATATGAAGATGGGAAGTAAATATCCCGATAAATATCCGGCTTTTGGAAGAAGAGATTCATTAGTAAGTATACAAAGTGGCATTGATAACGTGATTGTAAATACCAATAAAAATATCCAGGAATTTTCAGGCTATAAACAATGGGACATTACACAGAAATTTGTTTATAAACAAAGTGATAAAATATCTCATCAACTTAATTTACAGTTGTCCAACTCAAACAATGTTCCCAGGTATGACCGTCTGCAGGATAAAAAGAATTTTGGCGGAAGTACAGGTACAACACTCCGGTATGCCGAATGGTATTATGGTCCACAAAAAAGAAATTTGGCCTCATACCAGCTGAGTGTATTAAAAGCAGGTTTTGCTGATGAAATTTCTGCAAATATTAATTATCAGGATATAGTAGAAAGCCGCCAGACAAGAGAATACAGAAGATATGACCGCTTTGACAGCAGAAAAGAACATTTAAAAATCTGGGGTTTTAATATTGATGCAAGAAAAAAATGGAATAAGAATGAATTGACATTTGGCACAGATGGTCAGTTTAATAATCTAAAATCTGTTGCTACCAGAACTAATCAACTTACCGGAACTGTTTCGCCGTTAGACACCCGTTATCCGAATGGAAAAAATAATATGAACTATTTCGGACTCTTTGCACAGCATATATATAAAATTAAAAATGATAAATTATTGCTAAACGACGGACTCCGCTTTCAATTCGTCTCTCTTCATAGTACAATTGCAGATAACTCATTCTTTAATCTGCCTTATACTTCTATTGACCAGAATAATGTTGCTGTTACGGGTAATCTTGGATTAGTATATCTGGCAGAAAAAGATTTAAGACTCACTATAAATCTTTCCTCTGGTTTCAGGGCACCCAATATTGATGATCTGAGCAAGATTTTTGAAAGCAGTACCAGTGCAAAGCAAATCGTTGTTTCCAATCCGGATATAAAACCGGAAAGGACATATAATATAGAATTAGGAATGAATAAATCCTTTGCTGATAAAGTAAAATTTGAATTGATGGGTTTCTATACACTTTTCAAGAATGCATTGGTAAAAGCACCTTTTCAATTGAACGGTAATGATTCAATTTTATACAATGGAGTAATGAGTCAGGTGCTGGCAAACCAAAATCGTAATCATGCATATGTTGCCGGTTTCAGTTCAAACATTTCAATAGATTTTTCTGATCAATTCACTTTTTACAGTGCTTTAACTTATACTTATGGCCGCTACAAAAAGTTCACAGGCGAAAATGTTCCGCTGGATCATATTCCTCCTTTTTATGGTAAATCAGGAATTAATTTTAAAAAAGATAAATTTTACGCAGAACTATTTGCTTTTTACAATGGCTGGAAAAAAATAAAAGATTATAACCCGGATGGGGAGGATAATGGTCAGTATGCTACTCCTGATGGAATGCCTTCCTGGTTCACTTTAAACTGGAGAAGTAATTACAACATTACCCCAAAAACACAGATTCAGTTTGCTATTGAAAATATTTTTGATCGTAACTATAGATATTTTGCTTCAGGTTTTTCCGCTCCGGGTAGAAATTTTATTATAGCAGTCAGAACAGCTTTTTAAACCTAAAAAGCCTCTTTTCTCTGGTGGATTTCCGGATTTCCGAAAAAGAGACATTTTAGTTTTTAAATTTTACTGTGTCGTGCAGCAACTTAATTCAAAAATTGTCTAAATTACAGGCAACCAAACGGCGATTATGACGGAGGAAGCCATATTGTTGGGATGTTTACAGAATGACACTGCATCACAAAGGGAATTGTATAATAAATACAGCCCTAAAATGCTGGCGGTTTGTTATCGTTTCGCCCATAACCGCGAAGATGCCGAGGATATGTTGCAGGAAGGATTTATTAAGGTCTTTTTACAAATTCACACATTTGAAAAAAGAGGAGCTTTTGAAGGCTGGATTAGAAAAATCATAGTTCATACCTGCATTAACATCCTGAAAAAAAATAAGAAGTTCAATGAAAGTGTAGAGATAATTCACGCAACAGGAGTACAGGTAAGAGAAGAAAGTGTTTCATCTATTATTCAGGCAAAGCAGGTGGTTGAATGCATTCGAATGTTGCCAATGGGATACAGAACTGTTCTTAATCTTTATGCAGTGGAGGGCTATAATCACCGTGAAATAGCTCAAATGCTGGATATTGAAGAAAGCACAAGCAGGAGCCAGTATACAAGAGCAAAGGCAATGCTGGAAGATATTCTGATCAGAAAAAAGATTTTACAAAAGCCAAAGCAACGTTTTGAATTGATTGCTATGGCTGGCAAAAGATAAAAAACGTACCCTAAATTACTGACTGGTTTATGGATAGACAATTTCATAATGAGGATTTTGAAAGGCTTTTAAGAGATAATGCCAATCAATACCGGATGTACCCTTCGGAGAAGGTCTGGAAAGGTATTGACTCAGCTTTACATAGCCGCCGCAAATGGTATGGTATTACAACATTATCTATGCTTTTAATTACCGCTACCATTATTTCTCTTTATGTTTCAAACAACAATCATGAAAAGGAACAGATTGTCAATAATACTAATTTAACTACCAAGGAAAATGAGCTTTCACAAAAATTAAATTTCTTAAATAAAGAAACCACTATTTCAAAAACAGAGCCTGAAAATGTTAGAAAGAATATTGCTGTAGCCCCAGCTTTTATTAAAACATCCCCGAATGATTATCATCTTAACAAGATTCAACCAAAAGCTATTCCATCCGCTTCTCAGGAAGTAAATAGTAAACAAGTTCATCTTGCTTCTGAATTAGTAACTATATCTGAAAATTCTAAAAATAATCATTATACATTAACTCCAAAAACAACTTTGGACATTCCTGAAATTAATAAGGAAGAAAATCTTGCTGTCGAATTTAAATCGGGTCAGGAAATTCAAATTCCTTCTGTAAAGATTGATGATAAAATAAACTCTACTAATCAGGTTTATAATGAAATCCTGGCAATTTCTTCTAAAGATGCTGCGATTCAAACAACAAAAAAACATGCAAAGCTCACTGCACAGTTTTATCTCACTCCTACCTTCAGCTACCGGACATTAACAGAAAATAAAAGATCCTATTTAAACGGTTCTTTTGGATATATTCAGGTGGATGTAAATAATTTGGTGAAACATAAACCTGCTATAGGGTTTGAATTTGGCCTTGAAGGACGATATAAACTTTTTAATGGCGTTTCATTAAAAACTGGGTTGCAATTCAATATTAACCGGTACGATATAAAAGCCTATTCTTATTCTACTGAAATTGCTACTGTTGCAGTTAATGGCAGGTATAGAACAGATTCTTTATCCTCGCTAAGTAATTTTCGCAATTTTAACGGTTACAATCCAAAATGGATAGAGAACTTTTATTTCCAGGTTGCTATGCCAATTGGAGCAGAAGTTATTCTTGGTAAAATAAGAAAAATTAATTGGGGAATCAGTGCAACTGTCCAGCCTACTTATGTTATTGGCGACCGGGCTTATATGATTTCAAGCGATTATAAAAACTACGCCAAGTATCCGGATTTAATGCGCCGTTGGAATTTCAGTTCAGGTTTTGAGGCTTTTGTATCTTATTCAACCGGAAAAATAAAATGGCAAATAGGACCTCATGCCCGTTATCAGCATTTATCAAGTTTCGTGAGTGTTTACCCCGTAAAAGAAAACCTTTTTGCGGTTGGCTTTAAAGTAGGAGCCTCAATAAATAAGAAAAAGTAACCAAACTTAACTGCCTCCTTTTCTAATGTTATCCCGGTAATTTTATTTACCGGGATAATTATTTTTAAAAATGATTTCCATTAAATTTATAACATGAAAAAATATCAGATTCTGTTTTTAATTTTTTTCGTGGATTTTTTTGGCTGCAAAGAAAAAAAAATGAAACCTGAAGAATCTGCTATTTCAGCTACTTCAATTATAAGAGGACAAATCCATCACCTGGATACTTCGTATTACCAGATTATGAAATATGTAACCAGGGATGGCATCACTGATACTTCATATCTAAAAAGAGAAGATGTGAAAGAATATGCTAAGGCATTTCTGGAGCTCCCGGATATTTCAGAAAAAAATCTATTGAGAAATTATAGTGAAGAAAGAATCATTGATGCGGCACAGAATACATTAAGCATAATCTATTCCGCGAAAGATGAAAAACAAGAGATTCAGAAAGAAATCATTATTGTCAATCTTAATGATCTGTCAAGTGGTAAGGTTCAAAGTATTTACATAGACAGGTTTTCCCCTTCAAAAGATGATACCATACAACAGCATCTTTTTTGGCAAATAGATAAATTTTTTCAGGTTGGGGAAATTATACAAAAAGAAAATGATCCCGAAAAAATCCGTTTGATAAAAATAACTTGGCAATAACTATATAAAATAAACCGCCATATTGTTATTGATGACTATGACTCATTCCGAATTTCAGCGTATTGTTTCAACTATTCCCCGCCACCCCGGTATTTATAAATATTTTAACAGGGATAATGAACTTATATATGTTGGCAAAGCAAAAAACATACACAAAAGAGTAAGTTCTTACTTTAACAAAAAACAATCTAGTTATAAAACCCATGAACTTGTAAGCAGTATCCACCTTATTGAATTTACTATTGTGAATTCTGAACAGGATGCCTTTTTCCTGGAAAATTCATTAATAAAAAATTTTCAACCGAAGTACAACATAAACCTGAAAGATGATAAGAGCTATCCTTTTATTGTAATCAAAAATGAACCTTTTCCAAGAGTCTTTTTGACCAGAAAGTTGATCAAAGATGGATCAGAGTACCTCGGGCCCTACACTTCAGTTCAAAAAGTAAGAGAACTTCTTAATTTCATAAAGCAAACTATTCCTCTTCGGAATTGTACATTAAACCTGACAGACAAAAACATTGAAAAAAAGAAATTCAAAGTTTGCCTTGAATATCACTTAGGCAATTGTAAAGGCCCCTGTGAAGGACATCAGAGTTACAAAGATTATGAAACCGGACTTTTACAGATTAAAAATCTATTAAAAGGGAACCTGAATCCGGTGATCAGCCATTTTAAAAAACAAATGCATGATCTGGTAGATAAAATGGAATTTGAAAATGCAGAGTTCGTAAAAAAGAAAATTGAGTTTTTAAAAAATTATCAGGCAAAATCAATTATTTCTAACCAAAAATTGACTAACCTGGATGTTTTCTTTATCATTAAAAATGGTAATGAAGCATATATCAATTATCTGATGATTCAAACCGGAACAATAGTTCAGACAAAAACGGTCCGCATAGAAACTTTTCTTGATGAAAGTCCCGAAGAAATACTTTCTACTTCCGTTGCACAGTTAAGAGATACTTTTAAAAGCGATGCAAAAGAGATAATTGTTCCTTTCTTGATTCATTACCCCGAAGAAGGGATCATCCTTACAATTCCAAAAGCGGGCGATAAGAAAAAATTGCTGGACCTTTCCGAAAAAAATGCCCGGTACTTTATTGAAGAAATAAAGAATAAACAAAGGTTGATGCTTGAACCAAAGGGAAATGATAAAATGGACCTACTCAAACAAGTTCAAGCTGATCTGAAACTTCCTGATATTCCTATCAATATAGAATGTTTTGACAACTCAAACTTTCAGGGTTCTTTTCCTGTCTCAGCAATGGTCTGTTTCAAAAATGGAGAACCCAGTAAAAAAGATTACAGGCATTTTAATGTAAAAACTGTTGAAGGGATTAATGATTTTGCTACGATGAAAGAAGCTGTGAGCAGACGATATAAAAGAGTTATTGAAGAAAAACTTCCATGGCCTCAGCTGGTAATTATTGATGGTGGTAAAGGCCAGTTAAGTGCTGCGTCAAAAGCTTTATATTCATTAAATGCAACCGGCAAAACAACATTGATCGGGCTGGCTAAAAATGAAGAAGAAATCTTCTTTACAGGCGATCGTGAATCTCTTAAACTTCCTTTGAACAATAAAAGCCTGAAATTGATCAGGCATATCCGTGATGAAGTTCACCGATTTGGAATAAGTTTTCATCGTAAGAAAAGAAGTAAAGGAACATTTACTAACGAACTGGAGAGAATTAAAGGAATTGGAACAGAAACCTCTGACATTCTGATTAAAGAATTTAAATCAGTAAAAAATATTAAACAAAAATCATTAAACGAATTAGAAAAAATAATTGGAAAATCAAAAGCAAATCTTGTTTTCTATCAATTAAAAAAATAATTCTGAAATGTCTAAATATTAGTTTTTTTGAACCACAACTGATCTAAAAAAAATGGGGGCCGGATAAAAATCCAGCCCCGTTTTTAAAATCCAATATCCTATGAAAAACCGAAATAAAAATACGAATAATAATGAAATTTCCTATTATCATAGTCCGGTATTTAAAAAAAAACCATTTGTTTAAAAATTAAAAGAGTAAATAATAAAACAGCTCCTTAAAAGGAGCTGTTTTATAGTAAATTTACGAGTATTAGGCTTTAATATTGCCAGAGGTTTTGTTCATAATTGAAAATCTTATCCTTAATATTTTCACCTTCTAATAACCGCATTATCGGGTCATTTACATAACTTCTGATATACTTATTAAGAGGGTTATCAAGTGTTGATTTAATGATGTAGCTGCTGAACATTCTCGCTTCAAATAACTCCTCCCAGGTCATCCGGCTCATACCCATGTTTTTAGGATTATATACTTCATAACGGGCAAGTGTTGGCCGTAAATCAGGATAATATATCCAGAACAATGGTGTAACTCCTCTCTCAGTTTTTTTATCCTGGGCAAACTGCGTTTTACAAGGAGCAATTCCTATTATTCTTACAAACATTCTGCTGGCCTCCCTATCAAATACCCATTCTTCCTTAATTCTTATTTTCACGATATCATCCGGATTCTGTGTATTACAGGAAACTACAAAACTATCGATCTTGGTAGGATCATTAAGGTTATAAACAGGAAGAGTATCGCACTGACCACCACCACTGAGAGATCTTTCGAATTTTGTTGAATCAAGAAAAGTTGTAAATCTGTCGTCATCTGCACTAAAGGCTATTGCATTTCCTTTTTTTAATTCATCCCTTACTGCTTTTACCAATATACTTACAAAACGTTGGTCGCCATTATCATCATTGGCCTGGTAGCGGAAAGGTAAGTTTATTTTTTCACGGATATCAATCTCTCTCCATACCCTTTGAGTATATAAGGCATCATCAGCCCTTAGAAACTCATACGGTAAAGGAGTACGATCTTTAAATACTCTTTTTTCTACAGCGCCATCATTTCTTAATGAGGCAAGAATAGTATCATTAAATCCACCTACCACAGGTGCTAACTTAATTGGAATATTGCCATAAGGATTATACTTCTGCATGTCAACAGGATTTGTATTCTGCTGCACATTTTGTTGCTGTGGTAAAGTGTCCTTTACAGTTTGATTCTGATTCCTCGTTCTTGGGCGTCGTTGAGCATTGGTGCTACTTACGATCATAACCAAGACTGCATAAAGGAATACATATTTAAAAAGCTTTTTATACATCGATTTATTATTTCAAATTATAGATCAAGGGAGTTAGCTTTCTTCTTCTTCCATCCGGGCCTACTGCATAAATATCTTCAATAGTAATAAAAGAACCCGGGCGACATTTACTCACGATTTTTTTTGCTTCATTCCATGCACCACCTGTGTTATTTGCTTCCTCAATGCCATCATCGAATCCGGATCCATCGCCTGTTATACGGAAACTGGTAACATTAAATTGGGTTTCATAAAAGAAGTTCTTCACATAGGCTCTTACACCTGCCTGAGATTTGAACATTGCAGCAGATATATCTCCACTTTCGGATGCTCCCACCTGAGGTGTGGGATCAGGAATAGAACGAACACGGAATCTAACCGGGGTTGTTTTCCCATCTGGAGTTGTAATAGTAATTGTGCAATCATCAGTTTCCTGAGATACACGGACAGTACGATGAGCTCCTGAACCACTGAAAACACCACCACCACCTTTTATTGATGCACTAATCTGATCAACATTGCCGCTTCCAGAAATGGTTATCGGGTTATCAACTCCGATAAATAATACATTCATTTTATCAAGCTGTACGGCAGCGCTGGATTGACCAACCGTAAATTCAACTTCAACAATTTTTTCCTGGGGCTTGCCATCCTGGTCTCTATATGCAACATGTACAGGAATTTTTCCACTGGAATTAACCGGGAATTTCTTTACAGCCAATCCTTTATCATCTAATGGAACAACAGCACCACCAATTGTAACAACAGGTTTTTGATCGCTATTAAAGGCGGCAAGGCCTGCTGTAATCTCAAGATCCTGCCCAGCCAATAAAATGGTTGAGTTCTGACCTATGATTGGTTCATATTGATTGAATCTAAATTCTACTTTACCTACCTGCTCATGGCAAAATGTGATTACTTTATTCTCAGTTGTTTTTACATCATTTTGAAATTTGCTGAGAATTGTTAAGGCTGCTACAGTAGGAACCATTCTGAAGTAAGCTGCTTCCCATGTATTATTGCCTTTATTTTTAGTTTTTGGTTTTTCAAGTGAAATCGGAAGAGAATTGCCAAAATGCTGTGCAATTATAGGATCGATATTCAGAATATCTTTTTTGAACTGCATTAAACTATTATACAGTTTTTTACCCTCTCCTTTATCCACCATCATTCTTGTGGGAATATCCAGGTTATCATCTTTATAACTTGAGTCACCTTTTGCATAGTTTGCTCCTGCTTTTAGGAGAATTGTATCTTTTAATCCTTGAATATAATTATATAAATTCCCTGCTAATTGCTGTACAGTAACGGCATGGGGGTGCCATATTTTAGCCTTTTCTGCAGTACCCGCATCTGATAATTTTTCCTGGAGTGATGTCATAATATCTCCTGTTGAAACTGTAACAACAGCATTGGTTTTTTCCAGACTGTCGTTTACTGTTTTAAAGGCATTAAGGATCTCAGATGACACATTTAGTGCCAGCATTGCTGTCAGCACCAGGTACATCATATTGATCATCTTTTGCCGGGGCTCACGAGGTAAAGCCATATCGTTTATGGTTTTGATATCCCGAAATATCGGGACGGGTTATTTAATGGTGACAAAAAATCACGGATACGGATTTCTTAAACTATAAAACGAAATCAGGTTGTTATAAATTATGCTTTGCCTTGCATAGCGCTTAGCATATTACCATAAATCTGGTTCAATCTACCCAGATTATTAGCTAATGTTGCAATCTGATTATGGGCTTTTTTAGCATCCTCCACGCTGCCAGACATTACATCGGAAGCCTGAACCAGATTGCCATAAAATTTATTCATTGCCTTCATATGATTATTAGTATCCTGAAGTTCCAACTCGTAAATCGTATTCAGAGAAGATAGATTTTTCGTTAGCACCTGTACTTGTTCATGAAACTGTTTTGTTCCCACAGCTGCGGAATTAAAATGTTGAACTGTGGTGGCTGCATCCATATAGGCATCTCTCATTTGACCCATTGCACTAGCCACTTCACGGGTTTTTGCTGTATAATCATTAGTAGCAGAAACAGCATCGCTAACATCACTCATTTTATCCACTGTGGTACCTAATTTTTTAAAGTTTTCTCCGAGTCGGCCAAGATTGGCAGGCGTAATATCAGCTGCTGATAGCATATCTTCAAATTTTGTCAAAGCCGGATTTCCATTTGCACCCGGTAACGTAAGAGGAGTGGGTTTAAAATTTGGATCCAGGTCAGGATGCTGATTAATATCCGGAAAATAACGTTGCCAATGGGGTTCTTCCGGAGGCGGCACCATAAATGCCATGACAAGAAATACAATAACCTCAGACAAGAGGCCTAAAGTAATCATTTCATCGGCTAAAGGCCAGTGACGGATTTTAAATAATGCTCCGAGAATTACGACAGCAGCAAAAAAAGCGAAAATAAAATTGAGGACTACCTGGCCTCTGTTTGTTTTAAAAAATAACATAATGGTCTCGTTTTATAGGTTATAAAAGATTTTAAAATTCCTGAAGTTAGTTTTGGAAATCATCAGGATAAAATGATAGTTATTTAACATTTACCCTCCTTTACGTCCACTTTTTGGTGCAGCAGGCAGATCAATAACTCTTCGAAATCCAATATAAGATTTAGCTGAATCCTGATATTCATAAGTTCTGGTTCCGTTTTGCAGATAATAACCAACATCTTTCCAGCTGCCTCCACGTATCACTTTTCTTTTCATTAATGGTGGATCAGATTCTTTAGCATTCCAGCGAACATCCGGGTTCATATCGTGTTGGAAAGAGAAAGATCCTTCGTAAAAGATGCTTGATGTCCATTCTGCTACATTGCCTGCCATGTTATATAAACCAAAGTCATTGGGCCAGTAAGCATCGGCACGAACTGTATAGAAACCACCATCTTCAGGATAATTACCACGACCTGGCTTAAAATTGGCCATTAAACATCCTTTCTTATTTCTAAGGTAATAATTACCCCAGGGGAAAAGTGATTGGGAACGACCACCACGAGCCGCATATTCCCATTGTGCTTCAGTAGGCAGATGAAAGTCAGATTCCTGGGGCCTGTTTTTTGAATTCAGGAATGAATTAAGATAATGTGTACTCCATTCACAAAACGCCGTTGCCTGATGCCAATTAACGCCTACCACAGGATAATTTCCATAAGAAGGATGGCTGAAATAACGCTTAGTCATTGGCTCATTATAGGAGTAGGAAAAATCTCTTATCCAGCATAACGTATCAGGGTAAATTTGTGTTTTCTTTTCTATGATGAATTTTGAACGGGGTTGTGAAGCGTTTTCTCTTTTAGCAGCCTCTTTAAGATCAAATGTTTTTGAAAGATATACTAATTGCTTGGGATCTATTTCCATTCTTCCAAAAATTCTGTCGTCTGGCGGAAGTATAAGTTTTGTTTGACCTAACGCTTCTAAAACTTTGGGATCATTCCACTTTAATGTTTTCATTTTTGCCCAATCCACATATTCATTTCCGTCTTTACCAGGTTTTAAATATTTTAATTCAGAAGCTGCAACAGAGTCACGAACCCAGTACACAAATTGACGGTATTCGTTATTGGTGATTTCTGTAGCATCCATCCAAAAACCGCTGATAGAAGTTGATCTGTTTCTGGCGCTAAATGCATAGGCTGGATCTTCATCACTTGGGCCCATATGGAAAGTTCCCTGTGGTATATAAACCATGCCCGGAGGCTTAGGTAAAATATACCTGCTTCCTGTAGCTATACCATATACCTGCCCATCATTTGGAAGGCTACCAGCACCTTTATTTTTTTTCTTACCCAGAATTCCGCAACTGGCGAAAATAAACATGGTAGCCAACACGATTAATGAGCTATTAAAATTTTTCATTTTCATACACTTAAAGAGAGTTGGGCAAATATAAGATTTAGAAAATAACGGAATCACAAGGATAATATTTATTTATATTAAAACAAAGCCTCCTTTACGAGGTAAAAATTCTAACGGTTTTTATGGTATGTTATTGTATTTTTTATCAACTAATTTTTAATTATTTAGCTCCTAAAAGGGCTAATAGTTGCAAGATCGTAGAAACCGGCTTTTGGCAAGTATAATTTCTGCATAAATAGATACTATCCCCCACCCCTGATCTCTTATCGGCTAAAAGAGGAAAATCGCTGCTTCCACCAATACTTGTCATTACTACTTTATGTGGAATATATCTTTGTAAAAATTCCTCTAAAATATTTGCTGACCCAGCGCCTACAATGGCAATTTCATAGCTTCCCACTGTCATTTCAAGGAAAAGGCAATTCCATGCTCCAAACGATGCAGGATACCGAACTATTGCATTCCCTAAACTACTTACCAGATTAGCTGCCCTTTCTTTCCAATCAGGAATATCAAAATAAAGAGAAAGCTTGTATAGATTTTCTGCCATTATTGCATTACCTGAAGGTTGTGCCCCATCATAAATTTCTTTTTTTCTAACAATAATATCCATTTGGTTTTTATTTGTATAAAAAAAGTAATTGGTTTCCCCATCCTTAAAATTATCTATAACATACTTAGTTAACTCTTTTGCTCTTTTAAGATATTTAGTATCTCCTGTTATTTCCTGCAGCTGAATTAAAGATTGTATCAAATAGGCATAATCGTCTAAAAAAGCAGAGAATTTGAATGTCCCATTTTTCCATGTATGAAAAAAAACTGAAGAGTCTTCTTCTGAAAAATTTTTTAAAAGGAATTTCATGTTATCAATTGCCAGTTGCTTATACTCATCCACTCCTGTTGCTGCAAAAGCTTTACTGAGCGCAGTGTTCATAAGTGCATTCCACCCCAGCAATATTTTATCATCCAGTTTGGGTCTTATTCTTTCACTCCTTTTTTTAAGAAGCAACTCCTTACCATTTTGAATTATTTGATTTAATTTATTTTCATCTAAACTGTTTTCTTTACAAAAATTCTCTTTATTCTTTTTTCTCCAAAGTATATTTTTTGTTTCCCAGTTTCCTTTGTCTGTAATATCAAAATAATTACAAAAAATTTTACCTTCTTTATTTAATATTTCTTTTACTTCTTCATAGTCCCACACATAAAACTTTCCCTCCACTCCCTCGCTGTCTGCATCAAGTGCAGAATAAAACCCATTATTCTGATGCATCAATTCTCTTTTAATAAATTCAATCGTTTCCTTAATAACCTGCCTGTATCGTTCATTTTTTGTGAGTTGGTAAGCTTCGCTGATTAATGAAATTAACAATGCATTATCATATAGCATTTTTTCAAAATGGGGAACCAGCCATTCAGTATCGGTTGAATAGCGGGCAAATCCACCACCCACCTGATCATAAATTCCACCATTAATCATCTTATCAATACTGAGTAAAGCCTGATCAAGTGCTTCTGTATTTTTAGTAACATGATGATATCTTAACAAAAACTGTATTACAATTGATTGGGGAAATTTTGGCGCCTTTCCAAATCCGCCCCATTCCTTATCTGCAGACTTCATGATGTTTTGAAATGCTTCATTTGTTTTTTCTTTTCTAAATAATACATCAGCATCTGGAATATTAATTCCAAATGAATTTGACTCTAAAAGATGTGTGGTAAGATTTTCTGCCTGCTCTTCAATTTCATACCTTCTTTCCCGAAAAGCCTGATAGACTCCCAACAACACTTCTTGCCATGATGAACGATTAAAAGCCCGCTTTGGTGGAAAGTATGTGCCTCCAAAAAAAGGTTTCATATCAGGTGTTAAAAAAACATTTAAAGGCCAGCCTCCACTACCAGCAATTGCCTGAACTGCATCCATGTAAATATGATCAAGATCCGGCCTTTCTTCCCTGTCAATCTTTATATTGATAAAATGATTATTCATAATTTTAGCAGTTTCCTCATTTTCGAAACTTTCTCTTTCCATTACATGACACCAATGACAGGCTGAATAACCAATACTGATAAGGATGGGTTTATCTTCTTTTTTGGCAAGATTCAATGCTTCTTCACCCCAGGGATACCAATTAACCGGATTATGAGCATGCTGAAGCAGGTATGGACTGGTTTCATCAATAAGTTTATTTGCGAATTTTTGCATTGGTTAAAATGACTTAAACGAAGTTCGTACAAATGAAATCGCCAATAAATAAAAAAGGCGCCCTTCTCAGGCGCCTTTCATTCAATTCTGAAAAATTATTTTTTTCTGGTTGATAAAATGTATTGTTCAAGCGCCGCCACCATACTTGGCGTTTGGGGTTGTGGTGCTTTTATTTCAAGTTTCAGACCCGCTTCTTCAACGGCCTTAATTGTGTTACTTCCAAAAGCACCTATTATTGTTCCATTCTGTTTGAACTTGGGCAAATTATCAAAAAGACTTTTCACACCGCTTGGAGTAAAAAAGCAAATAGCATCATATTCTGTTTTAATAAGAATTTCTTTTATATCACAGCTTTGGGAACGATACATAAACCCAAGTACAAATTCACAGTTATTTGTTTTTAACCAGTTGCAAATTTCATTATCCTGTTGATTTTCGGAGCACACATAAAGAAACTTCTCGTTGCTTTTGTGTTTATTAATTACATCAAAAAGACTCTTATTAGATCCATCATCCCCATAAAATACTTTACGTTTTCTATATAATATGAATTTTTGGAGATAGAGAGCTACGGCTTCCGTTATACAGAAATATTTTGTGTCTTGGGATACGCTAACTTTTAATTCCTCACAAGTGCGGAAAAAATGATCTATGGCATTTCTGCTGGTAAATATCACCCCGGTAAAATTCTGTATTTCGATTTTCTGCTTACGAAATTCTTTGCCCGAAATACCTTCAAGGCGAATAAAGGGATGAAAATCAAGCTCAAGACTATACCTTCTTGATAGCTCAAAGTAAGGTGACTTATCGCTTTCCGGCTTTGGTTGTGTAATCAATATCTTTTTCATCTGTGTAACAGATGTGGCTGCATTACCGTTTTTTACCATACTATTTCGGCTAAAGTTGATCGCAAAGATAATAAGTTCTTTTAAAAAATAATCAATAACAGCTTGTATATCAGTAAAAGGGGTACTAATTCAAAAGCAAAAATATATAAAATGAAATGAAAAGGATTGAGTTTTATTTCGTTACGGGCAACTGAATAAATTAAAATAAACCGGTATCCTAACAAAAGACCAATCCCCACCCACGATAAAGTAAGGGAAACCTGGTGTATAGGACCTTGGCTAAACCCCAATAAAATCAAAAATGGAAGAAGAAAAATCCCCATCATCTTATTAATGATGAAAACAATAAACGTATATGAGTCTGTAGCTTCACGCACATTAAAAAGCCAGCCAGAAATTTCTAATCCAAGAAATTTAATCACATAAATTATTGCTAACCCTACAGTACAATAAAAATATTGAAGCCAGAAATTATCAATAACAGAAAGATGAAAATACTGAAGTAAAAAATTTATATACAACCCTGTCGTAAGTACAAAAAACACATTCATAAAGATGGATGGTAACGGGGATTGGAGTAATTGTTCTCTTATCTGCCGTTGTTTTAATGTAGTACGGAAAAAGACCCTGAACAAATCGGAAAAATATTTTGCAAATGCCCGTCTAAGCAAACCAAATATCAAAAACAGTAAAACCAGATAATAAAAAAGAAACTCTTTGCCTGAAAATATTTTACTGATTCCGCTTTTTCCATTTTGTGTTACCAAAGTTTCTGCTTTGGATTTGTTCAGAATGGAATCTGTATTTAAATCGGAATTATCTAATTTTCTAACTGTGTCCTTTTTTAAACCAGAATCTTTCCTTACCTGTAATGAATCATTAAAAAAGTTATTAGGTCTTGCAGAGTTGGAATCAACTTGTGCTTTTAGAAAAAAAGAATTTAAAATAAATAAAATAAAAAAGTAAACAAATGACTTCATGTTTTACAAAAATATTGAAGTGTTTGTCGAATAAAAAGAAAGAAGAAGATTATCAGAAATAATTTACAAACCCAATATGAATTTTTGATTGCTTAAGATCGAATGGAGTGTCTTCTCTTTTTCCTGCAGCCCAAGCCAGGTTAAAAATTCCGGCTTTGGTTTCTAAAGCCAACCCCAGGCCAAAACCAAGATAAGTATGACTGTACCTGGATAACTGACTTGTGTTCCTGCCCCAACCCCCATCAGTAAATGCAAAAAAGTATGAGTTTAATCCAATAAGATAGCGGTACTCCAGTGTTGCTATGGCATATTGGGAAACGTATTGACTCTCTTCATCAAAACCCCGAAGTAATTTATACCCTCCTACCTGAAATAATTCATTACGGAAAATATTATCGCTTTGAAAAACGCCGCTATTCAAAGCAGTTTTAAAAGTTCCCTGTTTACCAAAAGAAAAATATTTTGCTACTGAACCGATAACACGTAATTGATAAGACTTCAGCTTTACTGTATCATATAAAGCGTCAAAATTAAAATTGGGATCATTGAGGTCCTTCAGTTCAAGAACCTCATTATTCTTCTTTACTTTCTTGGTGCCGGCAGATACTGTAATCCTGAATTCATAACCGCTCCGGGGATTATAACGATAATTGGTTTTATTTTTTTCATACTCTATTCCCACGGCTAATGCACTTAAGTCAGCGGTTACAGGAAGTCTGCGGGTAGCAATTATCTGTGCTGTATTTATTCCACCCTGGCTGATCATCGTTTGAAAATTCTGTATAAATAGTTTCCCTGAAGTTGATTCAGAAACTACATACCTGGCGCCTAAGTTCATATTAATATTCAGAAAACTACTGTCCTTTCTTAGCATATCGAATGAAAAATCTAATCCCACGGGAGTATTAAAAAGGTAAGGATGCTGGTAAAAGATATTCAACCTGGGTGATTTTACCTGTAGTTGTTGCCAGTTCAGTCCAATCGACTCGCCATTACCAAATGCATTCCGGAGATTAATATTGGCTTCACCGGTAATAAGAATTTTTTTTGCAGCAAGCTGATCGTTATTGGGCAATAAGCCAATTAATACATTTACCTGACTGCTTCGCCGTTGTTTCAGGTATAAATTTAAAACTGACCCTGTGCCTAAAAGATTAAGATTAGAAGCTTGCTCTTCTTGTACATAAGGCAGTTCCTGGATTTTTTTTGAAATGAGCATTAGTTTTTCTTTACTATAAATACTTCCATCCTTGATTTCCAGGTAGTGCTGTAAAAAACTATTCGAAATCTTTGCACTGCCGAATACTCTTATACTGTCAATTTTATAAAATGGCCCTTTATCAATTTTCAAAACAGCAGAAACAATTTCTCCCTCAAGACTGAGACTATCCAGGTATATTTTACCAAATGGATAGCCTCTATTTTCAAGATAATGGAGCATCACTTCCTGAAATGATCTGACCTGGGGAAAATCCATTGACTTGCCGGTAAAAAGTTTTTCATTCCATCTTGCTGATGACAAAATTTCCTGGCTAACCTGGGAAGTATTCAGCCGTGCCCATTTGTACCGCTGCCCGAGGAACAAAACTATTTTTGCTGAAGAAGTATCAAAAAAAATACTATCGAGAGATACTGTGACGAATCCCTTTGACTGAAGATTTGCCGGCAACTTATTTACATATTCTATGCAGGCATTTCTCGATGTAAAAATTGTTTGTACCCCAATTGTATCTTGTAAATAGTTAAAATCTTTATCTACACAGCGTGGATAAAGACGATAGCTGGTTTGTGCTGGAGTAATACATGGCTGTAAAAAGAAAAAACAAACCCAAAAGGCTATCGGAATAAGGCTTCGTATTTTTGCCGTTGCAGTCATTCAAAGGATATTCAAAAGTATTTAATTAAAAGCTGATTTCATTTTGGCCGGAATTTATATTCATATTCCATTTTGCAAGCAGGCCTGCCACTATTGTAATTTTCATTTCTCTACATCGCTGCGATATAAAAACGAACTGCTTGCCGCTTTATTGAAAGAAACAGAACTACAAAAGGATTATTTGGAAGGTGAAATGGTTGAAACCATTTATTTTGGAGGAGGTACTCCTTCCCTGTTAGAGATTTCAGATTTACGATTGCAGATTGAAAAAATCAAACAAACATCCAGTATATCAAAAGATGCCGAAATTACTCTTGAAACCAATCCCGATGACATTACTGAAGAAAAATTAGTTGATTGGAAAGAAGTCGGTATAAATCGACTGAGTATTGGTGTACAAAGTTTTTTTGAAGAAGATTTAAAATGGATGAACAGAGCACATAATGCGCAACAGGCAAAGGATAATCTGGATTTGGCTATAAAACATTTTAACAATATAACTATTGATCTGATTTACGGCCATCCTTTGCTTTTGGATGAAAAATGGAAACAAAACGTAGAAATAGTAACTTCTTTAAATATCCCTCACCTTTCCTGTTATGCTTTAACTGTGGAACCGAAAACGCCTTTGTATAAGATGATCAGGGAAAATAAAAAAGAAGATATAAATTCTTCAAAACAATCAGAACAATTTCTCCTGTTAATGGCATGGTTGAAGGAAGCGGGTTATGAACATTACGAAATATCCAATTTTGCCAAACCCGGATTCAGGAGCCGCCATAATTCAGCTTACTGGCAAGGGGAAAAATATCTTGGCCTTGGACCCTCTGCACATTCATTCAATGGTATCAGCAGGCAGTGGAATGTTTCAAACAACAATATTTATATTGACTCTTTAACAAAAAATATTATCCCATTTGAAAAAGAAAATCTAACTCCTTTACAACAATTGAATGAATATATCATGACTTCGTTAAGAACTTTGGAAGGACTGGATCTTAAAAAAATCCCGAAGACTGAAAGCTTTAAGCTGCAAGCTGCAAGTAAGAAATTCATTGATTCCGGAAAAATAATTCGGGTTAGAGAAAAATTAATTTTAACTCAAAAAGGAAAATTATTTGCTGATGGAATCGCAGCGGATTTGTTTTTTTAATATTAACTACCACGGACTGACCATTGACCATTCACTATTTATTTTCTTAAACCAGCATTTCCTCAATTTGCTTAAATCCCTGCTTTGGAGAAAGCTGCTCCCAAAGAATTTTATAAACTGTTTCCGCTATGGGCATTTCAGATTTTACATTCTGGTTAATCATATAAATACTTTTTGAAGCAGTATATCCTTCCGCTACCATGTTCATTTCCGTTTGGGCTGCTCTTACAGAAAGACCCTTCCCAATCATATTTCCAAAATTGCGGTTACGGCTATAAAGTGAATAACAAGTAACCAGTAAATCTCCCAAATAAACAGATGCAGCATAATTGGCTCTCTTTTTATGGGTCACAGGATCTTCCCCTTCATGAATACCCACTTCGATATGGTGTATCCCCACATTGTGAAGAAATCCGGCCATTTCATCCGCACTATTCGCTATCAATACACTTAAAAAATTATCTCCATATTTAAGACCATGAGCAATACCTGCACCTAACGCATAAATATTTTTAAGAATGGCGGCAAACTGAACTCCATACACATCATCATTCACAATAGTATTAAGATATTTTGTTTTAAAATGTAAGGCGATTTCAACTGCGGTCTCCTCATCTGCTCCCGAAAAAGTGAGATAAGATAACTTTTCTTCAGCAACTTCTTCAGCATGGCAGGGCCCCATCACTGTAAAATAATTTTTCAGATCAAGATCAAATTCCTTTTGCAGGTAATCATTTAGTAGAACATTATCCTGCGGCATAATCCCTTTAATTGCTGAAATTATCTTTTTATCCTTAAAAGCATTGGGTGTAAGAGGCTTCAACGTATCAAGAATATAAGCCGATGGAACAGCAATAATAATAATATCTGAAGCGGATACCACTTCAGTAATATCAGTACTGAGTGTTAGTAATGTGGTATCAAAAAAAACAGAACTTAAATAACCCGGATTATTTTTCTGCTTTGTAATATGATCAGCCATTGCCCCGCTCCTTACCAGCCAGTTAACCGGACGATGATTATCTGTTAGGATCTTTACAAGTGCTGTTGCCCAACTGCCGCTGCCTATAACACCAAACATAGAATCAGAATTTAATGTTTTTATGAAATAAAATTAAGAAAGAAGAAATTCCTTTTCATCATTCATGCAAAATAAAAAGAGTCTTGTTTTGACAAGACTCTTCAATATCGCCGCTAATTCATAAACTATTTATTTTTCCATCCGTTATTTCTCAAACAATTTTTCTTTTGGTACAACTTTTACTTTCCCACCGTCTTTCAGTGTTTTACTGATGGCATTAAATGGCCCGGTCACTACTTCATCCCCTTCATTCAATCCGCTTCTTATTTCAATATTGTTTATATCCTGAATATCTGTTTTTACCACTACTTTCTTCACCGTACCTTCTTTCTGTACTACAAAGACAATTTCTTCCAGGTCGTTCGAGTTCACCATTGCATTTTCCTCGCTTTCTCCTGCGGCAGCCTGCTTTTTCTTTTCTTCTTTCTTTTTATCTGCAATCGTTTTATCGCTGCCAATTACTCTTGTTGTTACTGCATTAATAGGAACAGACAGTACATTTTCATGTCTTTTGGTCTTTATATCCGCACTTGCATTCATACCAGGACGGAAAACAAATTTTTTAGGTTTAGTAGGATCAATTAAATCTTTATATGATTCTCGATCTAAACGAATTTTTACTTCATACTGGGTTACATCACCGCTGGTTAATGCTGCCTGGGTGCCGCCCTTGGTGCTGGCGGCTATTTGTGTCACTACCCCTTTAAATTTTCTGTTATTATAAGCATCCACTTCTATATCGGCACTATCGCCAATATTTACTTTCACTACATCATTCTCGCCAACGTCCACTCTTACTTCCAAAACACTCATGTCTGCAACCCTCATCATTTCAGTACCAATGCTAAAACTGTTACCGGCAACTCTCTCTCCTTTTTTAATAGTCAAAGAAGATATAACTCCATTCATCGGCGCTACTAAGGTTGTTCTTCCAAGATTTTTATTGGCTGAACTCAAACCAGTTTGCGCAGTTTGAACACCAGCTTGAAGGGCTTTGATGTTTTGCTGAGCTGCATTGAAGTTTGCCAGAGCTGATTTATAGGTAGTTTCATAATTCTCAAATTCAGCACGGGAGATCACTTTATCATCTGCCAATTTTTTATTACGGTCATAATTTTGTTTTGCAAGATCAAGATTAGCTTTCAGCGCTTCTAATCCTGCCTGGCTATTGGCTACCGTTGACTGTGATTGATTCACTCTTGAAGATGCTTCATCCCTCTGTAATGCATAGATGTCTGCAAAGATGCGGGCAAGCACCTGGCCTCTTTTTACACTGTCCCCTTCCTGTACATTCAGTTCCACCACTTCACCAGAAATATCAGGACTTATTTTTACTTCTACTTCCGGATAAACTTTGCCACTGGCATTTACGGTTTCAATAATTGTTTTTTTAGCCGCTTTTTCGGTTGCCACTTTTGTTCCGCTATCATCATTTCCGGCTATCATTTTAACAACAACCAAACCCACAATTACAACCAGCAAACCAATCAATATCCATTTAACAGTCTTATTCATAATTAACCCCCATCCCCTAAAGGGGAGTTTAGATGATAAAAAATTATTTCAAAAATCATTATGCCCATAGGCCCCTTCAGGGGTTTGGGATTCACAGCTTAATTCCCTGTCCTTTATAAAATTCAAGCAGCTTCATTTTAAAAACAAAATCATATTGCGAATACAAAGCCTGAATTTTTGCTCTTAACAGATTATTCTGACTATTCAGCAAATCAAAAGTGGACAACAGATTCTGATCATATCTCTTTTGAGTAAACTCAAATGATTTTGTTGCCGTTTCCACACTCTTCAAATCAGAATGGTATTTCTGAATAGAGGAAGTGGCATCATTATATGCCTTGAAAATATCCTGTTTCAATTTCTGATTGTCCTGTTCTTTAGTAAGCTCCCATTGCTGAAGCTGTAGTTTGGAACGTTGCAGGTTTGTTCTGGCTAAGCCGCTATTGAAAATAGGAATGCCCAAACCAATTCCCACATTCTGACTGAAGTTTGTTTTGAATTGCCTTCCGATAGGAGTTACTTTTTTTCCTGTTTGTACAAACGAAGGAGCAAGTACATTGTAAGTATTAGCACCAACATTAACAAATGCCCCGGTTGATTGTGCAGCGCCAACAGAATATTGAGGTATTTTAATACTTACATAGTTACTGCTCAATCCGCCAAAAGCAGATACTTGCGGGTACATTTGACCCTTTGAAATCTCCACCGATTTTTTTGCTGCCTGTAATCTGAGATCTATCACTTTTTGCTGAGGAAGATTTATCAGTGCTAATTGAAAAACATTTTCAGGTTGAAGTTCAGCAAGGTTGTCAATAGGGATTCTGTCAACCGGTGGTGTCTCCACATCAAAAAGAGATCCTGCATCAATATTCAACACTGCTTTCATTTGTAAAAGAGATTGCTGAACACCTGCTTCTGCGGATATTAAACTTGAACTGTCCCGGCTAAGTTGTGCTTCCAGTTCAGCAGCATTTAATTCCGGTAATACACCGGCATCTACTTTTTTCCTTGTATTGCTTAGTTGTTCTAAAGTTGTTCCTACCTGCACCCTTGCCAGATTTGCCTGTTCCCTTGTAAGTAATATCTGTAAGTAAGCAACAGCAACAGTAAGGGCTATATCATCCTGTACTTTTTTTACCTGGGCCTTATCTGCTTCATTGGTAAGCCGGTTAGTTTCAATTGTGTTTTTCTTTACAAACCAGTTAAACAAAGTAGCACCTGACTGTAGACTAAGTCCGGCATTTAAAAAATTATTATCCTGCAAAATACCGGTAGCAGGATTTTCTGAACGTCCGAGCCGTAAACCTGTACTTCCCTGGAAATTGAGTGTTGGGTATTGCGCCATTTTACTTTGCTGGTAAGTAAGCGCTGAAAAACGTGTTTGCAGGTCGGTTTGTTTAACTGAAATATTATTAGTTATGGCATATTCTACGCATTTGCGCAGATCCCATTTGTCCTGGGCCTTTGTTGAAACAGCATAAAACATGATAAGCAGGAAATAAATACTTCTTTTTAGCATGCCGCAAAAATAGCAGAATTGAATTGTACAAATGATGAATTTTGACAAGCGGAAATCTGATTATTCCTTTATCTTTTCCAGGGCCTGCCCCAAGTCATTTATAAGGTAGCCAGAGTCTTCAAGTCCCACATAAAGCCTTATATAGCGATGTTCTTTGTTTTTGGGGTCAAATTCATTGGGTTTCAAGCCAGCACATTTTGGAATAACAAGGCTTTCATGCCCTCCCCAACTTACGGCCATCATAATATGTTGCAGGCTTTCGCAGAACAGGACAATCTCATTCATGTCCCTGGTCTTTAGTACTATTGTCATTAACCCACATGCACCGGTCATTTGCTGTCTGGCCAGCGAAACTTGAGGAAAGGCATCATCAAAAGGAAAAATAACCGATTCGATTTTCTGGTGTTGTTTTACAAATTCTAATACCTCCCCGGTTGTTTTGGATATCCGGGCCAGCCTTGCTGGCAAAGTTCTCAGCCCCCGAATAAGCAGCCATGCATTGAATGGTTGAATACCACTGCCAATATTCAAATATTCGCTGTCAAATATTTTTTTGATCATGGACTTTGAGCCACTTAGCACTCCACCCAATGTATCGCTATGCCCGCTGATATATTTTGTAGCTGTCTGCATAGCCAGATCAATACCCATTCCAATCACATTTTGATACAAGGGTGTACAAAAACTATTATCAATAAATGTTATGATGCCTTTTGATTTTGCAAGTGCAGATACTTCGGCTAAAGGTTGTAAAGCAAAATCCCAACTGTTGGGTGATTCAAGATAGTATAAAGAAGTGCTAGCTTGAGTTGCGGATTCCCAATTATCAATTTCAGTTCCGTCAATATAAGTGGTAGTAACACCGAACCTGGGAAGAATTACATCAAACATTCGTTGCGCCCATGTATAAGGAGCTTTTACGGAAACAATATGATCCCCGGATTTTACATTGGCAAATACCCCGGCAAAGATGGCGGCAGCGCCGCTATTAAAAACAAGACAATCTTCCGCACCATCCAATGCCGCTAATTTTTTTCGTAAAATTTCAACTGTGGGGTTAAGGCCGCGACTGTAAAGGTAGCCGCCCATTTCATCCTCAAATGCTTTTCGAAGATCTTCTACTTTTTTGAAAGAGAAATTGCTGGTTTGTATAATTGGCGGAGCAATAGCATTAAAATAATTTTCCCGCTCTTCGCCCAATTCATTAATAATATAAGAGATGTCCATTATAGTTCGTTTTTACTTTCACCGTCTTTTTTCTTTTTGAAAAGGAAATATAAAATTACAAATACAACCAGTACTCCAAGTCCTGTTAATGCAGCATAATCATTATTTTTATAATCCATCGCAATACTGATTCCTACAAATGTGTAAGCAGCAATAAAGATGAGTGGAAATAACGGAAACAATTTCATTTTATAAATTCCTGTGCCATCCAGATGTTTTGTTTTTTTACGAAACCAGAAAATAGTGGCGCTGCTTAATACCATACCAAAACAATCAAGAAAAATAGTAAAGGCCAGTATCTTTTCAAATTGCTGCATAAAAAATAAAATAATAATACAGGCAGCAGCAAATACCGTTAAGGAAAAAGAAAATACTGCTGTCTTCTCATTTTTTTTGGCAAATATTGCAGGAAGGCTTCCATCGTCTCCCATAGCATACATAACACGGGGATTACTCATCAGCAATCCATTTACGTAAGCCAGCACACCAAGGAATAAGAAAGCAGAAAAAACAATAGCCCCTTTTTCTCCAAAAACTTTATCAATAACTACATAAGCAATTTCCCTTTCGCCTTTCATTCTGTCAAACCCAACAATGTTATAGTAACTAAGATTAACAAGCAGGTATAGAATGATGATGATGGCAATGCCAATAAAAATTCCCCGGGGAATATTTTTAGCCGGTTTATCCACTTCATTCCCAAAATTTATTGTTTGCTGATAACCACCATAAGTAAATGAAACCGCCACCAGGCTCATTCCTAAACTCTTTATCCAGTTCATAGCGCCGGAGTCGGTTAACTGCAGTGCAACCGAATTATCTGCATAATGAATGGGAAAAAATAAAGCTACAATCAGCACCAGTATCATCCCAATTTTAATAAGCATCAGAATATTCTGTGCAATGGAGCTCATTTTTAATCCCCGAAGATTTATAATATAAAAAATAATAATGGCAATGCTGCTTAAAATTGCTTTGTGAATATCATTCCATTCACCGGGAAATAATTTTAAAATATAGCCGCTTCCAATAATAGCAACACCACTTAAGCTTGCAGCATTGCTTACCAGTATTAAACAATTAATGGCAAAAGCTATGCTTGGATGATAGGCTTTTGCAAACACTTTATAATAACCGCCTGTTACCGGGTAACGGCTTCCTATTTCAGCATATGTTAATGCCCCGCATAATGCCACGATGCCACCAATGATCCATGCACTGAAATAAACAGAGGGATTGATGGCGTATTTAGCACTGGTAGCAGCAGCACGGAAAATGCCCATGCCAATTACAAGCCCTACCACGATCATAGTAAAAGAAAAAAGATTGAGTTTATTCTGCTTCATAACGGGAAGATAAAGAATATTGAGTTTACCTTTACTGCCCCAATTTTTTTTATGAGACAATTATTAATCCTGTTTCTTTTATCTATATCAGTAAACTTATTTGCCCAACTGGAAACTGATACTTCCCAAACACTTCAGGAAATTTCAATCCGTGCTTATGAACAAAACAGGAAGTTGATCCAGGTGCCTGCGTCCGTAATTATCATTACAAAAACGCAGCTTTCACGATTCAGCAATGCAAGTATTTTGCCGGCTGTAAATAGTAATCCCGGTGTGCGGATGGAAGAACGTTCCCCCGGCAGTTATCGCCTCAATATCAGAGGCAGTTCATTGCGTTCCCCTTTTGGAGTCAGAAATGTAAAAACTTATTACAATGATATTCCCTATACAGACCCCGGTGGAAATACATATCTCAATCAACTGGGATTTAATAATATTCAATCAATGGAAATTATTAAAGGACCGGGCAGCAGTTTGTATGGCGCAGGTACTGGTGGAGTTTTGCTTATAAAAAATGATAGTAGCAGTTGGCATTCCGGACTTTCTTTTAATTACAGTGCAGGAAATTTTGGACTGAATAACCTCAATACAAATTTGCAGTTGGGCAGAGATGCTTTTCAAAATACTTTCAATTACCTGCAACTTTCATCGCATGGTTACCGTGACCATTCAAAACTTGAAAGAAAAGTTTTTACCTGGGATTTGAATGCAGCAGTTTCTGATAAAGGAACTATCAGCACACATTTTTTAATGGGTGATCTTTTTTATCAAACACCCGGAGCATTGACAATAACAGAATATTTAAGTAATCCGAAAGCAGCCAGGCCAAGAGTGGGGCAAACACCTGGTGCAATAGAAAATAAAGCTGCTATTTATCAGAAACTATTTTTGGCCGGCATCAGTTTCAAACAAAAATTTAATGAACATTGGCAAAATACCAGCACATTTTACGGAGCAGCCACCCGTTTATTGAATCCTACTACACGGAATTATGGAAGAACAAATGAACCACATACAGGAGGAAGATCATTTTTTCAATATGCCAATAAGATCGGAGATAAATCCAAAATCAACGTAGTTACGGGTATTGAATTTCAGCAGGGCATTTCATCAGTAAGAATTTATGCAAACAAAAAAGGGAATACTGATACCCTGCAAACGGATGACGAAATCAATAATCGTGTCTTCTTTATTTTTTCTCAAGCAACTCTTGAACTTCCATTAAACTGGTTCATTACAGTTGGAGCCAGTATCAATTCCCAACATTTAACTATTACAAGACTTTCAACAGTTCCGGTAATTGAACAAACCAGAAAATATAATAATGTACTGGCGCCCCGGCTGGCTGTATTAAAACAACTCGCAAAATCATTTTCTATATATGGAAGTATTGCTAAAGGTTTTTCTCCCCCTACTACAGCAGAGCTTTTGCCATCCAGCGGAATTATCAGTACTGATCTGAATGCCGAAAAAGGAATTAACCTGGAAGCAGGCATAAGAGGCACTATTAGAAATGGAAGAGTTTATTTTGACATCAATGCTTTTCGTTTTGGATTAGAAAATACAATTGTACAACGAAGAGATCAAAGTGGAGCAGACTATTTTGTTAATGCCGGATCCACTAAACAAAAAGGTATTGAATCATTTCTATCATGGCTGGCAATTAACAGCCAAAAAGAAACTATGCCCAATTTAAAAATATGGCTGAGCCATACCTGGAATAATTTTTCTTATAAAAATTTTAAACAGCTGACTACTGACTATTCGGGTAAAAAGCTTCCCAGCGTAGCGAAAAATGTGGTAGCTGCAGGAATTGATCTTTCCACCAAACAAGGTATTTATTTAAATGTAAATTATTACTACAGCGATCCTATCCCTTTGAATGATGCGAATACAGTTTATGCTTCTTCTTTCAACTTACTTGGGGCCAGGATGGGCTGGAAAAAAAACCTGCATCCGAAAGTAATGATGGAACTCTTTCTTTCTGCAGATAATATTTTTGATGTACAATATAGTTTGGGTAATGATATTAATGCATTTGGCGGCCGCTATTACAATGCAGCTCCGGGTTTTAATTTCAGTGCAGGTCTTTCACTGCATTTTAGTTTCAGGTGACTTCTTTGTTGACAATTAAATTCAGGCAATCAACCCCTTCATAGTTACATTTGCCACTGATTTGGTTCTTTGATTGATTTATTATGAACTTAGCTTATGAATGTCTATTGAGCTTCCCTTGCGACGCTCCTTTTATCTTTATATCTCTGTTCATCAATAATCAATCCGACTAAAAGGGAAGTCAGTCCGAATCTGACGCTATCCCCGTAGCTGTGAGATACCCCCAATCCGCCACGGGCGGAGAGTTTGGGAAACAGTTTAAACTTCAATGCCACTTTTTTAAAAAATGGGAAGGCTGTTGAACTGTGTATTAAGCCAGAAGACCTGCCACATCAAACAAACAATATTCAGCTTTCGGGTGAAAGGCTTGAAGATTAAAAGATGGCAGGCATCTTATAATTTTCTTTCTTTTTTATTTTACCGGAAGCAGTCACACAAAAAAAAATTAAATGAAAAAGAAATTTTTGATTGTGACTGCTGCATTCATCAGTAGTCAGCTCTCAGCGCAACAAGACACAACTGTAAAATCATTAGATGAAGTGGTCATGACGGCCAACAAGTATCCCAACAAAACTTCACTGACAGGAAAAGTAATTACTGTAATTACAAAAGAACAACTGGAACACAGCGGAGGAAAGGATTTATCGCAGATATTAACCGGTGAGGCTGGCATTTATGTTGGTGGCACCAATAGTAACCCGGGAAAAGATAAAAGCATTTACCTGCGGGGCGCCAGAATTGATCATACGCTGATTACCATTGATGGGGTGCCCGTATATGATCCCAGTGGTATTGGTGGAAACTTTGATATAAGAAATATTGCTGTTGCTTCCATTGGAAGGATTGAAATACTGAAAGGAAGTCAATCAACATTATATGGTAGCGATGCGATTGCGGGAGTTATCAATATTATTACTAAAAAAGCTGAAAATAAATCTTTCAATGGATCGGGAGTTCTCAGTTATGGAAGCTATAATAGTTTTCGAGGTACTGCAGGAATAAGTGGAAGAAGGGACAAGATTGACTATTATGCCAATTATAGTTTGCATACAACCGATGGAATAAATGAAGCGGTAAGTAACAGCGCTAATGCTGATAAGGACGGCTATACACAATATAATGTGATGGCAGGTCTGGGTTTCCAGGCAGCAAGGAATATCAGGATACAGCCGTATATACGTTATACAAAGATCAATGGCGATCTTGACCAGGGAGCATTTGTAGATGAACTGGATTATATCTATCATCAAAAAAGTTTCCAGGCTGGTGTACGGAATGAATTCAGTTTTGGAAATACTAAGCTGATCGTATTATATAATTTCAATAATATAAACCGGGAGTATATTGATGACAGCCTAAAAAGCCGTAATGGGTTTGATATATACAGCCGTGGCAGTTATAAAGGCAATGAACATTTTATTGATGCCTATGCTCATTTTACATTGAATGAAAAAATAAAACTGACGGCGGGGGCAGATTTCCGTAGTTCCAATTCGGATCAGGAATATTTTTCTGTTGGCTTCTACGGCCCTTACACCAGCAAATACAGCAGTGATAGTTTAAAACAAAACCAGCTTGGTGTATATGCTGCTTTAAACATCAACAGCCATTCGGGTTTTAATATTGAATTGGGTAATCGTATAAATATTCATTCCTCGTATGGCAGCCATGATGTATTCAATATTAATCCCTCTTATTTAATTAACAAGCAGGTAAAATTATTTGCTAATTTTTCTTCCGGTTACAGAACACCTTCCCTGTATCAGTTGTTTTCTGAATATGGAAATAAGAATCTGAATCCTGAAGCTGCCATTACTATGGAAGGTGGGTTGCAGTATTTTTCTGTTGATAAAAAATTAACCGGCCGGGCTGTTGTATTCGGGAGGGATGTAAAAGATGTGATATTCTTTTATTTTAATCAATCAACTTATCAATCGCAGTATATAAACCAGGATAAACAGAAAGATCATGGTGTGGAGCTGGAAGCAACTTATATTATTGCAAAGAATACAACGGTAAAAGCCTTTTACACTTTTGTTACCGGTGAAATTACTACCAAAGACTTTTCAGGAAAGGATACTACTTATTTTAATTTGCTGCGCAGACCGAAAAATAGTTTCGGGTTAACTATCAGCAGCCGCATAAGTGATCGATTTTTTATCAGCAGCAGCGTGGCAGCATTTGGTAAAAGAAGCGATGCCTATTTTGATGCTCAGACTTATCAGACTATTACAACAACCTTAAAAAGTTACTCTCTTTTGGATCTATATACTGAATACAGGTTTCTAAAAAATAAACTCCGGCTATTTGCGGACTTCAGGAATGTATTGAATACACGGTATACAGAAGTGAGCGGTTTTAATACTATAGGTTTTAATGGCAATGGAGGTATAAGATTTAATTTCTGATATACATTTGCAGAAATCAACGGTTATGCAATTTAATATCCAGGAATTTCTTACGCTGACATTTACTTTGTTTGCGGTAATTGACATAGTGGGTTCCGTTCCCATGCTTATTTCTATTAAAGAAAAAACCGGTGGTATTAATGCCTGGAAAGTGACTTTGATTTCAGGAGGACTGATGATCTTGTTTTTCTTTATAGGCAAACCTTTTCTGAATATACTGGGAGTTGATATCCGTTCATTTGCAGTAGCCGGTTCTATTGTCATTTTTATTCTTGGGCTGGAAATGGTATTGGGTATAGAATTTTTTAAACCAGAAAAAGGGGGCCCTTCGGGTACAGTTGTTCCTATTGCATTTCCGTTAATAGCCGGCAGCGGAACATTAACCACCATTATGTCATTAAAAGCAACTTTCGAAAGGGCAGATAAAAACGAGTTTATGATTGTATTGGCAATACTTATAAATCTAATTATTATTTATGTTGTTCTCCGGTCACTGAATATGATTGAAAGAGTATTAGGTAAAGCCGGTTTATTAGCTGTACGAAAATTTTTTGGTGTAGTTTTGCTGGCTATTGCTGTAAAAGTATTTGGAAGTAATATGGGAGGATTGATAAAATAATTTTACATTTTTCTGGCCTCGTAGTACAATGGATAGTATATGAGCCTCCGAAGCTCCAGATGCAGGTTCGATTCCCGCCGAGGCTACAAAAAAAATTGTCATGTTTTATGCTTATGTTTTAAAAAGCATCAATCATGATTTTTATTACAAAAGTCATTGTGAAAATCTGAATGAAAGACTTCTTCAGCACAATTCTGGAATGACTGACTCCATTCGTCCATATATTCCTTTTAGAATAGTCTATTCCTGGCAATTCAATGCCAGAGAAAAAGCAATTAAAAGAGAAAAATATTTTAAATCATCAGCAGGAAGAAGATTTTTAAAAACTAAATTAAACTCATAGTACAATGCCCGCCCTGCTGACGCCAGTCGGACTGGGATAGTATAAGGGTTTCCGAAGCCCCGGATACCAGTTCGATTCTGGGCGAGGCTACAAAACTGTTTTATATTGATCAGCTTCTGCATTTCAGGTATATTTAATATCTTCCTGTTCAATCAAAACAATTCATCATGGGAACTCCAACTACAAAAACTCCGGCATTTTTATTATTCCCCTGGGGGCTTTTTTCCATAGCAATGGTATTGATACTGAACTTAACGCTTAATGATAGTTGGTTTAATAAAAACTGGAGTTGGATTGCTTTAGTATTAATTATCCCCGCTGCCATTCTTGAAAATTTTAAAGTGGGTTACTCCACCATGCGGATTATGTTTATGAAAGTGGTTTATTCACTTCTTTCATTTTTATTAGCCGGCATGGCATTCGGCTCTGCAATTACAGGTTATCATATTGAAACATTTCAAAAAATTGCAGGGGTGAAAACAATTACATTACCCTGGTATGTAATATTGGCTCTTGGAGTTTTGCTTTTAATTCAGGTAGCTCAATTGTTCAGTATGCTGAAAGCAGTAAAGAGGGAATTTATGCAAATGGATCCGGATCAATGATCCGTTAAAGTTAATTTTCCCGCAGAATCATTATTGATCCACCACTCTGCTACTTTGGGGAATGCAAGGTGAAACCATGTGGTATATCTCAATGGCTGGGTCTGCAATGATTCATGAATCTCTTGAATCTTCCTGTAACAAAAATCAGTTACTTCATGTGGGTCTGGTTTAACGGCGTCATGGTATATACCTGCAAACACATGATCAAATTCAAATTCAGTGAGTCCATTTCCCAATTCTGCTTTATAAACAAAATCAAATATTTTTTTTATCGGCGTTTCAAACCCCATTTCTTCTTTTAGTCTTCTTAATGCAGCCTGCATGGTTTCTTCTCCCGGGCGGGGATGGCTGCAGCAGGCATTGGTCCATAATCCTCCGCTATGATATTTATGTATGACTCTTTGTTGCAACAACATTTCACTCTTTTGATTAAAGATAAAAACACTGAAGGCCCGGTGCAAAATTGCGTTCCTGTGTGCTTCCATCTTTTCCATTACTCCCAGGGGTTCATCGTTTTCATTTACCAGTATTACCATTTCATCTTTCATCATCCAGATTAATCTATAAAATATTTTTGCAATAGAAATTAAAGATCCTGGTTGATCAGCTTGCCGGAATCAACCAGTTTAGTTAGGGAAAGAGTCAACGCAGGATTTAATAAAGCTTCCAAATGATGTTGATTATGCAGGTCAGTTCCTGCCAGTTCATAAAAATTATTTTTAATAAAGTAATTCGCCATTTCCTGTGCTGATTTCCCATAAAATCCTGCTAAGGAAAGAATATTCAACTGGAATAAAAGACCCGAGCTTTTCAGTTCTTCAAAAAATGATTTGTTTCTTTCATAATAAACATACCTTTCGGGATGAGCAATTACCGGTAAATAGCCCTGCATCTGCATTTCAAATAAAATCTCCCTCAGATCAATTGGTTCACTGGCCAATGAAAATTCTACCAAAACAAGATTATTGCTAATCGTAAGCAGAGGCTCCTTTTTCTTTAATAATTCTTTTACATAGTCATCGAGATAATATTCGGCTCCAACACCCAACTCAATTTCAATTCCCTTTTCCTTTATTTTTTCTTTTAGAACATCAAATCGCTGTAAGATATCCCCTCTTGTATTTTTATACATATCCCACATAATGTGCGGAGTGGTGATAAGCTTTTTATAACCTGAAGCTGCCATCCCATTTATTAACTCTGCCGATGTCTCCAAATCTTGTGACCCATCATCAATCCCGGGTATAAGATGTGAATGCATGTCTGAACCCAATAGGCTGAAATCAAAATGTTCTTTATTATTTTTTTGCCAAAAACTGAACATGCGAATATTTTATTATCTCTTTTGATCTTTTTTTTCAAGCAACTGGTAATATAAACTGCTCATATCTTTCACCAGGCGTTGATATCCATATTTTGCAAGAACAAAACTACGGCCTGAATTGCCGAAAGCAGTTCTTAATATAGCATCGGAAATAAGTATTAATAAATTATCTGCAAATGCCTCTGCATCATTTACTCCCGATAGTAAACCTGATTTATTTTCTAAAACTACATCTGAAATACCTCCTACCCAAGTAGAAACAACAGGTTTACCTGCCGCCTGTGCTTCAATAAGACTCACTGGTGTCCCTTCATTCAATGAAGTAAGCGCCACAATATCCAGACCTGCACAAATGACATCCACATCTTTTCGCCAGGATGTAAATATTAAAGGATAAGGGTGTATTTTATCCGTTTGTATTGAAAACGGAATTCCAAGTTCCGTTGCTGTTTGCTCAAGTCCGGCCCTGCTTTCACCATCACCAATAATAAATGCTTTTATTTTCTGATCGGTATTCTCCAGAACTTTCTTAAGTGATTTCAAAAAGAGAATATGATTTTTTACCGGAACCAGCCTGCCAATAATTCCAATAGCAATAGTATTTTTTTCGAGTTTAAATTCATCTCTGAATTTGTTGCGCTTATTTTCCTGATCATCAATAAATGTATCCAGATCAAGGCCAAGAGGTATGATATGAAATTTTTCAGGTGCCGCTATTTTAAAACTTCCGGACAATTCTTTTTTCTGTACATCACTAATAGCAACAATAGCATCACTAAACCGGGCAAGATATCTTTCCGTTTTAATATAAAAATTTGTTTTCAGAGAATTAAAATAAGAATGAAAAACATGACCATGAAATGTGTGAACAATCACCGGCACATTACAATGTTTTGCAGCTAATCTTCCTAATGCACCTGATTTTGCAGCATGAGTATGTACAATATCAGGTTTAAACTCATTGATCAATTTTTTTAGCTTTTTATAAGCTGTCCAGTCACCAGCAAAAGAGATAGGTCTTTTCATTTCCGGAATACATACAGGTTCAATTCCATGATGTATTGCCAAAAAATCGGCATCCTGTTCATGCTCTTCTTTGCCACCAATAACCAGCAGGGTGTCAAAATCCGGCTGCATGTATTTGGTTAAATACACAGCATTTTTTGAAGGACCACCAATAACGAGACGATTTAATATTCTTAAAACCCGGGGCATAATGTACCACAAAATAACTCAGAAAATAATCCTGCAAAAGCAAAAAGGAAAACAATGATCAATGTTTTATTCATATTTCTCAACCATTGAAAAATAGTAGGATGAAACCATAGTGCCGATTCATTGGTTACCGGCTGATGTATTGCTGGCTTTTGGCCTGAAACAAAAGCTTCAATTACTTTTTTAAGTATAGGAAGACAAACTGCATATTCCAAATAAGGATAAGTATAGAAATTATCTCTTTTTCCCGGTTGGGTAAAAACCTGCTCAATTATACCCCCTGTATCAACCCCGGGGTCTACATAATGAAGGGTAATACCAAAAAGTTCTTTCCTGCCGGTTGCCATTGCCCAATAACCGCCATGTACTCCTCTGAATAAGGGAGTAATGCCAACGTGAATATTCATAAAAGGAGCCGATACGCATTCCAGCGTTTTCTTAGAAATGATACGAGTTCCATTTACCAGCAAAAGATCAGGATTCATTTTTTTTAGCAATTCACGGGCTTCCGGTGAACTAAGTTTGTCAACCCGTTTGATTAATTCATCTGGCAATGGTGAAAGATCAAGATGAAACTGGTTGAATATTTCATTTTTTCTTTTTTGTGAGAATAATTTTAATAAAGGGAAAATTATTATCATAAAAGCTACCTGCCCCGTAGCCGTCCAGAATCCAAGAAGTTTAGTTCTTCTTCCGAACTGTATGCTTTTTGAAATAGTTTTTTCCAGAACAATAGTATCAAATTCATAAAATTGTTTTAAATAATTATAAACAATTGTAGTGGAATCACAATCCCTTGCCAGCATTACAATTTTAGTTTTTCTCATGTTTTAAGAGGGTTTGAGAAAATATTTCATTAAGATTTTGAGATACCATTTTGTTCATCAGGTTTAAATGGTAATACACTTTTAAAATATCTTCCAGGAATATAAAGTTTTGCTCCATATTGCTTCCGAAATTATGTGGGTGCCACCAAAGCTGATAAATAAGTCCTTTGTCAGCTGCATATTTCATGCTATTTTTTATACGATTGAATTTCAGGCTATCAAGAAATTTCAATTTCTTATTATGAGGTCTCAGAAATCGACTTGCCGGTACATTGATAATTTCATTCTGTTTTGGTATTTCATGACAATGATGACCTGTTATATTTATATATGTGTCAGCCAATCGGAGGGCCCGGCGAAAAACATTTTCATCTTCTCTTGATACCGGCCTGTAAGCGCCGGCCTCTTCATTTCCACGATATACTTGTATTCCCAGATCACGACAGGCTTTTATATGTACATCAGAATATTGATTGCGCGGAAAAACGATACTTAAAATCTTAATATTATTTTTCATAGCTGCTTTTATAGCAGCTTTTATGTCTGCTGTAAACTGATCAACAGAAGTATTTTTTTCTAACGCATAGAAGTGTGAAAAGGTATGAGTGCAGATTTCCTGCCCGGGTGTATTTTTTATTTGTTCTATTAGCGGTAATGCAAAATGGTAAACTGGTTCCAACTCATTTTGCCGGATGTAATTGTATGGATCATATTCCGGTTTTACATATTCAGGAAATGAAGCTGGTAAATTAGAAAGTAATTCTTCTCTATTGTTTAAAAAGAGGAATCCTATTGTTGCCCATGAACTGTGTATGCTATATTTCTCAAACAACTGAAGTAATCTGGGAACTACCAGATGTACGTTTTTGATATTTTCTCCATAATTCCCAATCGTACGGTGATCCCTTACTCCCCAGAAAAGTTCAAAATCAAGTGATATGGTAAAGATCCCTTTTTGCATTGCTGTGTTTTTACACGAAATATTTTTTATACCAGTATTGAAATACAATCAAAACCCAAAGCTGTTCAACGATATTACCGGGTCTGTTTGAATGCAATTGTATTTTCAATTTGCTGATTACATCATAATTGAAAATTCCCTGTTCATTGATGAACCTTTCGTTCAAAAGATCATCAAAGACGAAAGAATGCATTTCTTCTCTGAACCATTTTAACATAGGGATTTCAAAGCCCATTTTACCCCGGTGATATATTTCCCCCGGAAGTAGATTCCTGAATGCATCTTTTACAATTTTTTTTCTTCTTTGTCCATCAATTTTATAATCAGAAGGCAAACTAAAAGCGAATTCAACCAGATGATGGTCTAAAAATGGAGAACGGACTTCCACACTATTGGCCATACTCATTAAATCTACTTTAACCAGCATATCCCCTGCTAATACCAGATTGAGATCAGTTTTTAATACAGAGTTAAAATCGTTTTCAGAAATGTCGTTAAGATATTCATCTTTAATTTTAGCAATAACAATATCATTTGTTTTTTCTTTTGCGGTTTCACTCATCAGGTTATTAACTTCTTCCTTTGAAAAAGTGGATGCCCAGTGCCAGTATCGCTCTTTTGGAGAAAGATTAGCGGCTTCAGCAAATCGTTCCAATTGCCTGAATATATTGGTAAGTTTTGTATTCCTGCTTTTTGGCAAAGCTTTCCAGAGTGGATATCCCATTTTAGCGATACTGCTTTTTAAAGAAGTTCTTCTTGCCTGCCATTCTGCATGGTGTTTATTATACCCTGCAAAAACCTCGTCGCCGCCATCACCTGATATGGCAACAGTGGCATGCTTCCTTGTTTCCATGCATAAAATATACTGTGGCAAAGCAGATGTATCAGCAAAAGGTTCATCCAGGTAATTGAGTACATCAGAAATATGAGCAAGAAAATCTTCTACTCCTAAAGAAAAAGTAGCATGCCGGGTTTTAAATTTTTTCGCGATGAGTTCTGCATAATAGGTTTCATCAAAAAATTCCTCGCCTTTAAATCCTATTGAAAACGTATTAAGTGAATCTTTATGCCGGCTGGCTAATGCTACGATAATTGAAGAATCAATTCCGCCACTGAGAAATGCACCAAGAGGCACATCACTGATGAGTCGTTTCACCACAGCATCTTCCATCAGCTTTATCAATTCTTTTTGTGCATCGGCATAAGATAATGCCTGGGAATAATCCTTGCATACGGGAAGTGTGTACCATTTCGTTTCTTCTATTTTTCCTTTATTTAATTTCAGATAACTGCCGGGGCTTATTTTCTTTATATGCTGAAGTATGCTCAATGGCTGAGGTATATAGGAAAGCTGAAGATATAATTTTAAGGCCTCATAGTTTAACTGCCTGGGAATATCAAATACAAGCAACGCTTTTAATTCAGATCCGAAAATAAAATTGTTCTCATCATGATAAAAGTGAAGTGGCTTTTTTCCAAACCGGTCCCGGGCAATCAATAAAGCTTCTTCTTTCGTATCATAAATTGCCCAGGCAAAAAAACCTTCCAGTAAAGGAAGACAATCGGTGCCTTTTTTTATAAACAACTCCAAAAGCAATTCAGTATCTGAGTTGGTTTTAAATCGATTTTGTTCTTCAGTAGAAAAGTATTTACTCTTTAATTCCCTGTAGTTAAATATTTCTCCGTTAAAAATGATTGTGTATCTGCCTGTACTATCCCACATAGGCTGGTTGGCTGCTTTGCTGGTATCAATGATAGCCAGCCTGCGCATAGCTAACCCAACTTTATCTGAAATGTATATGCCTTCATCATCCGGTCCACGGGTGTAAAGGGTTCGAATGGATTGTTGTATTTTTGGAATCTGTTGCCGGCCATGATCAGAAAGGGCAACGATGCCAGCAATTCCGCACATTTTGTAGTGTAAAAGTTTTATGCAATATATTACTATAACTGATTATTTATTACTCCCATTTTACCTTTTTATAGTATTTATTGTTGCAGTTCATTACCGGAATAAATATTATAATCTTAAACACCCCCTTAGAAAATACTTTATGTGGGCCTTTGGGTTAAAGATCTTTGGCGGTCTTTTTATTGGAATGGTTTACCAATACTATTACGGAGGCGGTGATACATTCAACTACTGGTTTCACGCACAAACTATCAATTCATCATTTCAGGATTCTTTTTCCACCTGGCTTAAGCTGCTTACCCGATCGGCCGATCCGTACGATACTGATGTTTACAAGTATACTGCCCAAATGTACTGGTATGGAAGCCCGGCTGATTATTTTGTACCGCAAATAGGAGCATTTCTTGGGTTGTTTACTTTAAACACCTACCTGCCCACAACAGTATTATATGCAGCGCTTTCATTTATTGGAATCTGGAAAATGTTTGTGGTGTTTACAAAACTTTATTCCCGGCTTACCAGGCAAATGGCATTTTCATTTTTATTTATTCCTAGTGTTGTTGTGTGGGGTTCCGCTTTTATGAAAGATACTCTCACACTTTCCTGTATCGGTTGGGTAACCCATTTTGTTTACCTGATATTTTTTGAAAACAAAAAAATTATCGGCAATACCCTGGCTGCCTTATTTTTCCTGTATTTAATTTATAGAATAAAGTCGTATATAGTTATGGCTTTTTTACCTGCTGCCCTGATGTGGGGGGTAGGATTACTTTCCTATAAAATAAAAGACAAAAGACTTATTTTAATAAGCAGATATTTTTTATATGCTTGCGCTTTGGGAGGGCTTATACTGGTGGGCGGGAGATTACAGACAGAATCTTTTGGAGAGTACAATTTAGAGAGTATTGGATCCAAATCATTTGTAACCAGTAGTTACCTCTACAGGGTTTCAATGGAGCAGGATGGATCAGGTTATACGTTAGGCGATATGGATCCAACTTTATTGGGAATGCTGGAAAAAGCTCCTGCAGGGATAAATGTTACTTTATTCAGACCCTACCCATGGGAAGCAAGAAAACCCATTGTGATGCTTTCAGCCCTGGAAGCTTTGTTCTTTCTTGGTTTTACAGTTGCTGTACTGTTCAGGAATAACCCGATTCGGGTGGTACAAAGAATATTAGCGGATGAAACACTGCAATTTTGCATGATTTTTACATTCATATTCGCTTTTGCTGTTGGTATTTCTACTTCTAATTTTGGCTCCTTATCAAGATACAAGATACCCTGCATGCCTTTTTATACTGCTTTTCTTTTTATATTATTTAATCCGCCCAAAGAAGAAATCGTTTTAAGAAAACAAAGAAAAAAACGAGAAGCTCCAGTTAATTTATAAAGTTATTTTTAAAAGATATCCAGGATTATTTCTTAGTATAATATCCCTTTAATGTCATACCCACACCTAAATAAGTCAAAACGCTATTTACTTTCTTCTTAATAAACTGTAGCCATAAAGAATTTGCAATCCGTTTTCTAAGGCGTTCATCGGCGGTCATGCTCTTTTTTATTTTGGGCTTACCTTCTCCCACACTATTTTGAAAATGTGTCAGGCTTATCCCAAAAGTCATTAGTTTAATTTTTTTAAAACCATTTTGTTTTAACAATTTATTCAATGTTCTTTTGGTATAGTAAGTTAAATGTTCAGGATAAACAATAATATCATATTTTTCTTTAAGTATAAATCGCAGGTAGGAATTAAAATTTGGCGTAGTTATATAGAACAGCCCGCCCTTGCGAAGTAGTTTATTAATATTACTGATTTCTTCATTGGGATTATTTATATGTTCGAAGGTTTGCGATGAGACTACTATGTCAAACTCACCCACATCCATTTTTTCAGGATTCAGGACCCCTGCATATATTTTTATTCCTTTTGTTTTACATATTTCTATGGATCTGGAAGAGAGTTCAGTTCCATAAACTTCCCATCCTTTCATCTTAGCTATTTCCAGCATCCACCCTTCTCCGCAACCCACATCTAATATTTTATTATTCCTCCTGTACTGGCCGAATGTATCTACAAGATCATTTAAACTGGTCCTTGTAGGCTCCGGTATATTGTCATCATCGTAACCATAATCAGAATAATAGCTGTCCAATTCTTCATCTGTCGGTATTCTCCGCATGAACACAAAAGAACACTCTGAACATTTTAAAAGATCATGTTTTTCATATCCCTTAAGAGGTTTAATATTTTTTCCCCCACAAAGCAAACAGGTTGTATGATACCTTATTTCCATATTATCCTTCGCTTATTGCTCTTTAAACAGATTAAGAAATGTATTGGTATAGCGAGCCAAACTATATTCTTCCACAATATGATTTCTCCCTTTTTTACCCATCCGGATTCTTAGCTGGGAGTTAATTATAAGGT
>JAHEZE010000055.1 GCA_023251235.1 Sphingobacteriales bacterium | reverse complement strand
GTATAACCATACCCACCAAAAATCTGTACTGCATCGTTCGCTACTTTAACCGAAACTTCAGCGGCATAATATTTAGCCATTGCAGCAGCTTTTGTGACTGCTTCACCTCTGTTTTTTAAATCGCATGCTTGTAAGGTCAATAATTCTGCCGCTGCAATTTCTGTAGCCATATCAGCCAGCTTAAAAGATATACCCTGGAATTTTGAAATGGGCTGATCAAACTGGTAACGTTCTTTTGAATATTTTAATGCAGCTTCATAGGCACCTTTGGCAATTCCTAATGCAAGGCATGCAATTGAGATTCTACCGCCATCCAATACTTTCAGTGATTGTTTGAAACCTTCCCCCACTTCACCCATCCTGTTTTCATCCGGAATGCGGCAATTGTCAAAAATCATTTCAGCCGTTTCGCTTGCACGCATACCTAGTTTGTTTTCTTTTTTACCGCCGCTAAAACCGGGGGTGCTTTTTTCTACAATAAAGGCGGTGGCATTATTTTTAGTTCTTGGTTCACCGGTTCGGCAAATAACTACCGCCACATCACCCGTTTTGCCATGAGTAATCCAATTCTTAGTTCCATTGATCAACCAATTATTTCCATCTTTCACTGCAGTACATTGCATATTACCGGCATCACTGCCTGTGTTGGGTTCCGTCAATCCCCAGGCGCCAATCCATTCTGCAGTGGCTAATTTGGGTAAATATTTTTTTTTCTGCTCCTCATTCCCAAAAGTCAGAATATGCCCGGTGCAAAGAGAGTTGTGTGCTGCAAGACTTAATCCAATTGATCCGCAAACTTTGGCAATTTCTTCAATAATCGTTTTATATTCAAAATAAGTAAGCCCTGCACCACTATATTTTTCAGGAACAAGCACACCCATTAATCCGAGTTTACCCATTTCTTTAAAAATATGAAGAGGGAATTCCTGTTTTTCATCCCAATCCATTACATGAGGTTTTATATGTTGCTGTGCAAAATCTCTCGCTGTGTGTGCTACTTGCTGTGTAAGTTCGTTGATCTGGAAATTCATACAATAATTCTTATGTATTATTCTTACTAACCCTAATAATTTCTACCTTCTGCAAAGTAAAGGGGTTTTTATCAAACGCTAACATCCGTTAGTAAAAGAATCTGTCTGAAATTTATGAGAAACTGATGTTGAGCCCGTCATAAGCCAGGTGAATTCCTTCCGGAAGTTCCGCTTCTATCTCTTCGTGTCTTCCTAATTGATGAGATATATGGGTAAAATAGGCCTTCGGCACTTTTATTTCCTGCACTATATCTATTGCCTCACTCAACGCGAAATGAGAGATATGATATTGTTTTCTCAATGCATTTAAAACAAGTACTTCGCTTCCCCTGATTTTTTCTTTCTCTGTTTCATCAATCCGGTTGGCATCGGTTATATAAGTAAATTTTCCAAAGCGAAAACCAAGTACGGGCATTTTGAGATGCCAAACTAAAATGGGGATAATGGGAATATCACCAATCACAAATGATTCATCAGTAATTGTATTCAGATTCAATTCTGGTACGCCGGGATATTTTTTATCTGAAAAAGCATAGCTGAATTCCCTCTTAATAGCTTCTTCGGTCAGTGAGTTTGCATACACCTGCATGACAGGTTGACAAAAAAAATTAAATGCCCTTACATCATCCAGTCCTGCTATATGATCTTTATGCGGATGAGTAAAAAGAATAGCATCTACATTTTTAACATTTTCACGAAGCATCTGGTAACGAAAATCAGGTGTAGTATCCACAACAATGGTTGTTGAAGCTGATTGAATCATAACGCTTGGCCGGAGACGTTTATCCTTTTTATCGGTTGATGTGCAGACTTCACAATCGCAGGCTATCATAGGCACGCCGCTGCTGGTACCGGAGCCAAGGAAAATTATTTTTAGAGGAGGGCAGGTCACCGGATAAAAGTACGAATTAGGAAATTAGAAGTAAATGCAAACGGGGAAGTTTTTTATTTTTCTTCTGATTGAAATTTTGATATTAACTCAGTGTAAATTTTTTTTGATTCACTGCTGAGCAATTCTTTATTGATGGATAGTTGAGGAATCAGGTCCAGCATCGTGTTAATACGGCCTTCGGTCTGCAAAAACTTATTCAATACAACTACCTTCTTTTCTTCCAGCACACAGTAGCCGCTTTGAAAAGTCCCTCTTTCATAACGTAATACATAACCGGCTTCTTCAACTATTGCCTGTAATTTATCAAGAGTGTTTTGAGTGTATTTCATTTCTGCCCCCATCCCCTAAAGGGGGATATGGAAGTTCCACGAAATTATTTGTAAAGGTTTATTGATTAATCAGCCAGGAAAAAGTTTTTTCCACAATTGCTCCCCTTTAGGGGATGAGGGCATTGGCAGGTGGTTATTTACTCACCATCTTTATCACCGGCACTATCATTTCTTCCAAACTTACTCCGCCGTGTTGAAACGTATTGCGGTAGTAGTTTACATAATAATTGTAGTTATTGGGATAACAAAGAAAGCCATCACATTTTGCGAAAATAAAAGAAGAATTAATCGTAGGAACCGGCAAACCTGCTTCCCTTGGATCACGGAAAGCAAGTACTTCTTTGGGTTCATAATTCAGGTTACGGCCATGCTTGTAACGGAGATTGGCGGTGGTTTGTTTATCACCCACTACCTTATAGGGAGTTTTAACTTTTACACTGCCATGGTCGGTAGCCAGAACGATTTTAAAATTTTTACCTGCAATTTTTTTCAATGCCTGGTGCAGCGGTGAATGTTCAAACCAACTGCGGGTGATACTGCGATAACTTATTTCATCGCTTGCCAGCTCTTTTAATACTTCCATTTCTGTTCTTGCATGGCTGAGCATATCCACAAAATTATAAACGATCACATTCAGATCATTGTTCATCAGGTTATGAATATTATTGACCAGGTCAAGACCCGCCTGGTTATTCACCACTTTTGTATAAGAAACTTTCAAATCATTTTTTCCCAGCCGTTTCAATTGTGCCCGGAAAAATTCCTCTTCATGTAAATTTTTTCCCCCCTGCTCATCATCATTTTTCCATTCCACCTGGAAATTTTTTTCTATATCCACCGGAAGCATGCCCGAAAAAATTGCATTACGGCAATATTGAGTAGCGGTGGGTAATATGCTGTAAAAACTATCTTCTTCCAGTATACGGAAGCTCTCCGCAAAAATTGGTTGTATGGCTTTCCATTGATCAAAGCGGAGATTATCGATAAGAATAAAAAATAAAGGAGTTCCTTTTTCCAGGTGTGGAAGCACTTTAAATTGCATCAGCGTATGTGACATTACGGGACCATCAACACTTTTTGATTTTACCCAGGATGCATAATTGCGGGAAACAAACTTAAAGAACTCTGTATTAGCTTCACTTTTCTGTGACTGTAATACTTCCTGCATTTCCGGGCTGTCACTTTTCTCCATCTCCAGTTCCCAATACACAAGCTTTTTATAAATATCCATCCACTCGTTGTAATCAGGACTACTGTTCAGCGCCATAAATAGATTACGGAATTGTTGCTGGTAAGCAGTTGTTGTTTTCTCAGCCACCAATCTTTTATTATCTAAAATCTTTTTCAGACTCAGCAATACCTGGTTAGGATTAACCGGCTTAATTAAATAGTCACTGATCTGCGAACCAATAGCATCATCCATCAGGTTCTCTGTTTCATTTTTTGTAATCAGTACTATCGGAATCTGTTTACTTACCTCTTTAATCTTCGCTAATGTTTCCAACCCCGTAATACCAGGCATGGTTTCATCCATCAGTACCACATCAACAGCATATTCTTTTACATAATCAATAGCATCAAAACCATTTGTTACAGTATGTACTTCATATCCTTTGCTTTCCAAAAAAAGCTTTTGCGACTGCAGGCTTTCTATCTCATCATCCACCCAGAGGATTTTTGTTAATGCCATATTTGTTGCTTGTTATTGGTTAATTTTCTAAAAAATAAGACTGTTGCTTTAGCAAGAGGAAACCTGCAACCAGCAACCAGTTCAAAAATAGTTTAATAACTTCAGCTATTGTAGTTTTGTCCGCTACCTTATTAGGTGCTTTAACAAAAACACAACAGGCAATCCATCATGTCTTCAGTAAGAAAAATAATCAACGATCCGGTTTATGGTTTTATTACTATAGACCATCCGTTGATACTGGATATAATAGCACATCCTTACTACCAGCGGCTAAGACGTATTTACCAGATGGCATTTGCTCATTTGGTTTATCCGGGTGCGGTACATTCCCGTCTTCATCACTCTCTCGGAGCATATCATTTAATGTGCAATGCTCTGAATGAATTAAAAAATAAAGGCGTTGAAATTACTTCTGCCGAAGAACTCGCTACCAAAGTGGCAATTCTTCTGCATGATATCGGACATGGACCCTATTCTCATACACTGGAAAATGAACTTATCAAAGAAGTACATCATGAAGCCGTTTCTATTCTTATTATGAAAGTGCTGAATAAACAATTCAATGGCCAGTTACAAACTGCGATTGAAATTTTTACTAATAAATATCACAAACGGTTTTTATACCAGCTCATTTCAGGGCAACTGGATATGGACCGCATGGATTACCTGACAAGAGATAGTTTTTTTACCGGTGTTTCAGAAGGCGTAATTGGCTACGACAGAATTTTAAAAATGCTTACAGTGCATAATGGCGAACTGATGGTAGAAGAAAAAGCTATTTACTCTATTGAAAAATTTTTAGTGTCCCGGCGGCTTATGTACTGGCAGGTGTATCTGCATAAAACAGTGCTTAGCGCAGAAATGATGCTGGTAAAAATTATCCGAAGGGCAAAAGAATTAATTGCAAACGGAATTAAAACTGATGCAGCAACAGCAGAATTAAATTTCTTTTTGCAAAAGCAAAATGATAGTAGCCATGTTGAAAATAATCTTTCTGTTTTCTGCTGCCTTGATGATTATGATGTAATGTGCACTATAAAAAACTGGACTACACATCCCGATAAGATATTATCTCTATTATGCAAAGGTCTTGTGGACAGACATCTGCTTAAGGTAAAATTACAATCTGGGCCATTTGAGGCAGATCTTATTCATACAAAGAAAAAAGAAGTGGCAGAGAAGCTAAACATAAGCTATGAAGAAGCCGGTTATTTCGTTTTTACCGGTGAAGCTATTAATACAACTTATAATCCGCTGGACGAAAGAATAAATATTTTATTCAAAGACGGATCAGTAAAAGATATTTCAAAAGTTGATAATGCTTTGATCCATCAACACCTCGCCAGCACAGTTAAAAAACAGTACATTTGTTATTTAAGATAGCTGTGAGCCATGAGCTACGAGCTGTGAGCCAAAATGAGTGGCAACAGTATAAATGCTTGCAGCCAATAGCTCGTAGCCCGAAGCTTTTCTTATGACTTTTTCCGCTGCACAAATAGCAATGATCATAAATGGCAAGATAGAAGGTGATGCCAATACCTCTGTAAATTCTTTTGGGAAAATTGAAGAAGCACAAAGCGGGCAACTTGCATTTTTAGCTAATCCCAAATACGAAGAATTTTTATACACTACTAAAGCTTCAGTTATCATCATCAATGAAAACCTGGAATTGAAACAACCTGTCGCTGCCACTTTGATTCGTGTGCCGGATGCATATACCGCTTTTGCTGCATTGCTCAGTAAATACCAGGAGATGATGCAGCAGCAACTGCACGGAGTCCAGGAACCTTCTTATATTTCAAAAACTGCATCCTACGGACAAAATGTTTTTATCGGTGCCTTTGCTTATTTAGGTGAAAATGTAAAAGTGGGTAACAACACAAAAATTTATCCTGATGTTTATCTCGGCAATAATGTAAGCGTTGGAGAAAATTCTGTTATTCATCCCGGCGTAAAAATTTATCAAGATTGTGTTATCGGCAATAATGTAATCATACATGCCGGTACAGTTATTGGTAGTGATGGTTTTGGTTTTGCCCCGCAACCCGATGGAAGTTTTAAAAAAGTACCGCAGATTGGAAATGTAATTGTGGAAGATCATGTAGAGATTGGCGCCAACACAACCATTGACAGGGCAACTATTGGATCTACTATTATTAAATCCGGTGCCAAGCTTGACAACCTGATACAGATTGCCCACAATGTAGAAATAGGTAACAGTACTGTTGTGGCTGCCCAAACCGGTATCAGCGGTAGTTCTAAAATTGGAAAAGGAGTAATGATTGGCGGACAGGTCGGAATAGTTGGTCATATCAATATTGGCGACGGAGCCAAAATAAATGCACAAAGCGGCGTTAGTAAATCTATCGAACCCGGCAAATCAGTGACTGGTTCACCGGCTTATGATTATACATCTGCTCTTCGAAGCCAGGCCCTCAGCCGCAAATTACCCGAACTGGAAAAAAGAATTACAGAACTTGAGGCATTGGTGAAGCAATTGCTGAATGAGAGAGTTTCGTGATTTTTGAAATAGCTCCACAGAATTATTGGTATACAAGTGTGTGACTTACCTTCTCTAAAGCTACGGACAGGCAGGCGCAATGACAGCTCAATAGAGATCCTAAAGCTTGTAACATCATCCCATTTCCCCCTCAAACTGTATCTTTGCCGTCATGATTTCTTCCACAGAAAATAAGGATTATATTGCTGAGAATATGAGTGTCTCATTCAATCCCGATAAGCAACATACTCTTGGTTCAGAGGCTACCATTTCCGGCACCGGTCTGCATACAGGTGTGTTGGTAGATATGAAATTAAAACCGGCAAATCCGGGTTATGGCATACAGTTTCAACGGGTGGATATGGAAGGTGAACCCATTATTAAAGCAGATTGTGATCTTGTAACCGATACCAGCCGTGGCACTACACTGGAAGCCAACGGCGCCAAAGTGAGTACCGTGGAGCATGTGCTGGCAGCATTGGTAGGTATGAGCATTGATAATTGCCTCATTGAAGTGAATGGACCCGAGATGCCGATTATTGATGGAAGTTCTGAACCCTTTGTATCGCTTATTGAAAAAGCAGGAGTGGCTGAACAGGACGCTGCAAAAGTTTGGTACAGCATTGACGAAAATATTTACCATGCTGATGAAAATAAAAGAGTAGAAATGGTAGCGATGCCTGCTGTAGAATATTCCCTCACAGCACTGATAGATTTTAATTCTCCAGTATTAGGTACACAACACGCCGGCCTGAAAAAAATAGCCGATTTTAAAAATGAAATTGCTCCTTGCCGTACTTTTTGTTTTCTGCATGAGCTGGAAATGCTGCTGGATAATAACCTCATCAAAGGCGGTGATATAAACAATGCCATTGTGGTAGTAGACAAACCAGTGGACGAAATAGAAATGGAAAGGTTGAAAAAAATTTTTAAGAAAGATAAAATTGAAGTAAAGAGCGAAGGCTACCTGAATAATCTGGAATTGCGTTTTCCCAACGAACCTGCCCGGCATAAACTTTTAGATGTGATTGGAGATCTGGCATTGATAGGGTATCCTATTAAAGCAAAGATTATTGCTAACCGGCCCGGTCACAGCAGCAATGTGGAGTTTGCCAAAAAAATTAAACAATATATCAAAAAGAACAAGCATACCCGGAATATTCCAACATATAATCCCAATATTCCGCCTGTGTATGATCAAACCTATATTGAAAAAAAACTACCTCACCGTTTTCCTTTTTTATTTGTTGACAAGATCATTGAACTCAGCGATCATCATATTGTAGGTATTAAAAATGTTACGTTTAATGAATGGTTTTTCCAGGGACATTTTCCCGACAACCCGTTAATGCCCGGTGTACTACAAATTGAAGCTTTAGCTCAATGCGGGGGAATTCTTGCAATGAACCTTAGTCAGGAAGGTGAATATGATACCTATTTTCTGAAAATTGACAACTGCAAATTCAAACAAATGGTCAGGCCAGGTGATACCATGATCCTAAAAATGGAGCTTTCTGCTCCGATACGCAGGGGTATTTGTGAAATGAAAGGGACAATTTATGTCGGAAATAAAGTATGTGCTGAAGGAGACCTGGTAGCCCAGATAGTAAAAAGGAGCTGAAAAAGATTTCTCCTTGAAAATAGATAAAAAATCAAAGCTATAATCGTGGTCTATTTTATCCACTGATTACCCAAAAAGTGCACAAAAATTAGCATTTTAAACCCCTTTTAAAAGGCCTTATTCCTGTACATTTGCAGGTATTTTATTTCCATCCGAAGGAATGCCTTCGGCACAATTTTTAATGATAGGATTTACCCAAATTATGAGTGCAGAAACAAAAGAAAAAACAGTGCCGGTAACAAATGGTTATGGCGCAGAAAGTATCCAGGTTTTAGAAGGTTTGGAAGCTGTTCGTAAACGTCCGGCAATGTTTATCGGCGACATTAGCGAAAAAGGGTTGCATCACCTGGTATATGAAGTAGTTGACAACTCCATAGATGAGGCCTTGGGTGGATATTGTAAAAATATCACAGTAACTATTCATGAGGATAATTCTGTATCAGTAGAAGATGATGGCCGTGGCATTCCTACTGACATGCATCAGAAAGAAAAAAAGAGTGCTTTGGAAGTTGTAATGACAGTGCTTCATGCGGGAGGTAAGTTTGATAAAAATTCATATAAAGTTTCAGGTGGTTTACATGGCGTTGGTGTAAGCTGTGTAAATGCACTGAGTAAAAATTTACATGTAACAGTTTTTCGTGAGGGAAAAATATTTGAACAGGAATATAAGATTGGTATACCACAATATTCCGTGAGGGAAACAGGAATTAGTGATAAGACCGGCACAACAGTGCATTTCTGGCCGGATGACAGCATATTCATTAAACCCGTTTTTAAAAAAGATATCCTTGAAGGCCGTTTGCGTGAACTTTCTTTTCTTAATAAAGGAGTCAATATCACGCTGAATGATCTTCGTGAAAAAGATGAAGAGAATGGAACTTATTCAAAAACATTTTATAGTGAAGGCGGCATTGTTGAGTTTGTTGAAATGCTGGACAGTAATGCTGGAAGAAATCCGTTGCTTCCAAAAGTGATTTTCGTGGAAGGCCGTGATGAAACAACGAATGTGGTGGTGGAAGTTGCCATGATTTATAATGATTCTTATAATGAACATATCTATTCTTATGTAAATAATATTAATACTATTGAAGGCGGAACCCATGTAGCTGGTTTTCGTCGTGCCATTACAAGAGTATTTAAAAGTTATGGCGACAAACAAGGTTTGTTTGAAAAAGCAAAAGTGGAAATTGAAGGTGATGATTTTCGTGAGGGACTCAGCACCATTATTTCGGTAAAAGTTCCAGAACCTCAGTTTGAAGGACAAACAAAAACCAAATTGGGCAACAGTGAAGTAATGGGAATTGTTGATAGCACTGTATCCAGGGTAATTGAAGCTTACCTTGAAGAAAATCCAAGAGACGCAAAAAATATTATCAATAAAGTAATATTAGCAGCACAAGCAAGAGCCGCTGCCAGGAAAGCAAGAGAACTGGTTCAAAGAAAGTCTGTATTAAGTGGTGGTGGATTACCCGGAAAGTTGGCCGATTGTTCTGAACGGGATGCAAAGAAATGTGAATTATACCTTGTTGAGGGAGATAGTGCAGGCGGTACAGCTAAACAAGGCCGTAACAGAAGTTTCCAGGCAATACTTCCTCTTCGGGGTAAAATACTGAATGTGGAGAAAGCAATGGAGCATAAGATTTATGAAAATGAAGAGATCCGCAATATGTATACAGCTTTGGGTGTAACCGTTGGAACAGCTGAAGATCCAAAAGCATTGAATCATTCTAAACTTCGTTACCATAAACTCATCATCATGACCGATGCTGACGTGGATGGCAGTCATATCGCAACTTTAATTCTGACATTTATTTATCGTTATATGACGGAACTGGTGGAGCAGGGTTATGTTTATATTGCTCAACCTCCTCTTTATCTGGTAAAAAAAGGAAAAGAACAGGCCTATGCCTGGAATGAGGAACAACGAAAAACATTAGTTGAAAAAATTGGAGGTGGTAAAGATGACAGCGTAAACGTACAACGGTATAAAGGTTTGGGAGAAATGAATGCCGAGCAGCTTTGGGAAACAACGATGAATCCTGAAACAAGAACTTTAAAGATGGTTACTATTGAAAGTGCCGCTGAAGCCGACCGGGTATTCAGCATGTTGATGGGTGATGAAGTGGGCCCAAGAAGAGATTTTATAGAAAGCCATGCAAAATATGCTAAGATTGATGTCTAAAATCTAAACCTCTCAGAATAAACTATTTAGTCCCGATTTAACATCTTTCAATTGGGACTTTTTCATACGCTGTTAGCAAATTTTAAAGGCCAACCCGGTAAAAATCCTAATTTCAGGCATTCCTAATCAAAAAACCTATACAATGAGTGAAGTACAATTGACCGCTTACAATGTAAAAACAAAAGAAAAAGGAGTACCTATTCTGGATGGTGTAATCACCAAAACTGCCAAAGGGGCTTATATGGTACAAGGCCATGATGGTAAGGGGAATAAGTTGACGACCCTGGTAAATGGAGAAAAAGCAATGGCCGCTATAGCAGCAGGTATTGCCAAGCAGGGATGGTAACATTTAGTAGCAAGATTATTAACAAGGGGGCCATAATGCCCCCTTCTATTTTAGAACACTTTTATTTTCTAAAACAATTACCTGGAAAAAAAGCCCCCATATTCAGGAATCCAACCTGTCAAAAATTTTTATCAGGATATATCTTTGTTATTAGTAGAACAGAATCTGTGTAATGCATAAAGAAAGCTGTATAACTCTTCCATTTCCATAACAGGTTCAACAATGAGAAGAAACATTTTTCCAACTTGTTTCAGTCTTGCTTTATTTGTCACTGTCTGTATATATGTAAGTATTTGCTGAAAGGTTTGCGATTCAAAATAAGGCGAGTCGGGTTTATTAATAAAATAACAGCGTAGTATATTTTCTTTTAAGCTCATTTTTTCAAACCCTGATTCTACCGCCAGCTTCCGGCAACGGACCGTGATGAAAAGATCATTTACCTGTTGTGGAATAGGTCCGAACCGGTCCTTCATTTCGTCAGCCATCACTTGCAGTTCTTTTTCCGATTCGCAATTATCTAATCGCTGATAAAGAGAAAGCCGTTCGGTAATACTTTCTACATAATCATCCGGAATAAGAATTTCAAGATCCGTATCAATGGTGCAGTCCTGCACAAAATCATCCTGCTTTGATATTTCTTCTTTAAATAATTCTTTAAACTCACTTCTTTTCAATTCACGAATGGCTTCATCCAGTATCTTCTGGTACATTTCAAAACCAATTTCTGCCATAAAGCCACTTTGTTCACCTCCAAGAAGATTTCCGGCTCCGCGAATGTCCAGGTCTCTCATAGCAATCTGGAAACCGCTGCCCAATTCACTATGTTGTTCCAGTGTCTGCAATCTTTTTCTTGAATCATCCGGTAGCGTACTCATGGGTGGAGAAAGTAAATAACAAAATGCTTTTCTATTACTACGCCCCACTCTTCCCCGTAATTGATGAAGATCACTTAGTCCAAACTGATGAGCATTGTTTACAATTATTGTATTCACATTTGCAATATCCACTCCGCTTTCTACAATATTTGTACAAACGAGGACATCATACTTTCTGTCAATAAAGTCAAGAATATGTTCTTCCAATTCATGACCTTCCATTTGTCCATGAGCAATACCAATACTAAGGTCGGGGCATAATCCACGAATAACAGCCGCCATTTCTGCCAGCCCCTGTACACGATTATAAATAAAGAATACCTGTCCTCCTCTTTCTGTTTCAAAATAGATGGCGTCGCGGATCAAATCTTCATTGTATACCATTATTTCAGTCTGTATGGGTTGCCTGTTGGGTGGAGGAGTGTTGATAATGCTGAGATCTCTGGCACCCATCAATGAGAAATGGAGTGTTCTCGGAATAGGTGTAGCAGTCAGGGTAAGACAATCAACCGTGGTTTTAAAAGTCTTAATTTTTTCTTTATGCCCCACGCCAAATTTTTGTTCTTCATCAATAACCAGCAAACCAAGATCTTTATATTTCACTTCTTTTCCCAGTAATGTATGTGTGCCGATGATTATATCAATCTTTCCTTCCTCAAGTTTTTTTAAAGTTTCCTTTTTTTGTTTTGCAGATTTAAACCGGTTGATGTAATCCACCGTTACAGGAAAATCTTTTAACCGTTCACCAAATGTTTTGTAATGTTGGAAAGCAAGAATGGTAGTAGGAACAAGCACGGCAGCCTGTTTGCCGTCCACACAGGTTTTGAAGGCTGCCCGGATTGCAATTTCAGTTTTACCAAAGCCTACATCGCCGCATACAAGGCGATCCATAGGTGAAGTTGATTCCATATCCTTTTTTACATCTGCTGATGCCTTGCTTTGATCCGGAGTATCTTCATAAATAAAAGATGCTTCCAGTTCCGTATGCATGTAATTATCCGGTGTATGTTGAAATCCCTGTTGAGCTTTTCGCTTCGCATATAGTTTTATCAGATCAAATGCCAATTCTTTTACTTTGGCTTTTGTTTTTTCTTTTAATCTATTCCAAACATCACTTCCGAGTTTGTTGATCCTCGGAACAGTTCCTTCTTTACCCGTGTACTTGGCAATTTTATGCAGTGAGTTGATATTGACATAAAGTAAATCACTGTCTTTATAAATCAGGCGTACTGCTTCCTGTAATCTCCCATTTACATCCATCTTCTGTAAGCCGCTGAATACACCTACTCCATGATCTATATGTGTTACAAAATCTCCAGGCTGTAATTCCCGAAGGGTTCGTAGAGTAAGAGCTTTACTCTTATTATAAGCTTGCTTTACCTTGTATTTATGATAACGCTGAAAAACCTGGTGATCCGTATAACAAACTATTTTCAAGTCCTCATCAATGAATCCTTCATGAATGGAAACAAAAACAGGATTAAAAGTTATTGCTGCATTCAGATCATCAAAAATGCTGTTCAACCTTTCAAGTTGTTTTGGATTTTCGGCAAACAAATACAATTGAAAGCCTTTTTCTGCCCATGATTTCAGATCTCTAATGAGTATTTCAAATTGCCGGTTGAAAGCCGGTTGAGGCCGGGTCTTTGAAGGTATAGTTATTAATGAAGAAAAGTTGAAAGGCTTGCTTCTTCCAAAATGGATAACATGGCGACCGGAAACCTGATCTTCAAATTCGTTTGACAAAACAAAATCATTTTTCCTGATGATTGGCCTTTCCAGGCCGTCTTCATGACGTTCTGTAATTCTTTCGCTGTTACTTTTAAATTCTAAATATGATTCCAACTCGTCCAGACAATCATTCATTCTTTGTTTTACCAATTCTTCATCCTGAAACCAAACAATGGTATTTGCCGGTAAAAAATCTACCAGGGAAATTCTTTCCTGATCTTGAATCCCAAAAGCTTTCTGGAATGTTTCCACATTGGGAATAATACTGACTTGCAGTAATCTTCTTTCACTTAATTGTGATTCAGGATCAATAATGCGGATAGAGTCAACCTCATTGCCAAATAATTCAATTCTGTATGGTTTATCATTCCCGAATGAATAGATATCCAATATGCCACCCCGGATGGCAAACTGACCCGGCTCATAAACGAAATCCGTTCTTTCAAATCCATATTCAGAAAATTTCAGCAATAGATTTTCAACATCTAAAATATCTCCAGTTTTTATAAATATAATGTTTGAAGAAAGTGTTTCTGGTATTGTTACTTTCTCAAACAGTGCTTCGGGGTAAGTAACAAAAATTTTTTTATTTACTTCCCCCTTAGTACTCAGTTGCGAAGCTATTTTTGACAGTGCTTCCGTTCGAAGCATTACATGGCTTCTGTTTAAGAGACTGAAATTTTTATTTTGCCTGAAAGAGGAGGGAAAATAAAATATATCAAGGGCCCCGGTCAGGTTTTCTAATGAATTTTGAAAATAGGCGGCATCTTCCGGATCATTCAGTACGATAAGATGATTGAGTTGAGAACAGGAAGGGTGATCCAGTATAGCAGCAGATATTAATTGTGGTGAACTCCCCTGGAGGTTTTCAAGATGTATTTTTTGTGGTTGGGCAAACGACAACTTGTCCGCCAGTTGAAATAGGCGGGGGGAGTTTTTGTACACATCCAGCAAAGCCTGCACACTCATGAAGATTGCAAAGTTAATAAACCCGGAGGATTGTCTCAAGTCTTAAAACAATTAATGAAAATATATTTAAGTAAATTGCCTGATTGTAAATTTTATTACATGGTATGAAAACAAAAATTCTAATTCCTGTATCCCTTGTTTTTTTGATTTCCCTTACAATACAATTATTAGTAAAGGAATCAAATAATAAAACCTATTCAGCTAATGAAACTATTTCTTCTGAAGAAGAACCATCAGCTTATCAATATTTGCGTTGGAAATATGAAGCAGATATGATAAGAGATCCGGCAACAGGAAATGTACCCTTTGGAATGAGGGAACAGGAAATTGAATTCGCCAAAACCATTCCGGTTCGCACTTCATCATCTCTATTTTCGAGAACAGCTTCTCAAAATACATACTTTTCTGCCGGTCCAAATAATATCGGAGGAAGAACAAGAGCATTGGCTTATGATATTCGTTATAATGGAACAACGAACAAAATAATTATCTCCGGCGGTGTAAGTGGTGGAATTTTTCTTACAATTGACGGAGGGGCAAACTGGACAAGGGTAACGCCGGTAAATGAAGTGCATAATGTGACCTGTGTGGTTCAGGACCCCCGGCCAGGTAATCAGAATACATGGTATGCCGGCGGAGGGGAATATGTTGGAAGTTCAGCTGATGAACCTGGCGCCGGATATTATTCTCATGGAATTCTTAAATCTACTGACAATGGAACCACATGGACCCGTCTGCCCCTAAACAATATTACTAATTTAGATGGTTCTCCTATTGCTGCAGGAGTAGCTGAAAGATTTGATCACCCTTTTGATTATGTCCATAAACTGGCTATCAACCCGGTTAATGGAGATCTTTATGTTGCCTGCCATCGCCGAATAGTACGGTCAACCAACGGGGGCATTTCTTTTCAAACTGTATTCGGAAGTGCAGTTACAGCTTTTGCAGCCAATGGTCAGGATGATGTGGTGATTTCTCCAACTGGAAAGATTTATATTGGTTTTTCGGGGTCTGCACCGGATCTCACATTAAGAGGAATCTGGAAATCTACATCAGGTGACCAAAATTCCTGGATAAAGCTAGCCGGTGGTTCTACTTTGGGTGTGGATTCAGTTGATAACTGGCGGGGAAATGCCTATGACTTTACAGTAGTTGGTGGTTCCAATTTTTATAATACCAGAAGAACATTACTCGCCCTTGCCCCATCCAACGAAAACATTCTTTATGTTCTTTATGAAAATGGACTGTTCAGCAGCAGCCCCAATTTTGATAAAGAAGCTGATCTTTTTAAACTGGATATGGCATCAGGAAATAACTGGTCCAATCTTTCTGGTAATTTACCTGATTTTCCCGGAGGTAACAATGATGCTACCGATCCATTTACTATTCAGGGAGGATATGATCTTTTCATTACAGTAAAGCCCAATGACCCAAATTTTGTAATTCTTGGGGGCACTAGTTTATATCGTTCAACTAATGGTTTTTCTACCACATCTGCCACATCCTGGATTGGTGGTTACGGAAATACTTTACCAAATGTCTCTATATATGGGCAAATAAATAATTTTCCTGATCCAAGTAAGTGGAGCCACCCTGATATTCATAATCTGGTTTTTAATCCTTCAAATTCAAATGAAGCTATCTGTTCAAATGACGGAGGAATTCAAATTACTTCCAATATCACATCAACATCGCCCGCAAACGAACCTGTTTTATGGAATGTTATCAATAATTATCAAACTCTCCAATATGCAAAAGTGGCAATCGATCCTGAAACTGCCGCTAATAATTTTGTTGGGGGTGCGCAGGATAACGGAACTCAATTCCGAGATAAAACAGGAATTATCGGGCAAGCTGTTTCAGACAGTAATAATCACCGGCGGCTCTTTGGCGGAGATGGCGGCTCAGTAGGCATTTCAAAAAAAAACGGGAACACTCAGTTTTTATATGCCAGTGTACAATTAGGCATTTTACGAAGAGGACAACTACAGCCATCATTCTCAGGTACGGATATTCGCCCAACTGGGTTAACTCCAGCAATTAGCGGATCAACTACTGAATTTGGCGAATTTGTTACAAATTTTAAATTAAATCCGGATAACACCGAAGATCTCTTTTATGTAAACTTTAACCGGCTTTTCAGAACTACGTCTGCTTCTACCGTTTCATCATCAGGATGGACAGAACTAACCGGAGTCTCTAACGCAGTTAATGCTTCCAACGGAACCAATACAGGAATCCGTGGCCTTGCCTTCAGCAGGGGTGCTTATACTAACAATCATGCACTCTATTTGGGTACAACTGATGGTCGTGTTTTCAGGCTGGACGATCCCCGCAATGCAAATAATCTTACCAGCCCGATTAATATTTCACCACCATCTATTACCAACCTGAATGTGCAGGATATAGCGGTTAATCCGAATAATGACAATGAAATTATGGTTGTGTTAACCAATTATGGAATTACCTCCGGAAATAATTTTAATAATGTAGTCAACATCTGGTGGACCGATAATGCAAAAAGCGCAACGCCTACATGGAGACAGGCAGAAGGAAATCTTGCGGGGACTAGTTCATCTGGATACATTTCTGCCCGTAGTTGTATGATTGTAGTAAAAAAAGATGCTTCAAATAATGCCGTTACTGAATATTATGTTGGAACAGCTGCCGGTTTGTTTGGCATACAAAATCTTGGTGCAACTTTGCTGGCGGGTGGATCACCTGTCTGGCAAAGAGAGGGTACATCTGTTCTTAATTTCGCAGTAGTGTCATCGATAGATTACCGGCCCAGTGATAATGTAATGCTGATCGGAACACATGGAAATGGTTTGTATTACACCTACCTGGGTACTCCTAATCTGGTTACAGGAGTTCATGATCCTGTCTTGAATGACAAAAATTTTATCTCTTCGGTATATCCTACAGTGGGAAGTACAACTGTTCAATACCAAACAGGAAACCGTTATGAGATAAAAAAGATCGTTGTTCAGTTGTTTAATCTGCAGGGGCAAATGATTTATAGTAAGAAAGCTAATTATCAGGATGGTAGTATTAATTTAAGCAAGCTTGCAAAAAGCATTTATATACTAAGTATTACAAGTGATGATAGAAAATACAGGCATGTTCAAAAAATTATTACCTAATATTTAAATCCCCTCTTTTAGAGAGGGTTTTTATTAACAAATCCTTTGCTTTCATAAAGTCAACCCATGCATCTTTAATATATGAAGTATAAAATATTAATAGCATTTCTTTCCGGTCTGTTGTTTTTACCATCCATATATGCACAAAGTGTATCTCTTCTAAAAAAAATTTATGCTTACAAACAGGCGGGTATTCCTGGAATACTTCCCACTGCTGCCAATGAAGAAGGGAATAATCAAAAACAAAGTCGCTCATCAATTTTTAATTATTGGATTTATATTGAAACCTCCAGGAATGTAACAATCACCATTACTGATCTCTGGATTTCAGGCAAGAGATTTAATGCAAAGTCCGAGACTATCATTGAATTACCTGTCAATAAAATTAATTATTCGGCAGCATCTGGAATTGATACTGTTTTACTTGTTCCTTATACAACCTATAAAGTCTTACTGACTTATCCAACAGGGCTGAATAAAAGCAAATCTTCAACTTCAAAATATTTTTCGGGATTAATTTCAAAAAACGAATTGGTTGTTGGATATATTTATAAAGGTATCAAGTATTGTAAGGCCCTGAAAAAAATGACCATTCTTGAGCCAGAAGTCCATCAATAAAAATATTTTCGGATTTCAGAAATTTTTTTACTTTTAAAAGTTCGATTGCTTGCCATTAAGCAAAAGGCGATATCCCGGTAGTTATCGTGATTTCGCCTTTTTTAAATTTTATTAAAATCATATAATTAAATAACATACATCAGGTTGGATTTGATTTTTGTTTTTGTACTTTGAAAAAATTTTTTACTTATGGCTCTACAACCCTGGCGAACCGGTAAGGTGATAAACATTATTCAGGAAACATATAATACAAGACGATTTGTTATCCAGATTCCAGAACTTGAAAAATTTGATTTTATCCCCGGTCAATTCATCACATTCGATCTTCCGATTGCTGACAAACCGAATAAACGTGTAAGAAGTTATTCTATCGCCAGCTGGCCGGATGGCACTAATATTTTTGAATTGGTTATTGTATTACTGGAAGGCGGATTGGGTACAACTTATTTATTCAATAAAGTAGAAGTAGGAAGTGAATTGACATTGCGTGGGGCTCAAGGCGTATTTACACTGGACGATGATGATCTGAAGAAAGATATTATCATGATTTGTACGGGTACAGGTATTGCTCCGTTCCGCAGTATGGTGCACAATATAAAAAATCATGATATCCCGCATAAAAATATTTACCTGATCTATGGAACCCGTAAACAAATTGACTTGTTATATTATGAGGAGATGAAAAGTTTTGAACTGGAAAACTTCCATTACATACCCACCTTATCAAGAGAACAATGGGAAGGACGTTCAGGTTATGTGCACCCGGTATATGAAGAAATATGTGCAAACAAACAGCCGGTTTCCTTCCTTTTGTGCGGCTGGAAAAATATGCTTGATGAAGCAAAACAAAGAATAGTAACTTTGGGGTATGACAAGAAATCTATTCACCAGGAATCGTATGGATAAAGAACTCCTGAATGAAATTTGTCAATATGATTTTTAACAATTGAACCGTTGATATCTCTCATGTTTGTTTTTCGCCAGACCTTGCTATATTCGTAAAAATCAAACCTGTTTATGGGTGCATCTTCACTCATTGTATTAATCATCGCAGCTGTTGCCTTTTCCGGCATCGCCATCCTCATTGCTAAAGTAGTTTTAAAAGCCACCACTAATAAACAGAAAGGCGAAGCATACGAATGCGGTATTCCTACCACTGGCCCCAGTTGGATTCAATTTAATGTGGGTTATTATCTATTTGCTTTAATATTTTTAATATTCGATGTTGAATTGATTTTTTTATACCCATGGGCTGTTGTGGTAAAAAGTGTGGGCTGGCTTGCTTTAATTGAAATTGTGATTTTCTTTTTTATACTGTTCATAGGATTTCTATATGCCCACAAAAAAGGGGCATTAAAATGGCAGTAAAAATTATTTATTGATGTCCGAAAAATTTCAATCAGAATCACCTCTTGCATTTCCGGGAACTGTTCAGGAAGTTCCCGGGGGTGGAATTATATTAAGCAAACTGGATGATGTAATCAACTGGGCAAGATCCAATTCCATTTGGCCATTAACTTTTGCGACTAGTTGTTGCGGCATTGAATATATGGCTGTTGCCGGTGCTAAATATGATTTTTCCCGGTTTGGTTTTGAAGTGGCAAGAGCTACACCCCGCCAGGCTGATGTAATTATTATTGCCGGAACGATAGTAAATAAGATGGCCCCTGTTTTAAAAAGATTATATGACCAGATGGGCGACCCAAAATATGTAATTGCCATGGGTGCCTGCGCCATCAGTGGCGGACCATTCTTTTATAATACCTATTCAGTGGTAAAAGGTGCAGACCATGTCATACCGGTGGATGTTTATGTAGCCGGTTGCCCGCCAAGACCCGAGGCACTGATGCATGCATTGATAACATTACAAAAGAAAATAAAAAGCGGATTAACAAGAGAACAAATCAGAACTGGAAATGATTAATTATGCTGACTGAAGAACTGAAAGCTAAAATAACTGCACTATTACCTGCAGCTACATTTGAGGAAGGTGGCGAATGGCTTAATATTAATATAGAGCCTAAAGAATGGTTGCTATTGGCGAATCAGCTTCGCAATGATATTTCCTTACACTTCGATTATCTTTTTTGCCTGACTTGTATTGATTGGAAAACACATCTAACAATGGTGTATCATTTAACATCAACAACACACCGGCATAATATTGTTATCAAATCAAAACTGGACAGAAACAAACCTGAAATTGAAAGTGTTTCTCAAATCTGGAGAACAGCTGATTTCCATGAACGGGAAGTGTATGAAATGTTTGGTGTGAATTTTTTAAACCATCCTGATCTGCGGCTATTGATATTGCCGGATGGATGGGAAGGAAAGAATCCGTTGAGAAAAGATTTCGAAGACCCGATCAATATGATAAGATTGTAATATGGTTGAAGAAGTAGGTACAACGACAGAAGGTGACTTAGTCATAAATGTAGGGCCTCAACATCCTGCCACTCACGGTGTCTTGCATCTTGTCATTACATTGAATGGGGAAACAATTAAAAAAGTAGAGCCCCACTTAGGTTTTATTCACCGCTCTATTGAAAAGATGTGTGAGAGTCTTACTTACCGCCAGTTCATTTATGTTACCAGCCGCATGGATTATCTTTCTTCTCATATTAATAATCATGCCTGTGCATTGTGCGTTGAAAAAGGTATGCAGATAGAAGTTCCATCCCGGGCTAAGGTAGTAAGGATATTAATGGATGAATTAACCCGCATTGCCTCA
>JAHEZE010000007.1:36393-54208 GCA_023251235.1 Sphingobacteriales bacterium | reverse complement strand
ATTGTATGGTGAATTTCCAAGGAGTAAAGTACATTGGTATCCCAAATCAGATACAGAATTCGTAACTCAGAATTTTAACTCCCCCCGATTCATTTTTTTAAAAGACTCATCAGGAAACGTTAATGGTTTTACAATGCACACTACTAGTAAACAATTTCAGGCAAAACGGGTTAGCATAAATACCAAAGAAGCCAAAATAAAATTAGCTGAAGAAAGAAAGGTGCTCAGATCTGTTGAGTTCAATGGACCAAATTATATTCAATTTATAACGAACAATGCAAATGATTTCCGTGATAAAATCAAATACTGGTCATGGAAATACTTTCTGTGGGGCGGATATCATGTTGGTTACATACTTGTACTTTTTTTATTAGGCATGTATGCTGGCCGTAGGAAAATTTTCTACAACATACAAGCTAACTACAATTTCATTAGGGAAGTGATGATCTGGAGTTTTCTTTCAGGAATCATTTGTATTTCTATTTCGCTGGGAAAAGAAGCATTCGATTATTTCAGTGACAAAACCTCAGTGCCTGTATTTGGTCTTACCGCAAGCCTTATTGATTTATCATGGAGCTTTGGAAAAATATTTTTTGCATTGGGATATATATCAGCATTGACTTTATTAGTTGAGAAAGAATCCTGGAAAAAACGATTATCATTTTTGGCGCCTATCGGTCGTATGGGACTTACAAATTATATCCTTCATGCAATTGCTTTTATTTTAATATTTGAAAATTTTGGTTTGGGGCTATATGGTAAAACCGGAGGGCTTTATAGAATTATGCTTGGCATTCCTGCTTTTGTATTACTGTATTTATTTAGTCGTTGGTGGCTCAGGCATTTTAAATACGGCCCCTTTGAATGGCTCTGGCGTTCGCTTACTTATTTAAAGATTCAACCGATGCGGTTGAAAGAATCAAATAAAACTTAAGAAAAGGGAATTAGAAATATGTAGAAGAATTCTATGCCTCCGGAATTTCGATTAAGGCTGACTTAATATTTTTTTCTTTTCGGATTCATTCTGGTATCATACATATTCAGTACAATCACTTTATTGTTTTTCACCTTGTAGTAAAGTTTATTATGGCGGGTAATCAAAACTCCTCTCACATCCTTTATTTTTTCAGAAGAAGCACCGGTAAATGGTTGCCCGGATAATTGTTTAATACGATAATCCACTTTTTTCAGAAAATTGGCAGCTGACTGGTGCGACCATTCCTGTTCCAGATATGAAAGTACTTTAACCAGTTTGTTGGAAAAGCGTTTCTTGAGAATTATTTCGTACGCCATTTATCTGTAGCCTTGTTGAATTCATCCAAAGTGATTGTATTTTTTTCGTCTGGTTCTGCGGCAAGTTTTTCCAATTCCTTTAATTGCTCTTCTGAGAGGTTGTCCGTAATATCTGAATCTTTAGAAGTCTTGTAAAAGACCATATCCTCTTTTACCAATGATAACAATTCTTCGTCATTTGTTTCATCAATAAGCCTGGTAAGTTCTTTTTTTAATTTATCGATTGGCATATATAAGGTTTATGCCAAATTTACTTCTTTTTCATGTGTATTTTAATTTTTTAATAAACCCGTTTATAGTATTTATATTTAAACTATTAAACTTTTCACTGTTGTTATCTAACTGGCGAATTACTGAATCTATAGTAAGTATAGCCTCAAATAAATCCTCCCTCAGAAACCTGATTCAATCCCTCTGAAATAAACGAACCAAATTGATGAACGGATATTCTCTTTGAATATCATAAACCAACGATTATGCAAACATCCGCCATCGGGCCTGTAACCCCACAAGAACGTATTCAAACGATTGACATTCTCCGTGCCCTTGCTCTCTTAGGAGTTGTTATTGCCAACTTCACAGTTGACAACGGAGATGTAACTCCTGAGGAAGGAAGAACATGGTTTTTTGATCAGCTTGCTTATTGGCCTATCCGTTTTTTTATTGATGACAAAGCCATGGCCACTTATTGTTTTCTTTTCGGATTGGGCTTCTCCATTCAGATGCTGAGAGCAGAGGCCCGTAAAGCTCCTTTTGTATTTTTACATATTCGACGTGTGATTGCTCTTTTCATAATTGGTATAACTGCATCAATTCTTTCCAACGAAACAATTCCTCACGAGTACGCCATGGTTGGCTTACTTCTTTTGCTGTTTTATAAAATACCACGAAAATTTTTACCTGCACTGGCCCTGCTTTGTGTGCTTGTTCCATTTGGCAGAATCCTGGTTAATCAGCAAAAAGCCGCAGCAACTATTAATTCCCGCAAAGTAATTTCAGTTGATACTAATTTATTGAAAACCTATGAAGGAGTATATCAAGTGACGCCTCAGATAAACCAAATTATTTTAAGAAAAGGAAATGAACTTATTGGAGAAGGGCCGGCTAGGCAATATCATTTGGTCGCTTTATCTGATTCGGCATTTGGGAGGCCTGATGCGAATACAAAGATTACATTTTTAAAAGATTCAACGGGTATTATAAACAGGTATGAAGTAACAGGAGCAAGTGGCAGAAAAACTACTTCACCAAAAATTAATACAGATCTTAATGAAGCATTGAAAAAACAACTTGAGCTAAGAGCAATAATTAGTAAACAAAAAGACACCCTTTCCTACAAACAATTTATTGTAAAAAATTATAACGACGTCCTGGACCGCTTTAAAACATGGTCATGGAGTGAGTTCTTTTTGGGAAATGATATTACAGGCATATTATCTTTCTTTCTTTTCGGGCTTTACGCCGGCCGCAGGAGAATATTCTATGATGTTGCAAGCAATAAACAGTTTCTGAAAAATGTAATGCGTTGGGGATTTTTGATTGGTGTTATTGGCATGTCAATCAATCTGGGGTTTGAAGTATGGAATTTAATAAATGGGTTTAAATGGAGATCTTATCCCCCATTAACAAGGTCATGGTTTTTTATTTCATGGGAGCTTGGTGTAATGGCTACAACATTTGCATATGCAGCCGGCCTTATATTGCTTCTTGAAAACGACAATTGGAAAAAGCGTTTATCATTTCTTGCTCCCGTTGGTAGAATGGGATTTACCAATTATCTTCTTCACATTATTCCTTATGTTATTTTATTCCATTATGGTTTTAATCTCAGTGGAAAGATCGGCCCTTTCTATCGGCTACTACTTGCTTTACCAGTTTATGTAACATTGATATTCCTAAGCCGTTGGTGGTTTAAACGGTTTAAGCTAGGTCCTGTAGAATGGCTATGGCGTTCGCTTACTTATTTAAAGTTTCAACCGATGCGATTGAACAAATCAGAAAACATCTAAAAAAAGTTTTATGAGAAATTTCATTCTTCTTTCTTTCTGTGTATTTGCAGTCAATATTTCTTTTGCTCAAACAGCAACAGAATTATTTGATAAAGGAGATTCGCTTTACGAAGCAAAGGACTATAAAAACGCAGCGCTTACTTATTCAGCGGGAATAAGGGAAAAAGGAAATGAAACAATGGTATTCAGGTATTCGTTTTGTGCAGCCATCTGGTCTTTGGCCGGGATGCCAGACAGTGCTTTTCATTATCTTGATATGGTTTCTAAATCCGATAAAGTATCTATTACTGATGCAAATGGAATTAAAAGTGACGATGACCTCAATGCAATTAAAAAAGATAAACGTTGGCAATCCACAATTGAAAAAATTCTGGCGCAGGCAAAGAAAAACAGCTTTCCTCAGGAGGAATTTGTCTATGGAAGAAAAGACGGAATGGGCCTGACATTAGTTTGGATTAAGCCCAAAATAAAAGCGAATGGGAAAGCAATTATTCGTGTACTAAGCGGCGCCTGGGTTTCCGGTTATAATGGTTTTGAAATTGAAACTGCCCTGCTTCAACTCTACTTAAAAAGAGGTTACTCAGTTTTTGCGGTCATGCACGGCTCCCAGCCACGTTATGCAATTCCTGATGCTGTGAATGATTTAAAAAGAGCCGTAAGATATGTTCGATATAATGCAAAGAAGTTTGGAATTGACCCAAGCCATATAGGCATTACGGGGTTCTCTTCAGGCGGGCATTTGTCTTTGATGGTGGCAATGGCGGAAGAAAAAATTGATTCAACTGCTAACGATCCTGTTGACAAGGTTTCGTCAAGAGTGCAGGCTGCAGCAGTATTGTATCCGCCAACTGATTTTCTGAATTGGGGCAAAAAAAATTTTAATGTTTTGCGGGATACAAATCTTATAAGAAACGTAAGGGTAGGCGAAGCATTTAATTTTAAAACATTTGATCGCAGGGCAAGGTCACTGAATACTATTTCTGATTCTATTTTAAAATATAAAATAATAAAGGAAATTTCTCCAATCTATTCTGTTTCTCCTGACGATCCGCCGGTATTTATTATTCATGGTGATACAGATGGTTTAGTTCCATTGCAACAATCAGAATCGTTTATTGCAAAACTTAAAGAAGCCGGTGTTGCAAATAAGTTTATTATAAAAAAAGGGGCCGGGCACGGAGTGGAAGATATGATGACCGAGTTTAATCAGTTTGTTGATTGGTTTGATAAATACCTGAAATAAGGGTTTGCTATTTGATGGCTTTTTAAATTTCTTAGTTCAGTCTGTAAAGCTTTCCTGGAAGTGAAGCAACCACACTCTGCAATTCCAAATTCAATATGGCCGCAGCAACCGCACTGCTGTTAAGCCCACTTCTGATATTTATTTCATCAATACTCACCATCTCCTTTTCTTTCAGTATATCAACAATTATTTTTTCATCTTTTGACAATTCTATAAATAATTCTTTTTGGAATTTGATATTTGTTTTTTGTGATTTCTCTTCCCACCCCATTACTTCAATCAGTTCCTGTGCATCGGTGAGCAACATGGCTTTATTATTTTTTATAAGATAATTGCAGCCTTCACTTTTATTGTCATTTACTTTTCCGGGTATGGCAAATACATCTTTATTATATCCGTTTGCCAATTCTGCTGTAATCATACTTCCACCTTTTATTCCTGTTTCAATTACAATTGTTGCATCACTCATACCCGCAACTATTCTGTTTCTGGTAGGGAAATTGTGTTTATCAGGTTTTGTATTGCTGCGAAATTCAGTAAGCAACCCTCCGCCATGTTTCAGCATATCTTTCGCAAAATTGCTATGCTCCGGTGGATAAATCTGATCAAGCCCATGAGCCAGAACCCCAACCGTTGCCAGATCATTTTTCATAGAAGCTTTATGAGCTATGGCATCAATGCCAAAAGCCATCCCGCTTACAATGAGAACATTTTGAGAAGACAATTCCTTTATCAGTTTTTCTGTTATTTGTTTACCATAATCGGTATGATTTCTGGTACCTACAATGGAAATGATTTTTGAAGCATTGAGATCAGCAGGTCCTTTATAAAAAAGCAGGGTGGGAGAGTCGTAACAGTTCAATAATCGCTGAGGGTAATTTTTATCAGTTAGAAAAAGCGGTTTGATTTTATATTTTTCAATGAATTTTATTTCTTCTTCTGCTTTTGAAAAATCAGTAAAGGATTTGATGGATTTTGCTCTTACTTCACCGATACCTTCCATCTTTTCAAGTAGCTGTTGTTTGGCTTTGAAAATTTTTTCTGCAGAACCAAATTCCTGGGCCAGCACTTTTGCATGCACACAGCCGATATTAGGCACTTCGGTTAAGGCGAGTTGGTATAAAAGTTCGGAGGGCAAGTTGAGGGTTGTAGGTTTTAGGTTATAAGTTTTTTTAGCTTGTTGTTTCAAATATACTTTGAACTCCTGATTTTTGAAACACTACTTATTACCTAAAACTTATCACTTACAATTAATAACTACTGGCTTACTACTTTCATTTCTGTTCTCCTGTTCAGCGCTTTTCCTTCTTCTGTTTTATTGGTGGCAATAGGTTGTGTGGCGCCAAATCCTTTTGCGGATAATCTTTGAGGAGAAATATTTTTACTGATTAAGTAGTTAACTACCGCCTGAGCCCGGTTGTCAGAGAGTTTCAGATTATCTGCTGCTTTACCGACGCTATCAGTATGACCATTGATCTGGATCTTCAGTGTAGGATTATCATTCAGCAATTGAACCATTTTGACCAATTCAGATTCTGATTCGGGTTTCAGATCAAATTTATTTACATCGAAAAAAATATTTTTGAGAATAATGGAGGCATTGGTTTCAATTGGCTGCAGCGGAATATTTTTTTCATAAATAGAATCGGGCGAATGCTGGCTGAAAAAGAAATTATCAGAATAAAATAAGTAGCCTTTCCTGTTTACATTAAATATATAGTCTTTTCCAACAGGTAAGGTGATAAGATAATTTCCCTGTTCATCAGTTTGCACTTTGGAAAGAAGTTGTTTGCTGTTGAGGTCAATTAATTCTACCGCCGATGGTAACCCTTTGGTTGTATTTTTATCAAAAACTTTTCCTTTTACCCAAAGTGTTTTTGATGGCCGGATATTTTCACGCAGTTCAAAACTGTAAATATCAAGACCGCCTTTGCTGTCACTTCTGTCACTTGAATAGTAAGCAGTTTTTGCATCCGCAGCAATGAACAGTGTTCCTTCTTTATGAATCGTATTGATCGGGAAACCTAAATTCTCAGGAATACTCCAGTCTCCTTTAGGTCCTTTTTTAGTTAAGAAAAGATCATCTTCCCCATAACCCTGCAAGCCGGTAGATGTAAAATAAAGGGTTTGATTATCCGCATGAATGAAAGGACATGACTCATCACCTTTGGTATTAATTTCCGGGCCAAGATTTTCAGGTTCACTCCATTTCCCATTGGGCAATGTATGAGTTACATAAATATCACTGCCTCCATATCCGCCAAATCTCCTGCTGGCGAAATAAAGATCTCTTTTATCCGGCGAAAGAGAAGGTTGGGAATCCCATTGATCCGAATTTACTTTTCCGCCAAGATTGATCGCTTCGCTCCATCCCTGCGGCGTTAAATAGGAAATATAAATATCACAGCTGCCCCAGCCGTCATTGCGGTTGCAACCGGTAAATACTAACCACTGGCCATCCAGGGAAATCATCTGTGCTCCTTCATTCAGTTCGGTGTTTACATTTCCGCCAAGAGGAGCCGCATTGCTCCATTCATTATTTTCCCAGTGAGAAGAAAAAAAATCTTCATTATATCCTTTTACTCTTCTTGTAAAAACAAGTTCTTTTCCATCAATAGTAAGGGAAGGAAAATATTCTGACTCGGTACTGTTTACTTTATCTCCAAGATTTTTCGGAGCAAATGTGTAATTTTTATCTGCATTCTTTTTATCTAAGGCCACTGCAAATTCAAAACTTTTCTTTCTGAACTCGCCAGCTTTGCGACTGGTTTCTCCCAGCCGGGGATTCGATAAATATTCATTCACGGCATTTAATGCTTTCTGAAACTGACCCTGGCCTGCGAGGTTTATAGAATAGGGCAGTTTATATAGTTTGGTATAAGCGGTGTCCTTTGAAAAAGCTTTTTCATAAAATGTCACTGAGAGATCATGATTTTTTATTTGACCATACACACCGGCTAATGAAAGAATAGCATCTACATAATTAGTATCGATTGCAATTGCCTGTTTTAAAAGATCAGCAGCTTCAGTAAAATTGCTGTTCTGTGCTCTTATCAATCCATCCGTAAATATTTTTTGTGCCTTGGCTTTTACTTTGGAGGGATCGTATTGCTGGGCCGGGGAAGTCTGAAGAATGAGGCAGGAACAAAGAAAAATAATTAGTCTCTTCATTGATATTAGATTGCTTTCGTATAACGAAGCTATTCAAAAAATATTCCTTTCAGCTAATTGAATTGTCAAAGTTTTCTCCCTTTTTGGAAGGTCCTTTTGCCTAAGGAACATTAATATACTTGTGAATTTGCAGACTCAGTTCCCATTGGGGATGTGCTTTGATGTAATCAATAATCAGCGGAGTCATTTCGGGTGCCTTATCCCATTCCGGTTGTAAATACAATTTGCACCCGTATGAAACTAATGCTGCATATTTTTCTGCCCAATCAAAATCGCTTTTATTAAAAATGATAATTTTTAATTCATTGGCCAATGGAAGAATTCCGGGTAAGGGAGCTTTGAATTTTTTTGGCGATAAACAAATCCAATCCCAGTTACCGGATAACGGATAGGCTCCCGATGTTTCAATATTTGTTTTTAATCCCTCGGCTTTTAATTCTTTGGTAAGTTCATCAAGGTTATACATCAGCGGTTCTCCGCCGGTTATAACAACTATTTGAGCCGGCGTTTCTTTAACCTTCAACTTTAAACTTTCAACTTTCCACTTTGGATGTTTTTCTGCATCCCAGCTTTCTTTTACATCGCACCATATACAACCTACATCACAACCTCCTAATCTTATAAAGTATGCGGCTTTTCCCTGGTGATAGCCTTCGCCCTGGAGTGTATAGAAGTGCTCCATGACGGGCAAAAAACCGGTTGATATTTTTTCAGGCGTTTGCATAATTGCTGAATAGCGATAAGAATGTAAAAGAGTGCGACGCAACAAAAGTTAAATAGTAGTAATGACGTTGACTACAAAAAATTAATTATTCATCATACAAGCCCTGTATGTATTCTTTAATAAAGCAGCAATGGTCATCGGTCCCACTCCACCGGGTACAGGAGTGATGTAAGAGCATTTTGAAGAAACATTTTCAAAATCAACATCGCCACTTAATCTAAAACCGCTTTTTTTAGTTGAATCTGCTAACCGTGTAATGCCTACGTCGATTACTATTGCTCCTTCTTTCACCATGTCGGCTGTCAGAAAATGTGGTTTGCCTAAAGCTGCAACAATTATATCTGCATCACGGCAAAACTCTGCTATGTTTTTTGTTTTTGAATGACAAAGTGTGACGGTGCAGTTTCCCGGGTTTTTATTTTCACTCAATAAAATACTCATTGGCCTTCCAACTATATTGCTTCTTCCAATGATCACCGCATGCATTCCTTTTGTATCAATTTTGTAATATTCCAGCATCAGCATAATGCCATGAGGGGTGGCAGGAATGAAAGTAGGAAGCCCTTGTACCATTTTGCCAACACTGATAGAATGGAAACCATCGACATCTTTATCAGGGTCAATCTCATTGATCACTTCTTCAGCAGAAATGTGACCGGGAAGAGGTAACTGAACAAGAATTCCGTCCACATCCGGATTTTTGTTCAACTCGTGTACCTTTTCCAATAATTTGTTTTCAGTAATTTCCTCTTCATACAGGATTAAGGTAGATTTAAATCCTACTTCTTCACATGCTTTTGTTTTGGCGGCCACATAGGTTTCACTGGCACCATTCTTTCCTACCAAAACAGCCGCCAGGTGCGGAATTTTTTTGCCTTCCGTAGCCAGTTGAGCCACATTTAATTTTAATTGATCTTTTATTGACTGTGCTACTTTCTTCCCATCTAAAATTTGCATGGCGCAAAGGTAGGGGGATGAATAAATGAAGACAATAATTTTATACACTAACTTTTATATCTTACAACATATTTTGTATATGAATATGAGTAAAAGAATATACCTGGCAATTTTGTTTTTTTCATTATTAGTTAATAATAATGGGTATTCGCAAACTGTGCGTCGTCCTGTAGCTGCTTTATATACAGGTCTTGGAGCTTACAGTTTAAATCAAGCCGATGTTTTTTCTTTTACTAACAACCAGGCTGCTTTGGCACAAATAAAAAATACCACTGCCGGTATGTATGGAGAAAGAAGGTTTTTGCTGAATGAGTTAAGTCTTTACCAGGCAGCTGTTGCCATACCAACCTCATCAGGAAATTTTGGATTAAAGGCAGGCTATTATGGTTTCAGTGATTACAATGAAACTCAATTAGGATTAGCCTATGGAAGAAAACTTGGCAACAAAGTGGATGTAGGTGTGCAGTTCAATTATAATAATATCCGTATCAGCAGTTATGGAAATGCTTCGGCTATCAATTTTGAAATCGGCACTGTTCTTCATTTAACAGAGAAGCTGAATGCCGGTATTCATGCTTATAATCCTGTGGGCGGAAAATTTGGCAAAAACAATAATGAAAAAATAGCTTCTGTTTATACAATTGGGTTGGGTTACGAAGCATCAGAAAAGTTTTTTGTCAGCGCTGAAATAGAAAAAGAAGAAAATCAACCGGTGAATGTGAATGCCGGCTTTCAGTATAAATTTTTATCACAACTGATGGCAAGAGCCGGTATCGCTACTGCCACATCCAATGCGTATTTCGGTATTGGTTTTTTTCTGAAATCATTCAGAATCGATGTTACCGCAGCCTATCATCCTCAATTGGGAATAACGCCGGGATTGCTTCTTTTATATGATTTACCTCTATCCCAGTCCGTTCCGGCACGGGCGGGCACTAAACGGGGGAAATAAAATGAGAAAGCTAGTTATTATATTACTCATCGCCCACTACTCATTACTCACTTGCTTTGCCCAGGAAACTCATGTTTCTACTACGGAACAGCAACTGGAAAATCTTACGGATGCAGATCAATCTGAAACCGAAGATGATAATCAATTATTGCAATTAGAACAATTCAGAACCCATCCGGTCAACCTCAATCAGGCGGATGAAAATGACCTAAAAGAATTAAGAATTCTGACCGGGCTGCAGATTGCAAATTTTATTTCTTATCGTAAGCTTTTCGGAAATTTTATAACCCTGTATGAATTACAAGCCATACCATCATGGGATATAAATACCATTAAAAAACTTTTACCATATATCACCATCAGCAAAGCTGTAAGTATTGATGAAGAATTTAAAAAAAGACTCCGGGGTGGCGATCATACATTAGTGCTACGTTACTCGCAGGTTCTTGAAAAGTCTGATGGGTTTAACAAATCAACAAGCGGCACAAAATATTTGGGTAGCCCTCAGAAAATTTTCTTTCGCTACCGGTACCAGTATAAAAACCTGCTTCAATATGGTTTGGTGGGTGATAAAGATGCAGGCGAACAATTATTCAGGGGAGCACAAAACAAAGGATTTGATTTTTACTCCTTTCATTTATTTGCAAAAAAGATCGGCATCATTCAATCTCTGGCCCTGGGAGACTTTACTGTAAATATGGGGCAGGGTCTTATTCAATGGCAAAGCCTTGCCTTCAGAAAAAGTGTTGATATATTGGGTGGCAAGAGACAATCAACCGTACTTCGGCCTTATAATTCTGCCGGGGAATTCAATTTTCATCGTGGAGCAGGTATTACTATTCAAAAAGGCAAATGGGAAGCAACCACTTTTTTTTCCATTCGTAAACTCAGTGCCAATTTTGTTGCAGATACGGTCAGTCATGAAGAATTTATTTCATCGTTCCTCAATTCCGGGTATCATCGTACAGAAAGTGAAATTGAAGACCGGAATAAGCTTCGACAATTTGCCTTCGGCGGAAATATTAAATATAAAAACGAAAATTGGCATATCGGGTTCAATGCCATTCACTTTAATTTCTCATCTTCCGTTCAAAAAAGACAAGAGCCCTATAATTTGTATGCCGTAAATGGGAAAAGCTGGAGTAATTTCAGTATAGATTACAGCTATACCTACCGAAACCTTCATCTTTTTGGGGAAGCAGCAACCGATAAAAATTTCCATAAAGCAGTTATAAACGGATTGCTGCTAAGCGTTGATCCAAGAGTAGATATTTCAATATTACATAGAAGTATCAGCAAAGAATTTCAATCTATAAACGGGAATGCTTTTACTGAAAATACATATCCAACTAATGAGAATGGTTTATTTGCCGGCATAAGTATTCGTCCGGCAGATGCCTGGAGATTTGATGCCTACATGGATATTTACAAATTTCCCTGGTTGAAGTATCTGGTGGATGCTCCAAGTCATGGAAAGGATTTTCTTGCGCAGCTTACCTATACACCTAATAAGCAAATAGAGGTTTATTCCAGGTTTCGGAATGAAACCAAACAATCGAATCAACCAGATAATAATACAGTGACCAACTATCTTGTCTCTATCCCAAAACAGGATTGGAGAACGCAAATCAGTTACCGCATAAGTACTACTTTAAATCTCAGGAGCCGGGTGGAATTATTGTGGTATGACAGGAAGGGGAAAAATATAGAAAGCGGGTTTCTGTCATTTTTTGATTTCATCTATAAACCTTTAATGAAACCATATTCAGGAAATTTGCGCCTTCAATATTTTGAAACCGATGACTACAACAGCAGGATCTATGCCTATGAGAATGATGTTCTATATTATTTTTCCATACCTGCATTTTTTGATAAGGGCTTCCGATACTATGTCAATTTGAATTATGATCTTTCAAAAAAAATCTCTATTTGGCTAAAATGGTCCCAAACTATTTTTAAAGATAAAACCTCAATCGGGTCTGGGTTGGACGAAATACCAGGATCATCCCGTTCAGAAATCAGGATTATGGGGAGGGTCGAGTTCTAAAAAGTTTAACAGATGTTAGTTTTTTTATTGCCATGTTAAAAAATTGTTTATTTTGCGGCAGCTTTTTAAAAGGCATTCGTGTCTTTTAGAATATTCCTCACCCACTGAAATTCATTGTTTGCGTTAAAGCTCAATCATTTATTTAATTAAAAATTGTTTTTCACATGAAAAAAATTGCATCACTAATTGTAGTGGCGATACTATGCTCTTTCATGGTATTCGCACAAAATCGGAAAATATCCGGAAAAGTTTCTGATGATAAAGGGAATCCGGTTTCTTTTGCCTCTGTAAAAGTTAAGGGAACCAAAACCGGAGTTGCAGCTGATGCTGCAGGTTTGTATTCTATTACTGTAAAAGAAGGAAGCGTACTGGAAATATCGGGTGCCGGGTTTAAGACTCTTGAAGTGATTGCCGGTAGTACGTCATTTATCAGTACAGTATTAGAAAGAAACGCTGAATTAACGGAAGTTGTAGTTACAACCGGTTATGGTGTTAAACGTAGTTTTCGAACTACAAGTACCAATACTCAGGTTGTTACATCAGAAAAGCTAAACACTATACGTAATACTAATATTAATGAAGCTCTGGCAGGTAAGGTATCAGGAATTCAATTGCGTGGCCAATCAGGAGCTAAGTTAAGTAGTACAGGAGCAATTCGGCTTCATGGTGCTAATTCGTTGGTTGGCAGCACAGGTTTATTATATGTGTTGGATGGGACAAGGGTTTCTGCTGATGATATTAATACAGATGATGTAGAAGATGTTTCATTATTACAAGGCCCTGCTGCTGCGGCTATTTTTGGACCGGATGGGGCAAATGGTGCAATGGTTATCACTTCCAAAAAAGGGAAAAAAGGTGCAGATAATGGAATTGGTATTGATGTTAATCTTGGGGTAAGATTTGACAGAGTTTATATACTTCCGAATTATCAAAATTCATATGCAGGCGGCGATTTTTCTGATATGAAAAAGTATACCTGGAAACCAGGTAATCCAGTTGAATGGAAAGCTTTAGATGGTAAATATTATCCTGACTATTCTGAAGACGTTAGTTGGGGCCCACGCATGGTAGGTCAGGAATATATTCCCTGGTATGCATGGTATGGTGATCACTCCAGGGCATATCAAACAGCATTACTTGTTCCCATACCGGATAATGCAAGAGACTTTTATGAAACACAGGTTAAAGCATTCAATTCTATTTCATTTTCAAAAGCAACTGACATCTCTAATATAAGAGTAAGTTATACGAACATTGATGTAAAGGGTCTTGTGCCCACTACCTGGCTTAAGAGAAATCAATTCAGTGTAAATTCTGCATTTGATTTAAATAGCCGTTTAACAACTGGTTTTAATTTTCAGTTTATTGATCAAAAATCAAATGGTGATTTTAACGATGCTTATGCCAATCAGTCATCCGGTTCTTTTAATCAATGGTTTCACCGGGATTTAGATATGGGTATTGTAAAAGAATTGAAAGATTTAAAAACCCCTACCGGAATTCAGGCCAGCTGGAATCATAATGGTCCGGATAATTACAATCCAAGTAACCTGAAAGATTTTTATGGCCCTTATTACTGGCAAAATTTTTATACAGCCTATGATCAGGTCACTCAACATAGTGGGTTTAACAAAATTATTGGGGATGCATATTTAAGTTATAAAGTAAATAAAGATTTAAGAATAAGAGGCACTTACAGACTTAAAAATATATCTTCTACAAATGAATTAAGAGTAAGTAGTGATTTAACTGATATGAAATTTGCATCCCAGGCGGCTTATGGATTTATTAAGGGCGGTTATGCCAGTTCTACCAGTATCAGTCATGATCAGCATATAGAACTTACCGCTATTTATTCGAAGATCATTAATGACTTTAATGTTGGTGCAACTGCAGGGTTAGATGCTCACAAGTATAACCTGCATACAAATTCCGGATCAACATCTGATGGGTTTAACACACCCAATTTATATACTTTGGCAAACTCAAAAGGCACTATTGCCTCTACTGATGACAGATATAGGGTAGCAGATAATGCCATATTTATTAATGGTTCTGCCGGATTCCGTAAATATTTAAATGTTGATTTTACTTTAAGAAATGACTGGTTGTCACAATTTCCTCCTGATAATAATAACATTTTATCCAAGTCAGTTGGCCTCTCATTTATTTTCAGTGATTTATTAAAAAGTCAAATACCCTGGTTATCATTTGGTAAAATAAGGGGATCTTATGGTCAGGTACCACAAACCCTGGACCAACCAGGTATAAGAGGTGGCTACAGATATCCGGGTTCTTTATATAATCAGGCTTCAGTACAATGGAGCGGTAATTTCCTTCAAGGTACAAACAGCACAGCTGTTGATTCGGCTATTCATGGAGCTGTTGCCAAAGAAAAAAATGTTGGTATAGATCTGAGTTTTCTTAAAAACAGAGTGGGAATTTCAGTTACCTATACAGGAAGGTATAATAAAGACTTTCCATCAAATGCAGTATATAGTCTGACTTCAGGAACTTCTGCTTTATTAACCAATATTGGTGAAATAGATTTTAAAGGGCTTGACTATACACTTTTTGTAAAGCCAATTTGGACAAAAAATCTCAAATGGGAATTAAACGCAACGTATGCTGAAACAATTTCCAATCAGGTAATTGATATTGACGGGCAGCCGCAATCTGTTTGGAAAGATGCTAACACAGCACCTCCTTCTTTAACAGTAGAAACTGCGACTTTTGGACCCACCTTGCGTTCTATAGAAGGACAACAATGGGGTCAGCTTTATGGCCACGGTATAAAAAGAGATCCGAGTGGTAATGCTTTGATAAATGCAGATGGCTCTTATGTTTATGATAATAATACCCAGTTTGGCAGTGTGTTACCTGATTTTACAGGAGGAGTGCAAAATACATTTACAATAATGGGTGATTTTACAGTTAATGTTAATATTGATTTTCAAAAAGGCGGTAAGTTCTATTCTACTTCCGTAAAATGGGGTAATCATACAGGGGTACTTGCTGCAACAGCAGTTTTAAATGACAAAGGAATACCAGTAAGGGATCCAGTTGCAAATGGAGGAGGAGTTCATGAATTTGGAGTAGATGCGGTTACACTTAAACCGGTAGATTATTATATAGAAGCAAGGGATTATTTTGATGGAGGCAAAAATACATTCGATAATGATATTTTTGATTTAACCTATGTCAAACTTCGCGAAGTAGCTCTTGGGTACAATATTCCAGTAAAAAAATTAGGACTAACCAAAGTGGTTAAAAGAGCCAACTTCTCAATAGTTGCGAACAATTTTTGGTTGATCTATGCCAAGACTAAAGATTTTGACCCATCTGAAATATCGAATCAAAGTGGTGAGGGTGGTCAGTTTCCAGGCCTTCGTGGAATTGGAGCAAACCTGAAAATTGGATTTTAATATTTTAATTAAATTATAATTTTATAAAATGAAAAATATAAAAATAAAAATTGCTTTTTTGGCAGTAGCTTTTACAACATTGTTAAGTTGTAATAAGTTTGGGACTACAAATATAAATCCCAACGCTATTACCTCGCCCTCTACATATGCCATATTAACAAATGTGGAATCGGGTATCTCCGGATGGGCAACTGATGGTGCTGCAACTGTATGGGTGCAGTTTACTTCAGAAACTCAATATCCTGGTAATGGACTTTACGCTGTTCCAACATTTGGGATGGGTACATATACAGGGCCGTTATTAAATTTGAAAACTATAATTGATAAAAATAATAATGCCGATGAGGTGGCTGCTGCACGGGTATTAACACAATATATTTACTGGCATCTAACCGATGCATTAGGTGATATACCATATTCTGAGGCGTTTAAAAGTAAGACACCTGTTTATGATAAACAGGAGGACATTTATAAAGGAATGATTACAGAGTTAAAAGCTGCAAAAAGCCAGTTTGTTAATACCGGTGGTTTAAGAGGGGATATCCTGAATAATGCTAATGTTGATAAATGGAAAAAATTTGCCAATTCTTTAAGAGCAATGATGGCCATACAATTAACCAAAAAATATCCGGGAGCTTCAGACTATGCTGCTACAGAATTTAAAGCTGCTTTATCTGATGGTGTTATAGAAAATATTGCAGATAATATTCAGCTTAATTTTCCCGGTGGTGACTTTAAAAACCCGTACTGGCTTAATCATGATGGGGCTCGTGATAATGGGGAAAGCGTACAGGTTTACAATATGCTGAATGCTTTGGGCGATGGGAGACAAGCTGCGTTTGGGACTTCAAATGTACCCGTAATTTACGGAGTTAAAGAAGCTACAATTAATGCCTGGGTTAAGAATAATATTAATTGGTCAAGGGTTTTGGCTGATGATAAAAGATTGCAAACAAGCCCTGTCTTTATGCTTACTGCAAGTCAGTTATACATGGCACGTGCTGAAGCGGCTGCTAGAGGCTGGACCGGAGAGGATAAAACAACGATGTTAACAGCGGGAGTTAATGCCTCGTTTGCCCAATGGGGGATAACACCGCCAGCTGCATCATATTTCACTCAGCAATTAGTTGTTTTGGACGGCACAAATGATATAAAGAAAATTGCGGAACAGGCTTATTTAGCTTCATATCCAAATGGCAGAGCAGGATGGAATATTTGGAGAAGGACAGGGTATCCTGTTTTAACACCATCAGTGGACCCTTTAAATGCCGCTCATACGCAGGTACCAAGGAGATATACTTTTATTCCTGCAACTGGATCTACTTTTTCAGAATATACGTTAAATAATGCCAACCTTACTACTGGAATATCAAGATTAGCTCCGGGAACGGATCTACAAGAATCAAAAGTATGGTGGGATCAATAATTTTATTTGAGGGAATTCAAAATGTATTCCGATATTTTTTTATATATTAAATTTTAAAAAAAATGAAATTTTTAAATATTACAAAGCAAATAATAATCTCTGGTTTATTTGCATTGATATTAACGTCTTGCAAAAAAGTTGCAGTACCAGAGCCAATGGGTGATGTTGGACAAACGTTGGTTAAATTAGTAGGTGGGAGTTCGCCTGCCAGTGTTCTTAAAGAACCTATTTCTTTTGTGCCTGTATCAACAAAATTAAAAAGCGTTATTGATATTAGAAGGATACTGCCTAATAATGCAGAGCTAAATAAAACGATGACAGTAGTTATAAAGGACGATATAGAAGCAGTGAATGCAGCTAACCCAAATTATGTTGACATGCCAGCCAATTTGTATCAAATTGTTGCTTCTGATGGGGTTGCTAAAGTCGGAGGAATTGGGGGTACATATACCTTTACTTTTAGCCCGGGAGATTTTGCAAAACAAATAAATATTATTGTTCCTGATCCCACCCTTTTAGACCCCAGTACATTATATGGATTAGGCTTTACCATTAAGACTGTTGATGC
>JAHEZE010000007.1:0-36293 GCA_023251235.1 Sphingobacteriales bacterium | reverse complement strand
TTTTTTTAAAAATTTCAATTCTTCATTGATATTTTTTGTGTGAGGTGTTTGCATAAGTAAAGATGCTTTCTATAAAAAGGAATATGAAGGGAACCGATGGAATAAGTATATATAATTTTAGGTAATTGTTTCTCAACGGTTACTTATTATTATAAATTGTTGTATTGTTATTTGATAGGACAAATACTGATTATTGTCATTTCTATATTAGATTTCATTACATTTACCTAAAGCAAATTTCAATGGACCAGCAACTCCCACCACCCAATCAGCTCAATATTGAAATAACAGAAGAAGTGGCTGAAGGTACTTATGCCAACCTTGCTATTATTACTCACTCGCATGCAGAATTTGTAATTGACTTTGTCAATGTAATGCCGGGGACTCCCAAGAGCAAGGTGAAATCAAGAATTATTTTTACTCCACAGCATGCCAAGCGTTTCATGAAAGCATTAACCGAAAATGTATTGCGGTATGAATCAGCTAACGGCTTAATTAAAGACCTTGAAGAGGTTCAACTACCAATGAATTTTGGAGGACCAACTGCACAGGCATAGTTGATAAGTGATCATTTTGCAGAAGATAGGTGAAGCCAACACTATCATCTCTATAATATTCCTTCGTCAGCAAAACTGTAATAACCGGAATCGCTGACAATAAGATGGTCTAAAATTTTTATATCGAAATATTTTGCAGCCTCCTTTATTTTATTAGTAAGCTCTTCATCCGACCGGCTTGGTTTTAAACTGCCGGATGGATGATTATGACAAAGGATCAGGCTTACAGCATCTTCTTCCAATGCTTTTTTAAGTATTATTCTTGGGTCGGCTACTGTACCGGTAATGCCGCCTTCACTAATGATTTCAAAGTGATTCACTTTATTAGCCCTGTTTAAAAAGAGAACTCCAAAGACTTCATGTCGCAGGTCTTTTAGTTTAATTTGTAAATAATTAGCTATTTCATGACTACTGGTAATTACAGGCTTTGTAAATGAAACAGCTGCCTGCCTTCTACGCCCCAGCTCAAGGGCTGCTGCAATGGTAATTGCTTTTGCTTCGCCAATACCTTTTATTTTAGTGAACTCCTTAATTGAAAGCTTTCCAAGTTCAATTAAATTATCCTTCCCGAGTTTCAGAATTTCTTTTGCCAGGTCCACTGCGCTTTTATTTTTTGAACCGTTATGGATCAGGATGGCGAGCAACTCTGAATCACTAAGATTTTCAGCGCCTTTTAATAGTAACTTTTCCCGGGGCCGGTCGTCTTTTGCCCATTGTTTAATGGAGTAATTCTGCTCTTGCATGTATCAAGATTAGCAAATAATTTAGTCTTAACAAATACAACTTACCGGGTATATCTTATGTGTTAAGTTGGCAACCTTTGAACACACAAATTTTAATCCTATGAAAAGAAAAACTATATCTCCGTTTGGGGCCTTGCATCCAATTTTATTTTTTGCCGGTGTTTATGTGGTAGCTTTATTTTTTTCCATTTTTATTTGTTCCTCTATTTTTTACAGTTGCAATACTACTACCAGTAAAGTCTTTTCCTCAAAAAATACGAATGCTGTTGAAGTAAGTGCCAAAAGCACCGCTGTTGCATCATTGAAATAAAGAGATTAAAACCGGGAAAGAATTTTTGGTAGTTTCCTTTAATTGAAAGTGAAATACTATCTTCGCCCCTCCAAAGAGCTTCCTTTGGAACACATTTTACAGTCATGTCATCAGCCAAAATCTTTGCCGGAACAGGCTCACTGAAATTAGCCGAACAGATATGTAAAAGCTATGGTTGCCAACTCGGAAAAATCAGCATTCAGAAGTTCAGCGATGGAGAAATTTTGCCCACTTTTCTTGAAAGTATCAGGGGCGATTTTGTTTTCCTGATTCAAAGTACCCACGCTCCATCTGATAACCTGATGGAACTTCTTCTGATGATTGACGCCGCTAAAAGAGCTTCTGCATATAAGATCAATGCTGTAATACCCTATTATGGTTATGCAAGGCAGGATCGTAAAGATAGGCCAAGGGTATCTATAGGCAGTAAACTGGTAGCCAATATGCTAAGGGCCGCCGGGGCTGATAGGGTTATCACGATGGATCTTCATGCTCCACAGATTCAGGGCTATTTTGATATTCCTGTTGATCACCTGGACAGCCATGCCGTTTTTATCCCTTACATTGAAAATCTAAGGCTGGAAAACCTTACCTTCGCGGCCCCTGATGTAGGAAGTGCTAACAGGATCAGGGAAATTGCCAGTTACTTTGAAGCGGAAATGGTTATTTGCGATAAACACCGCAAAAGAGCAAATGAAATTGCGAGTATGGTAGTTATTGGCGATGTAGAAGACAAGGACGTGGTAATCATAGATGATATTTGTGATACCGGGGGTACTCTGGCTAAAAGTGCAGCTCTTATAAAGGAAAAAGGCGCAAGAAGTGTAAGGGCAATGATCACTCATCCTGTTCTGAGTGGGAAAGCTTACGAGAATATTGAAAATAGTGTGTTAGAAGAACTGGTTGTTTGTGATACTATTCCATTGAAAAAAGAAAGCCCTAAGATTAAAATAATTTCTGTTGCCAATTTATTTGCAGTAGCTATCCGAAATGCATTTGAGAACAAAAGTATTACCAGTCTTTTTGTTCATTCACAACGAAAAGAATGATAAATTTTGGTGAATAGTGAGAAGAAAGCTGAAGGGTGCGACGCAACCATTGGTGATTAGAGTTGTTGAAGCCGGGCTAAAAAAAATAACTGGTAACTAATAAATAAACATAAACAATGAAAACGATTACGATCGAAGGACAACTGAGGACCGAAACCGGGAAAAAAGCCACCCGCCAACTTCGCTCTCAGGACATGGTGCCCGGTGTAATTTACGGTGGCGCAAAGGAGATCAGTTTTGCTGCTCCTTCTTTAGCTTTTAAAACGCTTGTATATACACCAGACTTTCAGCAGGCAAATGTTATGCTGAATGGCAGCACATATACATGTATTTTAAAAGACCTTCAGTTTGATAAGGTAACTGACAAACTGATACATGTGGACTTACTGGAATTGGTACAGGATAAGAAAGTTATTGCTGACATTCCTCTTAAGTTTACAGGTGTGGCAAAGGGAGTAAAAGACGGAGGTCATCTGATAAAAAAGATGAAATCACTAAAAATAAAAACTTTACCAAAGTATCTGAAAGAGCATATTGTTGTTGATATAAACAATCTTGAACTCAATGGAAATATCCGGGTGGAGGATATTAAAGAAGAGAATTATGAATTGTTGAATTCACCCAGAATTCCCATCGCTTCAGTAGCATTGACCCGCGAATTGAAACAGGAAGAAGCTACTGTCGCACCGGTTGCCGGTGCTGCACCCGCAGCTGGCACTCCTGCTGTTGCTGCTACTACAGCTGCTACCGCTGCTGCTCCTGTTGCAGCCCCAGCAAAACCCGGGAAAGAAAAAAAGAAATAATCTTACATTTTTCAATTATAAACCCGCTTCAATTGATGTGGGTTTTTTTATTTTCATTCAAAAAAATTGACAGACATTAGCATAATTATCATTATGAAGTTTTTAATTGTTGGGTTAGGAAATGTGGGCGACGAATATGCTCACACCCGTCACAATATTGGTTTTGACGTTGTGAATGCTTTTGTCTTAAAACATGGGGGCCAATTCAGAAACGGCAGGCTGGCTTATGCATCAGAAGTTAAATGGAAGGGCAAAAAATTTGTTTGTATTTGCCCAACTACTTATATGAACTTAAGTGGTAATGCAGTTAAATACTGGATGGATAAAGAACATATTCCGGTTGAAAACGTATTTATAGTTGTAGATGAGGTTGCCTTGCCATTGAATAAAATGCGATTGAGACCGACGGGTAGCGATGGCGGGCATAATGGGTTAAAAAGCATTGAAACAATGCTTGAAACCAGGGATTATTCCCGGTTACGGTTTGGTATTGGTAATGACTATCCCAAAGGGATGCAGGCAGATTTTGTTCTAAGTAAATGGAAAAAAGAGGAGGAGCCTCTGGTTAAGCTGAAGATTGATTATGCTGTAGAAGTTATTGAAAGTTTTGCCAGCAAGGGCATTAGCCTTACCATGAACGAAGTGAATAACCGAAGCTTCGAAATAAATTAATTTTTATTTGTAATCATGATACCCGTTTTTCATTCATTGCTCTTAGCCGCTGGCATAAGATTTTAATAAATCCCTTTGCCACTTCCGGCCTTTCATCCATCAATTCATAAAAAGGTTCCTGATCAATTTTAAACAAAAAGCAATCAGAATGAGCGATGGCTGTAGCCGACCTTGTATCAGCATCAAGTAATGATAACTCTCCAAAAACTTCTTTTTCTTTCAGGATTGCAAGGGTGGTTTCTGCTTTATTTATTCTTATATTTCCATGATGTATTATATACATACAATCTCCGGTTTCTCCTTCTTTAAAAATTACTGTGCCTTCTTCATATTCTTTTTCCTTCATCAAAGGAGCAAGATCAGCCAGAATATTTTCAGGTGTATCTTTAAAAAGGTTCAGTGATTTTAGTATCAATACCTTTTCAATGAGTAATAAGCGGTTTGAACCGGATTGTTCCATATCTAAATTTAATCAATTAACTCAGCATATCGTGCAGTTTCCTGTAAAATCAAGCTCTCAGAACCGGAGAAATTTTTTAGCAAGTCCCGGTTGATCTTTAAATGATATTTTTTTGATACATACATAGAACATGCTTTTGTCCATGTATTATAGCCAACCGGTTTTTCAGAAAGAATACTCAATAGAATTTCTTCCACCTGGGGAATTGTTGATTCAGGTAAAAGATTTTTCAAGACTAAACAGCGATGGTCGATGTCAGTAGATTCGTAAAGATTATTGAAATGTAATGCAAGATCCTTTCTTACAGTCATTTCAATTACTTCCATGGCATTAGCGATTGTTTCTTTCTTTTCCATATCCAATCCCTGCCTGACCTTGAAAAACTTATTATGATCATAAATGCAACCAAATAAACTCAGAATCACATTGCGGATTTCCATCAGCTCAATATTTAAAGAACTAATAAGAATTTTATATTCCTTATGATAAGGCTGAAGAAATTTCTGCATATACAATAATTCAACTCCATAGATGATAAATTCATAAGCAATCTCCTCTAACTGTTTTTGCGTTTCATGGGTACTATGGTATTTGCTCCGGAGAAGTGCTTTTGCAATGAGGGCTGCATCTTTTGGATGTTGATTTAATAAATTAAAAAGTGCTTTATGTGATTGTGCTCCGCCAATTTTACCTAATAGTAAAATCAGTTTTTCTTTATTTGCCATTGTGCATTCGCCTGATTGAAGGTAGGATTGGATTATACTGATTGATTTTTCGCCTGCTGCCTGCAGCGTGTCTAACACAATCCTCCTGTGTTCATTAATAAGTTTTATTGTAAAGTTGAGAAGTTCAGTGTTCGCTGCTTTTCCAATTATTCTGATAGCGGAACTTTTAATTTCTCCAGCTTCAAAAAGAAGCTGCAAATGTTCTGAATGACAATAACTGTCCTTTACTTCATTTAAAATGTTTATAGCTGTTTTCTTATTTTGGTCATCTTGGGAATTAATATATGATGAAACAATTTTTTCTGCTTCTAATACCGTGCTTTGATTTTTGCTTAACAGCATGCCGGACAGTGCTGCTGTTTTAATTTCCAGGTCTGTATTATCTATAAAATGTTTTTGAAATTTTTGATGGTTATCATGCTTGCAAAGTATTTGAACTGTATAAAAGCGTACTTCTTTGCTCGGAGAATGGTAAGCTAATACTTCTAGTTTTTCTTCGGCCCCCTTAATATTATTGCTGTCTATTAAATGAATGGTTTCTATTTTCACCTTATCGGACGGATGATCAAGCAAACTGAAGATAAGCTCATTGCTGACTGAGGTGATCCTGGTGTTCAGCATCTGCAGAATGTTGATTACCTCCAATTCATTTCCTGCAGCAATTTTTTTCTGAATTTGTTTCAGAATGTCATCATTTGAAAGAGAAAATTCATCCTGGCTGAAGAAACGGCTGCTGATTGTTTTAATAAGATTTTCCCGGTAAGCCTTATCAACCCATTTTATGGATAGTAACCAAAATATTGTGATTAATAGTAGGGCATAACAGATGGTAAGTAATGTCGAAATATTGTGAACTTTTAATAACAACAAAAGAAGCACTCCGGAAAATAAAAAGGCAAAAGGGTCCATAATTCCTTTAACTATATTATGGGCTTTTGTTCTTTCATGCGGAATCAAAGGCTGCATGACTGTAAGAAATACAGGGGAGTTTATCGCATTTCTTAGAATCTCCACTCCAATAGCAGCCGCCCCGAATGTATAGAATACAATATTATTGGCACCCATCGTAGTTTCAACGATAATTATTATAGATAATAAGGCTAATAAAACCAGGGGAGTGATATAAAGTGCTTTTTTTATTCCCATTGATCCAATTAGTCTGCCTGTAAAGATCAATTTTACAATTAAAGCAATTATCTGAGAACTTGCAAGGAAAAGCAAAATAAAGTTAGACATGGATTTGTCGTGATGGTGGCCTTCCTTTATTTCTTTATAGAATGCGAAATTCAGAATGACAAGACAGGAAGAAATTAAAAATGATAGCAAGGCGATGCTGCGGATAAGACGATTAACTGTAAATTTTTTGATTAATTGTTTAATTCCTCTTTCCAATTTTACATCCAATGAATCTGAATGATGATGGGGGGAGTGACTATGAATTTCCCCGGTTTTAGATAAATTAATTAAAAATGGAAATGAACCCAACATAAAAATAAACGCCGGCCATAGCATACTAAGAGGACCTACTGTTTTTACAAAAAAGTAAGCTATAGTATAGCCAATGAATTTTGCAGGGATATCCCCGGCGCTGATAACAGAAAATAATCTCTTGCTTTGCCTTACATCAAACAACTCAGAAGCTATGCTCCAGAATCCAAGATTACTAAGGAGGTAAAGAACATAATACCAGGCAAACATCAGATAATAATACCATCCTCCATTTAAACTATTACTTGCAAAATGAAAAAAAATTATACTTGCTGCCATAATAATAATGCTTAAAGCGCCAAGTTTAGAAAGCTTAAGCTTTTGTTCACCTTTATTAAATAGCCAACCGGTAATAAAAAGGAGGGGAGAGGAAATAATGATTACCCATACAAGTTCAGAAGCCGGATTTTTTTCAAGAAAACGGGAAAAAGATGCCGTAAAGAAAAAAGCAATGCCAGTTCCCTGGAAAAACTGTAACCAGAATAATCTTGTCACAACACTCCACTCAGCTTTGCGAACATTAAATAAATGTTGTAATCGGGATTGAATTGTCATACTTACAACTGGACTCTTTGTTTTAATAATTGCAGATTATTATCTTTCTTTTGTTGCCTTAACGAAATAGAGGTTTGGGTAAAATAATGATGCGATTCAAAAAATTCAATCTGCACCTTATCCCACAGCACGTCTTTTTTTAAAATATCAAAATCAATAAACTCTTTGTAGAGGTTTTTACTGATGGGTTCAAAATCATCTCTACCAAGGTAATCAAGATCAGCATCACAGATGATCTTTTCCAGAATATTATGAGGCGTCTGGGGAATTTTCGTTGCCATGATTAAGCCACAAATTCTGTCCAATTCCTCGGTAGTAAAAAAACCGGATAGGTCTTTCCGGGCAATTTGACAACCTTTTTCTTCATGGTTCTTATAGATAAAAAGAAAACCACTGTCGTGATAAAGAGCTGCTGTACTAAGTAAGAGAAGATCGTTGGCATTATCAATTCCTTCCTTTTTTGATATTAGTATTGATTTATTCAAAACATCTATAGTATGGTGGATATTATGATAAATCAATCCGGGATTGAGCTCATTTTTCAACCGGGGGATAATTAATTTCTCTATGGTCTCCAATAATGCTGCCATTTGTTGTTGGGAGTATCTAAGTTAGTGCTTTGAGCAATAAATTGACAAACCTGAATATAAGTTTTCCCGGGTTCTCAAACTTTAAATAATATTTATTTTCACTATGAGATATCCTGTTGTTTACTTATTTTAGCATCCCCGAACACACTTCCTCCTTTAAAATCCATTCTTTTATGAAGCCTGAATATATGGGATGTACAGTCCTTATGTAGTGTATCCGATGTATTTATTAAAACAAGCCTGATATGAAGATATTCTGTGTAGGACGTAATTATGTTGCACATGCTAAAGAATTGGGTAATGAGGTGCCGGATGAACCGGTGATTTTCATGAAGCCCAAAAGTGCTCTTTTGCAGCCGCATACTCCATTTTATTACCCTGAATTTACCAACGAATTGCATTATGAATGTGAGTTGGTATTGAGAATTAGTAAAAATGGAAAGTATATTCAGGAAAAATTTGCAAGTAAATATTATGATGCTATTTCAGTAGGCATCGATTTTACTGCAAGAGATATTCAAAACGAGTTAAAGGAAAAAGGGCTTCCATGGGAAAAAGCAAAAGCATGGGATAATTCTGCGGCAGTAGGGAAATGGATCTCTATTTCAAATATCAAGAATAAAAAAAACATTAACTTTTGTCTGTATAAAAATAAGGAGCTGGTGCAGCAGGGAAATTCGGATTTGATGATACACAGTTTTGATAAAATAGTTTCTTATATCTCTAATTATTTTTCGGTTAATATCGGTGATATAGTTTTTACCGGTACACCAGCAGGAGTAGGCGAATTAGTAGTAGGAGATGAGCTCGAAGCTTTTATCGAAGACGATCCGTTATTAGAGCTGGAAGTTAAATAAAGATGCTTTCCGTTTACAAGTGGAGACGCAACCAAAACCAACTGTAAAAGTCATCAGTAATATGCTGGTGACTTTTCAGTTTTTACATAGCCTTGATCAGCTTATTTTTGCTTACTATAGATTTTCTTATGATTGAAAAAGAGATATTGTTGAAAGCCTTCCGGCTGATGTGCTACGCTAAAGCAATGACTGAAATTTATGATTCCAACAGGCAAATTTGTAAATATGTACATTCTACTTCCAGAGGGCATGAAGCAATTCAGTTAGCCACGGCGTTTCACTTAAAAAACTGCGATTATATCAGTCCTTATTACAGAGATGAAAGTATATTACTGGGACTTGGATATTCTCCTTATGAATTAATGCTTCAATTACTGACAAAGGCGGATGACCCATTTACAGGAGGCCGTTCTTATTATTCTCACCCCAATACAAAAGATAACAACAAACCAAAAATCATTCATCAGAGCAGCGCTACCGGCATGCAGGTAATTCCTACAACAGGAATAGCACAGGGCATTCAGTATCTTGAAAAAATTAACTCAACTCTCCTTATAAGAGGGAATGAGGGAGAAGCTCCTATTGTTATTTGTTCTTTAGGTGATGGTAGTGTATCGGAAGGTGAAGTAAGTGAAGCTTTTCAATTTGCTATATTAAAAAAACTGCCGGTCATTTACCTGGTGCAGGATAATGGCTGGGGAATTAGCGCAACTGCTGAAGAAACCAGGGTAATGAATGCTTATGAATATGCCGATGGATTTAAGGGATTGAATAAAATTCAGGTTGACGGCTCTGATTTTATTGAGAGCTATGAAATAATGGGGAATGTTTTCAATGAAGTTCGCAACAATCGTAAACCATGGCTGGTACAGGCAAAAGTGCCTTTACTCAATCACCATACCAGTGGTGTAAGAAAAGAATTTTACAGATCAGAACAGGATCTTGCTAAACATACAAAAGATGATCCTTTTCCAAAACTCAGGAATTTACTGCTTGAAAAAGGGGTTTTAGAAACTTATTTATACGATATAGAAAATGAATCAGCAAAAAAGGTAGAAGCAGATTTCAGGATTGCTGTAAATGCAAAAGAACCGGAAGATCTGTTAAACCATGTTTTTGTTCCAACCACAGTTACTGAAGAAAAGGGAAATCGGAATCCTGCAGACAAAGAAAAAGTGATCATGGTGGATGCTGCAATGTTTGCCATAAGGGAATTAATGGAAAAGCATCCCGAGTGTATTTTTTTCGGGCAAGATGTTGGAAGAAGATTAGGGGGAGTTTTTCGTGAGGCTGCTACACTGGCTGAGCAATTTGGCGATCACCGTGTTTTTAATACGGCTATTCAGGAAGCTTATATCATTGGTTCAACAGTTGGATTAAGTGCTGTTGGAGTAAAGCCAATTGTGGAAGTTCAGTTTGCCGATTATATCTACCCCGGATTTAACCAGTTGGTGTGTGAAATTTCAAAATCATGTTATCTCACTTGTGGTAAATATCCTGTTTCAGCAATAATACGTGTACCTATCGGAGCATATGGTGGTGGCGGTCCTTATCATAGCGCATCGATAGAAACAACATTGCTTTCTATTAAGGGACTTAAAATTGCCTATCCGTCAAATGCTGCTGATATGAAAGGGTTGATGAAAGCAGCTTTTTATGATGGCAACCCTGTAATCATGCTGGAACATAAAGGTCTTTACTGGAGTAAAGTGCCTGGTACCGAGGAAGCAAAAACCGTTGAACCATCGGATGATTATATACTTCCATTTGGAATAGCTAATAAAATACTTTCTGCTGATGAGGATAAAATAATTGAAGGCAGGAGTTGTTGTATTATCACGTATGGCATGGGAGTTTACTGGGCAAAAGCAGCTGCAAAAAATTTCCCCGGGCAAGTTGAAATAATTGATCTGAGAACATTATTTCCATTGGATGAGGAAATGATTTATGAAACCGTGAAGAAAAATAATAAATGCCTTGTATTGACGGAAGAACAGCAGAACAATTCATTTGCCGAAGCTTTGGCAGGCAGAATTTCTAAAGAATGTTTTAAATGGCTTGATACACCTGTAGAAGTCCTTGGATCAGAAAATCTACCCGCTGTTCCTTTGAATATTGGGTTGGAAAAAGCAATGCTTCCCAACGCTGATAAAGTCTCTGATAAACTTAAGATTCTTTTATCTGATTAAGTTCTTCAGATTTATATATGGAAATTTCAGATATGAACTAAATAGTATTTTACTATAATTTTCTTTCCTTTTCCCTGAATATCATCAATCAGTCAGATGACTTTTATCACTCATTAAAAGTGATTAATGCAGGAGTTTAGCATTCTGTTAGCTATGTGCCGGGCACAAAAAATTGATTTATCAATCATTTTATATCCGGTTATTAGAATATCCATTTAGTTTTATTTTATTGAAATTATGACGCATGAAAAAGATATTATTGATAGAAGATAATGAGGATATCAGAAGTAACATTGCTGAAATACTGGAATTATCAAGTTATAAAGTAGTTACAGCTAAAGATGGAATACAAGGTATGGCACTGGCACTTGAGCAAAAACCTGACCTGATAATTTGTGATATCATGATGCCGGGCCTGGATGGATATGGCGTATTACATGCAGTGCATAAAAGCGAAACAATAAAGAACACTCCTTTTATTTTCCTTACGGCAAAAACAGAACGTAGCGATCTGCGTAAAGGAATGGAAATGGGAGCTGATGACTATATAACAAAACCTTTTAATAATACTGAACTCCTGAATGCTGTATCAGGCCGCTTGAAAAAATTAGAAATGCTCAAAGAAGAACTATTGCCAGGCATAGATGGAATGAACCAATTGCTTTATTCAAAAAACAATAAAAATCTGTTAGAATCATTAACCCAGGACCGTAATATAAACAAGTATAAAAAGAAGCAGACTATTTATTCAGAAGGCAATCATCCAAACAGACTGTATTATATTTTAAAAGGGAAAATAAAAACCTATAAAACCAATACAAATGGAAAAGAACTTGTTGTAGATCTATATAAAGAGGGAGATTTTCTGGGGCATATTGCTTTGCTGGAGGGAACCACATACAAGGATACTGCCGAAGCACTTGAAGCTACAGAGCTTGCTGTTATACCAAAAGAAGATTTTGAAGAACTTATCAATAATAATAATGAGGTAACACAAAAATTTATCAGGTTATTGGCAAAAAATATTTCTGAAAAAGAAAATCAATTACTTAACCTCGCCTATAATTCACTCCGCAAAAAAGTAGCTGAGGCCATTATAATGTTACGGAAGAAATATCAGCAGAATACGGAAGAAGAATTTACCATTGACATCAGCCGGGAGAGCCTTGCTACGATTGCCGGTACCGCTACTGAATCGCTTATCCGCACCCTGAGTGAATTCAGATCCGAAAAATTAATTGATATAAGGGAAGGTAATATTGTTATCTTAAATGAAATGAAACTGGAAAATTTGCTTAATTAAAAATATCCGGATAGCTTTCAACTATCCGGATGTAAGATACCTTTTCAGAATTTTCATAGTCAAAACATTATTCTGCATTTTAAATCATCAGATTTTAAAATGCCTTGCCTGGTAATTCATTCATTTTTTTAATCACATTATTTTTTAGCATTTCGTTTATTAGTAGATGCCCATATTCATCTGCCAGGGCATCAGAGCTGGTTGGATCAAAAGATTCAGTTTGTGCTGAAAAAACAAGAGATTGGTGATCACTCATATCATATAAATTGCTTTCCCAGAAATACCGGGTATCAGTAATATAATATCCGGGCTCATAAATACGATGATACATCGTGCCGTAGTATCCCCAAAAGCGGTTATAATAATAGCCATAAGGAGAGTACCAGATATTCCCCGGGATATATTTTCTTTCTTTTGTTTTATCCAGCATGACAATCGTAATGACTGCATCTACACCGCTATTCTTTATTTTATCCAGGGCAGTTTCTTCATTTAATTGTTCAAATGCCCTAGGACCATATACTTTGAGGGCAGATAAAGAATTGTAGCCAAGATCCGTCAGATCACCTACTATATGTTGTTCCATTTTTTCCTGTATACTGCGGTCTGCATCACGTATTAATCCCAATACCAGAATCTTATTATATTTTTTTGCTGTTACATTCTCTGCTTTCCAGGAAGAAGTGATACGGGATGAAGTGCAACTGAAAATAAGAAATAATATCAGGCTTATTATCCATTTCATGTTTTTCATAACTTAAAATTTAAGTTGAATAACGCAATTCTAAATTATATTTAATAAGCATTTACAACAATGATGGCTGTCAGTAATAACAGAAATCATAATCAGTTATTTGGCTTTCCTTACTGCTTTGTTATTTTGGGGAATACCTTCCCGATACGTAAGTAATATCAGGATTCATACTGACAGACATCATTATTAACGACCCTGTTTCCAACTATTTTTATTTAGTAATTAATATTTTAAATAATAAATAGATTTTCTATGACAATTGAATTTAACACGCAGTTTGCCAGAGTAGATGACTCTCTTATTAATGTAATACGGGAGGAAATATTAAAGATATCTCATCGGTTTAAAGATATTTCCAGGGCAGAAGTGGTATTGAAAGAAGACAGTAGAATCAATCCGGTAGAGAATAAAATATGCGAAATCAGGTTATCTGTTTTTGGCGATGATTTGTTAGTGCATAATCGGTCTGATGATTTCAGAAAGGCAACGAAAAATGTCTTAAAAGAATTGAAAAAACTGATAAACCAATTAACAATTAAACAAGGGAAACCAGCAGACATTATAACAAGTACTGTGAAAGTTTAATTTCAAGTTATTATTTTATGAAGAAATACTTAATACATTTCATTCCCGCAGCAATAATAATTTTCGCTACTTCGTGTAACGGGTATTATAGATTTGTAATAAGTCCAAGGCCAATGCCACCTGGTGTAGCTTTTCCTATAAGCCCTGGTGGCACTCATGTATGGGTAGATGGGGAATGGTTCTGGAACGGAAGAACCTATACGTGGCGGGATGGTTACTGGGCAAATCCACTGGATGGTCAAATATGGATTCAGGGTTCATGGAAGAAACGGAGATCTGGTTGGTATTGGCATCAGGGTCATTGGAAGAAATGATAATTTCTGATAGAATTTCAAATCTTTAAGTTATGGGCATAACAGTGATTTTCCCTTTTTATCTTCTTTATCCGGATAAGCCCGGTCATCCATTATAAGTTTGAAAAATTTAATCAATAAATTTTGTTCGTTTTGATCTGCACATCAGTGTTAAATCAATTCAATGATTGATAAATATCATATGAGGGTTAAACTGGATTGTATAATATGCTTTTACTAATGCGCAGATGAATTCAGAATGAAACTGAAATTACAGAAAATATTACCTTCCTATTTCATTATACTTTTTTGCGCTGTTTTTTTTATTGGATTTCTTGCTTACCGGTACTATACAAAAATAGATACAACGAACAGGCAGATATTACTTTCAAAAGATATTATTGGCCGGAATGATGAAGTGCACCTGGGCGCAAAAAATCTTTTTATTTACAGTAATAAATTTTTAGTAACGGGAAATGGATCTTCGCTTGGTTCCTATCTGATGGAAAAGAAGAATTATTTGAATGTAATCAGCCAGTTAAAAGTTCTTACCGAAGGTAACAAAACGATTAAAGCAGATATAGATTCTTTGGTAAACATTATAAACAACCTTATTTCTCTTTCGGACAATGAGGTTGCATCAAAGAAAAATAATTCGGTTTCTCCAGAGGATTTAACAAGTAAAATCGACAGTGGTTCTTATTATATCAGCAGGGTTGATTTTATAACCTTGCAAGTGGAAAATAAAGAGAATGATTATCTCATGAATATTTCCAGGGAAAATGATAATGCTATTGTTCGTTACCGGAATACACTTATTTTTTTATTGTCGGGCATCCTGGTGTTTCTTGTAACCATGTTCATTTCGGTAAATTATAGTTTCAGGCAAAGAGCAATAACTATGCAGGAGCTCCAAAATTCCAATGAACTGTTCGCAAAACTATTTCATGAGAGTCCGGCAGGGGCAATGATTTCCCGTATCAGCGATGGGGTAATACTTGATTGCAATGAAGCCTATATGGAGCTGGTAGGTTACAATAAGGAAGAAATTATAGGGAAAAGCGCTGTCGATCTTAATATTATTACACCTAATCAGCATATTCAAAAAAGTGAAAGCCTTGCAAACTCAGGAATAGTGAGAGATATGGAAATTGAAATAAGAATGAAAGGCGGAAAACACTTATGGGTTTCAGTTTCTTTGCAAAGAGCAGTCATTAACGGTTCCGAAGTAATGATTGCGGTTTTTCTGGATTTTACTGACCATAAAGTAGCACAGGAGAATCTTTTGGCTGCCCTGGAAAAAGAAAAGGAATTAAATGAACTTAAATCCCAGTTTGTATCAATTGCTTCACATGAATTCAGAACTCCTTTAACTACCATATTATCCAGTATTTCACTTATAGAAATTTACGGAAAACCAGAAGAAGAGAATAAAATAGTAAAGCATATTGAACGAATTAAAACGTCAGTGGAAAATCTTACTGACATTTTAAATGATTTTCTATCTCTTGAAAAACTTGAGCAGGGGAAAATTGAAAATATATTTACCCAGATGAATCTGAAAGAATATATTGAGGATATAGTGGAAGAAATGGGATTAATTGCAAAAAGAAAGAAACAACAAATCAATTATGTTCATGAAGGTGGAGAAGAAATATTTAGTGATAAAAAGATACTCAGAAATATCCTGTTTAATCTTATTTCAAATGCCTTGAAATATTCAAGGGAAGGAAACAAGATAAACATTGCTTCTATTGTGAATGGGGGAGTGGCAACTATTTCAATTAAAGATCAGGGAATCGGCATTCCTGAGGAAGAACAGGCAAAACTGTTTAGTAAATTTTTCAGAGCGAATAATGCGGCCAGTATCCAGGGCACGGGATTAGGGCTAAGCATTGTCAGGAAATATGTTGAATTGCTTGGCGGAAAGATTAACTTTATCAGCAGAGTAAATGAAGGATCAACATTTATAGTTGAGATTCCGGTCTCTAAATAGAATGGCAACTATCTTACTAATAGAGGATAATACTGATATAAGGGAAAACACAATGGAGATACTTGGATTGGCCGGATACAACCTGTTAATTGCGGGCGACGGAACATCGGGAATTCAATTGGCAATTCAACATAAACCCGATCTCATCATTTGTGATATTCTTATGCCAGGAACAGATGGCTACAATGTGATCGATGTTTTGAAAAAAAATCCATTCACATCTTGTATTCCATTTATTTTTTTCACTGCTTATACGGAGAAGAATGAAATAAAAACCGGATTTGATAAAGGAGCCGATGAATATATAACCAAACCATTTGAGATTAAGGATTTACTCTCCGCTATAGAACGTTGCCTGACGAAAACTTAATTTATCTTCCTGCCATCATATTTTTTACTGATTACTATCATTGTCCTGCCTGAATTGATTTTATATTTTGCTAATGTGAAAGTTGTTTTGATTTTATGAAAAGTATTTTGGTAATTGATTTCAATTTTGAAATCCGGGAGAATACAGCAGAGTTACTTTCTGTCTCAGGATTCCATGTTTATAAAGCTTCAAATGGTGAAGACGGATTCAGGATTGCAAAAAATCATATTCCTGACCTGATTATTTGTGACATTATGATCCCTGAAACTGACGGTATAACTTTTTACCGGTTGGCAAAAAATGATAAAGAAACTGCCGGCATCCCGATAATTTTTTTTACTGCCAGTCCTATTGATCAGTTACGAATTACAAAACATGTGGATACAGATAATAATTTATTTTTAAGTAAACCTTTTACAAAAAGGTCATTGTTGAATGCTGTGCATACCAGTTTACATATTAGCTAAAACCTGAGAGAAATTTTTATCAGTAGATTTTTTTATTAATATCTAAACTGTAAGTTTCATAAAGAAAAAAGCTCCACAATAGAGCTTTTGTACCGGAGAGCAGACTTGAACTGCCGACCTTCGGGTTATGAATCCGATGCTCTAACCAGCTGAGCTACCCCGGCAAATTGGGCAACAAAATTAAATGAATACGTTTAAAGGCTGAAATCAAATTTTACAGTAATTTGATTTTTAAATTAAAATCATGTCTTCAATCAGGATAGCGAATTCCGAAGATGCGAAGGCGATTCTTTCCATTTATTCTCCTTTTATACTTCAAACCGGTGTTACGCAGGAAACAGAAGTTCCTGCTGAAGATGCTTTTCGGCAAAGAATCATTAATACATTAAAAGAAAGGCCATGGCTGGTCTGTGAAATTGAAAATGAAATTGCAGGGTTTGCTTATGCAGGAAAACATCGTGAAAGAAAGGGCTACCAATGGTGTACCGAACCTTCGGTTTATATTGATGAGAAATATTATCGCTATGGAATTGCTAAAGCATTATATACTGCCTTATTCGAAATCTTAAAAATGCAGGGTTTTGTCAATGCTTATGCAGTCATAACTATTCCAAATGAAAAAAGCGTCTCATTTCATAAAAACTTTGGCTTCAAACATCTGACAACCTATACAAGAATAGGGTATAAGTTGGGGAAATGGCACGATGTAGATTGGTGGGAATTGCAAATAAATGCACATCAAAAATTTCCTGAATTACCTCTTATGTTTTCTGATTTGGATAAAGGTATACTTGATCAGATTTTAAATAAAGCGGGGAGCCTTCTTAAAAAATAAAAACCTCCCGATGAAAGGAGGTTTTATAATACTAATAATTTATTTTATTTCATCATGTCTTTTGTTGCTTCCATTATTGGATGCCGGTCAATATACTGTCCTATGAAATCAATTTTTCCTGCATCATTATGGTGGTAAACATTATGCACCCAAAAATCCAGTTTTTTACCATTCTTATATTTTACATGGGCAAAAGACCATATGAGAACCCATTTACCCGTTGGGGCAAATTTTGATTGCTGAACCCTCATGTTTAAGGCTACAACAATGTGATCAGAATAATTCAGTGAATCAATAAGCTTCCAGCGGCCTTTGTAATAATCCTGAACAACTTTTTTGCCAACCATGCTGTCACCATTTGACCATAAAAAATGGACGTTGTCATCATAATTTGAAGTCATAGCATCAATATCACCTTTGGAAAATGCTATTACCGAATTTTTTACCCCATCCCCCTCACTTGCAGGCAGTAATTCATCGCCGGCTGTTTTATTTTCTGTGGGTGCTGTAGTGGTAACAGCATCTGTTGATGCCGTCTTGTCTTCCTTTTTTTCACTGTTACAGGCAAGTAGAAAAACAGAAATACAAATTCCAAGAAGAATCTTTTTCATAATATTTGTTTTTAAAATTTACTAATAAAAGATGCGGAGTTTTCGCAGAGTACGATGTATGAAATTCAGAGGAAACTGGGTTGTAAAATAAATACTTTTCAGGAAGTTGCCAAATTGAAATTTCTTCCTTTACTGAAATCAACCACTTTCAAATAAATTTCAAAAACCCGGATAATTATTTCTTAACTGTATCTGGTTTTTATCATTAATCGAATTGCTGTATAGGTAGTAATAGTAAGTGTTGTATAAAAAAACACGTTGATAATTTGAATATTTTTCATGTAAATCATTAATAAAGTAGAACAAACCATCATCAAGCCAAGAATAAATACAAATGCCAGCCGGTTAATATTAATGCGAAATGCTTTGTTTGTAAAACTATCCTCGCTAAAGTTGATCTCATGTTTCATTACCCCGCCTTTCATTTTATTCACTATTTCACGAATATCTTTAGGTAGTTTGCTTGCCAGGTAAATGTAATCTTCGGCAGAATCAATTACCGTTTTCATAATTGCATCCCAACTGAATCTTTCCTTTATTTTTTCTGTTGCATAGGGCCTTATCATATTGGCAATAGACACATCAGCTTCCAGGTGCTCGGCAAATTTTTGAATGGTAGCAATGGACTTAATCAATGTAAAAAGATTCGAAGGAATTTTTAATCCATACCGTGCAATGATCTTAAACGCTTCCATCATAATTGCGGAAATATCTACCTGTTCATAGGTCATGTAGCTGTATTTTTTGATTACTTCTCCAAGCCGAAACTCCAGGTCTTCCAGGTCTTTGAAATAAGAGATTTCTGATAAATTCAAAAGTGCTTTTGCAATCCGGTGCGGATCATTTTTTGAAAATCCAAGCATGAAATCGATCATCGCCAGTATTTGTTTTGGTTTAAGGCTCGCGGCCATTCCATGATCCAGCAATACAATCTGGTTATCGCCACGTATAAAAATATTTCCCGGATGAGGATCAGCATGAAAAAAACCATGGCGGAGAATCATTTTTAAAACAATATGCGTTCCGTTTTCAGCTATCACCTGGGTATCAAAACCTGCGGCTCTCAACCCTTGAATATCATCCGGCTTAAATCCTTCAATAAATTCCATGACGAGTAAACGCTGACGGCTGTATTTGGCATATACATGTGGAATATAACAACGGGGATCATCTTTGAACATATCGGTAAACCGCAACATATTCGATGCCTCGTTGGTGAAATCAAGTTCTTTAATCAGGTTTTCCCCGAAATCTTCTACAAATCCTATAATATTAAAACTGGCCAATCCGGGATAAGTTTTTAACAACTGCTTTGCCAGCACTTTCATGAGAATAAGGTCAATTTCGATTTTGTGTTTGATATTTGGTCGCTGAACTTTTAATACAACCCGTTCACCAGATTTTAAAGTAGCAGAATATACCTGGGCGATAGATGCCGATGCCAGATGTTTTTTATTGAAATGAAGAAAAACATCGTCAATAGGATCTCCCAATTCGGTTTCTATAATATGGATGGCCAGATCATCGTCCATAGGCTTGGCATCGCTTTGCAGCTTTTTCAGTTCTTCTCGTAAATGGTCCGATGCGAGGTCGGGGCGGTCGGCAAGTATCTGACCGAATTTAATAAAGGTGGGTCCCAATTCTTCAATGGTAAGACGAATTTGCTCTGCGCTGCTGGTTAATTTTTTTCCTTTCGGGTCTATTATCTTGCGCAGCCAGCTTCTGTATAGCCACGTTTTCCATAAATGTTTAATGACGATAAAAAAGATGGCAATCAGTCTGAATGCATTTCTGAAGAATCTTGCTATTTGGAATATCCACATAAAACTTCTTGTTTAATTCTTAAAGATAAGAGTCTTATCCTTTTAACCAGCTTTCTCTTATTTGTTTTTGTAAAGGGGAGGGGTTTTCTACCGACGTCATCTGGAAACTCCTTTCAGACTTTTTACCAAAAATGATCTCGGTTTTCCGGGGATTATCATTTCCTAAAACCGTGATAATGATTTTGTCGCCTTGTTTTGCTTTGGCAATCGTCTCATTGAGTAATGGAGCAGAAACTTTTGTTTCATTTACATCTAAGATTGCCTGCTTCGATCTGATGCCCGCTTTCCATGCCGGGGATTCAAAATCAACGGAAGCAATGAAAAGACTATCTTCTCTTTCACGGGTTGTAAATCCAATATACGGGCCAGGCAATTCTTTTAATTCGGTATTAATAGTTAATCCGGCATAGGAAAAATATTTTTGATAATCCAGATATTTGGTGGTAGTTACATATTCAAATTCTTCAGCAAGCGATGTGCCGGCCACGAATTCAAAAGCCTGGCGAAGCTCTTCTTCGGTAAAACCTCTTTTCTTTTTTTGATAATATTCTTTATAAAGAAAACGCATTACATCATCCAATGATTTTTTGTTTTGAGTTGCTTCCCTGATTTTAAAATCGAAGAGCATACCCACTACCGGGCCTTTATCATAATAAGAAATGGTTTTATTTACATCTTCCCCGGTTTTTCCAAAGGGGCCATCACTCCATGTTTCATAGCTGGCTTGTTCCAATGTTTGATACAAGCGGCCGGGTTTGCTTTCATAAGCAAGGATGTTATTCCTAAAGGCATTTAAAGTTTCTTCATCTGTGGAAATGCCTGCCCTTTTTACCATCATATACTCATAATAAACAGATAAGCCTTCCGACACCCAAAGCATTTTAGTTCTGTTTCCATTACTGTAATCAAAAGGGCCCAGCTCAATTGGCCTTATCCGTTTTACATTGTAAAGATGAAAATATTCATGTGCCAGAAAATGAAGCATACGGATATAGCTTTCTCTTTTGTTAAGACCGGAACCATTGAATCCGAAAGTAGTATTATTCAAATGTTCAATGCCACCTGGTCCGGGACCGATGGCAATAAAAGTATAACTCTTATAAGGTATATTGCCGATAGTTTTTACGGAGGTTTCAACAATTTTTTTCAGATCAGCCATGAACTCAATCCGGTCAAAATTGCCCAACTTATAGCCAATAAATCTGTGAGTGATGCCATTTACTTTGAAAGAAGGCAGTTCTTCCAGGTTACCAATAAGAATTGGACTATCATACAGAATATCAAAATCCGGCGCTGAATAGGTAAATGATTTCCCGGCTACAGAATCAAGACCTGTAGCTACTCTGTTCCATCCGCCAGCAGGAACTACCTGAACCTGTACTGGATGATTGATCATTTTATCTATATGAAAAAAAACACCTGCCGGAACTATGTAGCCCCTTGTTTCATCCAGATAGGGATTGGCTACAAAGGGTTTCAGCGTTTTTATATCATAACTAAGTTTAATCTGCATATTGTTTTTGCTAGATACCCGCCATGTATTATCTGCAGCTTTTTCCCATTTTAATTCTTTGCCTGTTGCATCGAATGCCTTAAATCCTTCCACATTTTTTGCGAAATCAAGACGCTGATAATACCCGGGTGTCCATACCGGCATTTTAAAATCAAGGAGTTCTTTTTTAATCCCGGTACATATCAATTCAACATGAAAATAATGCCAGGCAGGATTTTCCATTGACACAGTATATGACAAAGAACTTTTTTGTGCACTGGTAATAGAGGAGAACCCAAAAAATAAAATCAGTGTGATTATAAATAACCTTGGTTTAAAAGGTATGGGCATTTTAAAAGATTTGTACTTGTGAAAATATTAAAAAAATTTCAGGGAAATATAATAACTAATTTATTTTGCTGCCGGCATTTTAAGTTGCTACCTTTGGAAACTCATCAGGAAAATATTTATTAAAATACAGTTATGAAAATAATATTCATTTCAGCCGTTACTGCAATCTGTCTTACAGCCTGCAACAGCAGTGCTGATAAAACAAGTGATAATAAAGACAGCATGAATCATGACATGCAAATGAACACCTCGGCGGTTTCAATGCCGGCAATGCCCGAAGTACCTGCCGATGCAAAAGTTTATTTTTCTAATCTGAAGGATGGGCAAACCGTTACTTCACCATTTAAGGTGGAAATGGCAGTGGAAGGACTACATGTGGATACTGCCAATGGAAAATTAAAACCGGCTTCAGGCCATCATCATATTTTAATAGATATGGATTCCATTGCTGTAGGTACTGTTATCCCTAAAGATTCAGTTCATCTTCATTTCGGTAATGCACAGACTTCTGCTGAAGTAAAACTTTCACCCGGAAAACATTCACTCACTTTGCAATTTGCTGATGCCTTGCATCGTTCCTATGGAAGCCGTTTGACCAGTAAAGTAACGTTGAATGTAAAACAGTAGTGGTAATTCTAAAGCGTTTAGTCCATTACTTCATAAATCATTAAAGGGGCTGATTTATTTTTCAAACTCACTTCACCCACTTTGTTACAGTTGAATGACTCTTTAACTTTTTCATACGAAGATTCGCTGATGATGATCTGTCCTTCCTTGGCTGTAGTTTGCAAGCGTTGAGCTATATTCACCGCATCACCAATAACTGTGTAGTCGAGACGACGGAGATTACCGGAACCGATATTGCCGGAGATCATTTCACCGCTGTTAATTCCAATGGAAACTTTGGGAGCAAAGAAAATATTTCCGGATTCATTCGGTAATTCCTCAATGGCTTTTCTTACCGCAAGGCAGGCATCAATGGCCCTGTCAAGGTGATAATCGCCGCGGAACACAGCCATTACTGCATCGCCGATGAATTTATCAACATAACCACCCTGGGCAATAATCTCCTTCACCATCACATCAAAATATCTGTTCAATATTTTCACCACCGTATCCGGAGTTTCGTTTTCACTGATGGTTGTAAAACTGCAGATGTCAATAAAGGCAACTGTTGCTTCCACAGTTTCATTTACCATTAAGGAAGATTCAAACTCATGTCCGCCCATAAAATTCAGCACCGTTTCATCCACATACATTTTAAGAATATTATTTTCTTTAATGGCTTTCATCGTTTCTTTCATCTGGAGTACATGCTTTATTGTTTTTTCCATTGTCAACTCAAGGTCTTCAAAATTCACCGGCTTGGTAATAAAATCAAAAGCCCCGCGGTTCATTGCTGTCCGGATATTTTCCATATCTCCGTAGGCGGAAACAATTACGGATTTTAATAAACCGTTTTGTTCTTTCAGCCGGGAAAGTAAAGTAAGGCCATCCATTTCCGGCATATTGATATCACTGAGTACCATATCCACATCGGTATGGAGCTCCAGTTGCTCCAGGGCTTGCTTTCCATTTACTGCGAAAACAAATTCATACTGATGTTCCCTTATTTTTTGCCGGAATTTTTGCTTTATCAGCATTTCCAGGTCCTGTTCATCATCTACCACTAATATTTTTGACATTACTATATTGCTTTTAATTTTTCTTTTAAGGATATAAAATCTACCGGTTTGGTTAAAAAATCATCGGCGCCCAGTTTCATGGCTATTTTATAATTTTCAGGATCACCATAGGCGGTGATCATCATCACCACCGGCGGAGGGACACTGTATTTTTGTTTTATGTGTTTCAGCAGATCCAGGCCACTCATGCCGGGCATATTGATATCCGAAAGGATCAGTACGGCTTCATGTTTATGATCCTTTAAATACATCAATGCTTCTTCTCCCGAGAAAGCAAAAACAAAATCCATTTCGCCGGTTTTCATTTCTTTTCGGAAACGCTGTTCAAAAAGAATCTGGACATCTTTTTCGTCGTCAACTACTAAAATTTTCATTTTTTGAATTTATAATTTAAGCCGGTAAAATAATGATAAATTCCGAACCTTCCCCTTCTTTTCCTGCCTGCGCTGCCGCTTCGGCAGACAGGGTTTCTACTTTTAATTCTCCACCATGTCCTTTAGTAATGATATCATAACTTAAACTCAAACCCAATCCCGTTCCCTGCCCGGTTGGTTTGGTAGTAAAGAAGGGTTGAAAAATTTTATCCAATATTTTTTGAGGAATACCACCCCCATTGTCAGATATTTTAATTTCTATTTTGCCCCCATCCCCTGAAGGGGAGCCGAGTCTTCGGGTTGTAACAGTTACTAAAGGTTCATACTCATCAATACCCCCCTTTAGGGGATGGGGGCTTTTCCTCCTTTCACTGACTGCGTAAAATGCATTCGTCAATAAATTCAAAACAACCCTTCCAATATCCTGTGGAATGATATTGATGTTTCCGATTGATTCATCAAAATCAGTTTTCATCGTTGCATTAAATGATTTGTCTTTTGCCCGCAAGCCATGATAGCTCAATCTTAAATACTCATCACACAATGCATTAATATCTGTTGGCTCTTTTACTCCACTACTACTGCGGCTGTGCTGAAGCATTCCTTTTACAATGGCATCGGCTCTTTTGCCGTGATGATTTATTTTTTCTTCATTGGTAATTACATCATTGGCAATTTCTTTTGCATCAGTAATATTTCCTTTATCCATTTCGTCTTTCATTTCCACCAGCAATTCTTTATTTACTTCAGAAAAATTGTTCACAAAATTTAACGGGTTTTGAATTTCATGTGCAATGCCTGCAGTGAGTTCACCGAGACTTGCCATTTTTTCTGATTGTATCAGTTGGGTTTGAGTGGCTTTGAGATTCAATAGCGCATTTTCAGCTATAAGTTTTTGTGTATGGATCTCTTCCTTCTGACGATGCAACAGTGCGTTCGCATGTTGTTTCTGCCTGTTATTACGATAGAGAAAAAATGTAATCAAAAGAAATACAGCTAACCCAGCCAGCAATGAATATTGCTTGATACGATTATTATAGGCAACCCTAGTTGTAGCTTGCTCATATTGACGTTCCTCTTCATCAAATGCTGAAAGGTTTTGAATGGCATTCAGATTTCCAAAATTGTTCATTTTTCGAATCGCTTCCAGAGCCATTTTCTGGTATTGCAGCGCAAGACCCAGGTTGCTTTTTTCATACAGAGAAGACAAAAAGAGACTGACATCAGCAATCGATCTGCCAACGCTGCTTTTTTGTGCGTCGGCAAGTGCCCTTTGTGCATAATGGATACAAGAATCACCCTGTCCTGCCTTTTGATATATCTCCGCAATTTCAAGGTTTGCTTTATTAGTAAAAATATATTGGCCACTTGAATAGCCAGCCAACAGGCTTTGTTGATAATAATTAAGCGCAGCCTGTACATTTCCTTTATCCGATTGGAGCCTGGCAAGTATTATAAAATTGGGACAACTCATATTTTCCGAACCATAGCGTTCAATATTTTTTTCTGCCATCAGGCAATAATAGAAGGCAGAGTCTGGTTGATTCATGCCATAATATGTCCTTCCAATATGTGCTTCTGACGTTACCGCCATGTAATAATTATGCAAAGAGTCGAAGAGTTGCTTTGACTGTTTAAAATAAAACAATGCTCGTGGGAAATCTTTTGTTTCCCTGTATATAACCCCAAGCCTGTTATACACTTCCCCCTTGCCAATTGTATAATTGTATTTCTCCGCAATCCGTAAGGCCTTCAATTCCACTTCCAACGCCCTCGAGTGATTGCTGGCAAGGGAAAGTGCAAACCCCATCATAAAAAGGGATCTAAATTCGCCTTGGTGAAAATTTATTTTTCGTGAAAGAATCAAAGCTCGCTGGGCATAGAACAAAGCAGAGTCAGCGTTGGAGTACTTATATTGGTCAACCAGTTCTACCATCGACAGAACATTACTTGTATCTATCTTACTTATGGAAAGTTCCTTCTTCAAGCTGTCAATAATGACTTGTTGAAAGTCCTGTGTAAAGCCCTGATGAGGGAAAGACCATAAAAGGAATAGTACAGCCAATTTTTTCATTATGCAATGGATTTAATGGGTAATTGAATAGTAAATTCACTTCCTTTACCCTCCTTTGTTTCTACCTTCAACTCTCCGCCATGTGCTTTTACAATATCATAACTCAATGATAAGCCCAAACCTGTTCCTTGTCCTGTTGGTTTGGTGGTAAAGAATGGTTGAAATATTTTGTCCAATACTTTTTGAGGAATGCCATTTCCATTGTCAGCAACTTTTATTTCAACTTTATCATTTAGTTTTTTGGTGCTTACGGTAACTGTCGGTTCATAATTTTCTCCTGCTTGTTTTTTCTTTTCATCAACTGCATAAAAAGCATTGTTGATTAAATTCAAAACTACTCTTCCGATATCCTGCGGAATGATATTGATGTTGCCGATTGAATCATCAAAATCAGTTTTCATTGTTGCATTAAATGATTTGTCTTTTGCCCGTAAGCCATGATAACTCAATCTTAAATATTCATCACACAAAGCATTAATATCAGTTGGGTCTTTTATACCGCTGCTGCGGCGGCTATGTTGCAGCATTCCTTTTACAATGGCATCGGCTCTTTTGCCGTGGTGATTTATTTTTTCTTCGTTATCTCTTATGTCATTTGAAATGGAAATTGCATCATCAATTTTTCCGGCTTTTAATCCCTGTTGCAATTCTTCGATCAATTCCGTATTTACTTCCGAAAAATTATTAACGAAGTTCAATGGGTTCTGAATTTCGTGTGCAATGCCGGCAGTCAGCTCACCAAGCGAAGCCATTTTTTCTGACTGGATAAGTTGGGATTGGGTGGATTTTAAATGTTCAAGGGATTGTTTGAGTTCATGAGTACGTTCAGTTACTTGCTGTTCTAATAATATATTTTGAGTGGCCAGTATTTCTCTTTTTTCTTCTGTTACCAGAATTACCTTATTCGCATTTTGCTCTACATTTCTAAGTGTCTCTTTGAACCATATGGAAACATAGACTAACAAGCTCAACGGGAAAGTGAGAAATATTGCTATTAAAATTTCAGCCCTGGGGAGGATGCTTGCAAAAAATATCAATAAAATAAATAAACTTAAAGTGGCAATCAATCCTATTACAATGGCCCATTTGGCGCCTTTTAAAGTTTTCCATGAAGAAATGAGATAGTATATACAGATCAGAAATGAAATTGGAGCTACGACAAACAGTATTATTGGCCCTGATGGATTAAATAGAGAGATAATCGAGCCAGCTAAAGATACTACAACAAAATACCAATGTAGTTTGGGAACTCTATTTCTGAATATTTTGGCGATAGTCAGCGGCATTGTAATAATAATTCCAAATGAAAATAAACCGGTTGTATAATTTAAGAACCGATGATGATCGTATGATGTAAGGCCTGATAGATTCAATGTAACAACCAGGATAGCGCCACAAATACAAGTAACAGTAGCTGCTATAAACAATAAATGTTTTTCCCTCCTGTTTTGAAAGTACAGTAGCCAGAAAAGTAATGTTAATGCTGCAGCAATGGCTAAAATAAAAAATAGTACACTAAATACCCTGTTCACCGATTTGTTATTAGCATCAATAAATCCGGGGCTTGTTAAACAAATAAATTCTGGCAGCGTTTCTGATGATTTTAAATCTCCCTTGAAATGGTCAACATAATCCACCATATGAATTGCCAGCAGGTAATTTCTTTGAGCTGCCAGATGAACAGGTGCCGGCAATTTTTGAATATGATTATATTCTTTGTAAGCCTGATTATTTATACCGGTATTTCCAAACGAATGAACCAGCTTGCCATCAATATATATATCTGTAGCCGCCCAAACATTTTGGATAATACCTAAGGGCATTCCTGTAAAACTACTATCCAGTATTATCTTCAATCGAAACCATCCCTCCAGCTTCCCTTTTGGATCGGCCATTTTCGCAGTTAAACCTGCAGGGTTTAGTTTTTGCCAGTTGTCGGTATTGATGTCTGAAGAAGCCCATGAAGTATCATGACCCATTTTAAACAACCAGCCATCTTTTTTAGCCAGAGGTATTATATAATTGGCATTAAATTCTCCGGAAGAAATGACAATGGTACTATCCTGTGCGGCACAGTTTTCCATTAACAATGAAAGCAACAGGATTGTTAGAAATGGTTTCATGCAGTTAATTTAAATAATGGGTAACTGAATAATAAATGTTGTTCCTTCACCCTCCTTCGTTTCTACTTTCAACTCTCCGCCATGAGCTTTTATAATATCATAACTCAAACTCAATCCTAGTCCAGTTCCTTGTCCTGTGGGTTTTGTAGTAAAGAATGGTTGAAATACTTTGTCCAATACTTTTTGAGGGATGCCATTACCATTGTCAGTAACTCTTATTTCAACTTTGCTACCTATCTTTTTTGTACTTATTGAAACTGTCGGTTCGTATCCCGGAATATTCATTTGTTTCTTTTCATTAACTACATAAAAAGCATTAGTCAATAAGTTTAATATGACCCTTCCTATATCCTGCGGTACGATATTTATTTTTCCAATTGATTGATCAAAATCAGTTTTCAACGTTGCATTGAAAGATTTATCCTTTGCCCTTAACCCATGATAACTCAACCGCAAATATTCGTCAGCCAGGGCATTGATATCTGTAAGTTCTTTTACTCCACTGCTGCTGCGGCTGTGCTGTAACATTCCTTTTACAATGGCATCTGCCCTTTTGCCGTGGTGATTTATTTTTTGTTCATTTTCAATTACATTATTGGCAATCGTTTTTACATCCTCTAAATGACTATTATCTATTTCCTGTTTCATTTCCTCCAATAACTCCGTATTTAATTCTGAAAAATTATTAACGAAGTTTAATGGGTTCTGAATTTCATGAGCAATCCCGGCGGTGAGTTCGCCAAGGCTCGCCATTTTTTCTGATTGGATGAGTTGAGATTGGGTGGATTTTAAATTTGAAAGCGTTTTTTCAAGAATAATATTTGCTTTATTTTTTTCACGATTGTTCCTGTAAAGTATAAAACCAATAAGCAAAAATACACCCAACCCTGCCAACAAAGCATATTGCCTTGCTTTATTTTGATATGCTGTTTTTGCAGCTTCAACCTGCTGTTGGCGCTGCTGCTCGTCAAAATCAATATTCTGAAACTGCTGCGCCTGTTTTGAATTGAACAAACTATCATTGATTTTAATAATGAGTGACTGGTATTTTACTGTACTGTCGCTGTTACCTGCAGTTTTATAAAAATCTGCCAGTGCAGTATAAGAACGTAATAAAAGATCAGGAGCATTTAAGTAATAGGCTGTGGGCAATCCATTTTTTATGTAATAGAGGTTTGAATCTGCCCGCCCTGATTTTTTGTAAACATCTGCCAGGGCCAGGTTGCTGGCTACCACACCCCGGAAATAATTGTGTTCAGCACTTTCCAGTAAAGCTTTTCTGAAATACTCCCTTGCAGTTTCCTGATCACCTTTTGCAATAAATACACGACCCATATTTAATAGTATGCTCCCCATAAACCTGTAATAGCCGGACTTAACCGAATTGTCATATGCATGCTGAAGGCTGATTAATGCTGAATCTGGTTGTTTTAAAGAAAGATACGTACGCCCCATTGTAGAATAGGTGATGCTTAATAAACGAAAATTGTTTGATTGCATCGCAAGCGGTAAAGAGGCTTTATAATAGTATAAGGCTTTTTGATAATTTCCTGAATTGAGATACAAAATGCCTGCATATTGTAAAGTCCTGCTCAATCCTTCAAGTCGTTGCAGGCGGGCCGGTAAAGTCCGGTCAAAAAATTCGTCAATTGGGGGAAAAGTAGCCGGTATCAGTTTTTTTTCACTATCCGGATTTTCGGTAATAGCAATGGCTGATAAGATCGTTTGCAGGGACCGGGGATAGTTACCCATGTTGAGCAATGCATAACTCATTTGATCCAGTGCATATACTTCTTCCAGTTTAAGACTCAACTTCCTTGCAATCGCCAGCATTTTCCCGGCAAAGTTGTAAGCGCTGTCTGGATTTATTTCAGAATACACATCAGACAGTTTTCCAAACAGGATTAAACTATTTGTGTCATTTTTTGAAATACTTATTTCATTTTTCAGACTGTCAATATAAACTTGCTGTGCTTCAGCAGCGTTTATAATAATTAGTAAAAATGCAGAATATATGATTCGTTTTAGCATTGCTAAATTATTTTTCTGGTAAACTAATAATAAATGTTGTCCCTTCTCCCTCCTTTGTTTCCACTTTAATTTCTCCCCCATGTGCTTTTACAATATCATAACTCAATGATAAACCTAATCCAGTTCCTTGTCCTGTTGGTTTAGTAGTGAAAAATGGTTGAAATATTTTATCCAATATTTTTTGTGGAATGCCGTTGCCATTATCGCTTACTCTTATTTCAACTTTATCGCCAATCTTTTTTGTGCTTACTGAAACAGTTGGTTCGTATCCGCCGTCGGGGGATTGCTGCTGTTTCTTTTCATTGACTACATAAAAAGCATTCGTCAGTAAATTCAATACAACCCTTCCAATATCCTGCGGAATGATATTGATGTTACCGATTGTATTATCAAAATCAGTTTTCATCGTTACATTGAATGATTTGTCTTTTGCACGTAATCCATGATAACTCAACCTCAAGTATTCCTCACATAATGAATTGATATCAGTTGGCTCTTTTTTCCCACTACTGCTTCTTGAATGTTGAAGCATGCTTTTTACAATATCACCTGCTCTTTTGCCATGATGATTAATTTTTTCTAAATTCTGTTTCAGATCCTGTGCTATTTGTTTTGCATATTCCATATTTCCCTTCACCACTTCATCATTCATTTCATCTACTAACTCTGTACTTACTTCAGAAAAATTATTTACAAAGTTTAACGGGTTTTGTATTTCATGGGCAATACCTGCTGTCAACTCACCCAATGAAGCCATTTTTTCTCTTTGTATTAATTGGGTTTGGGTAGATTCCAGTTCTTCCAGTGTTTGTTCTACTCTTGACTTTTGTTTATCTGTTTCCTCTTTTTGGTTTTGAAGTAATGAATAAGCTTTTTGTTTATGACGATTATTTCTGAAGAGAATAACTGCTATGACTAATAAGGTTAAAAAGCCTCCCAATAGAGAAAATATTTTTAAACGGGTTTGATATTTTAATTTAGAAGCTTCAACTTCCTTTTGTTTTTCCCGTTCTTTATAAGCAAGATTTTGAATAGCCATAGTTTTTTCACGGCTAAATAAACTATCCTTTAAAAGGATAGCTGATCTCAGATATTTTAAAGCACTGTCGGGTTTGTTTTGTAATTCGTAAATATCTGCCAGCATTTTAACAGTTCTTAGTAACCCAAGAGGATAATTCTTTCCATTTTTTTCAAGTAATACCTTTTTAGAATACCATGTAGCAGAATCAAGGTTGTTTTTTATTTTGTGTATTTCTGCGATCCCGTTATAAAGATCAATCAAATCAAGCACGATATTATTTGCTATGGCTGGTGGTATGCCAGCCTGATAATAAAACTTCGCCGAATCATACTCAGCTTTGCTGGTATAAGCATCACCAATCGTAACCAGGTTGTAGGATTCTATAATAGAACCTTTAATGGCATTCATTTCATAAGCTTTCTTAGCATAGAACAATGCAGAATCAGGCTGATTCATTCCCTCATAGTCCTTAGCAATATCAGACCATGGAAGATAAATTTTATCGGGCACATATTTTTTGACCAGTTTCATAGTTTCAAGCGAATAAATAAAGGCATTTGTATATTCACCGAGGTAATAATAGCACTCATGTAATTTTGCATTAGAACGAATAATTAAATAACTATTATTTGTTTCTTTAGCAAGAGAAAGCGCTTTAAATGCGTAATATAAACTCTGTCTGAAATTTCCTAATGCATTGAAGGAGCCGCACTGGTTTAGCTCTGCTAAAATGATCCCTTCATTAAATTTTATTTTTTCTGCTAACTCCAAAGCTTTTTGTGCATACATTACTCCACTATCTGAGGCGGAGTACTCATTTGCCCTGGAAAGTTGATTAAGAAGGTTTACTTTATTAGTATCCTCTTTTGCAATTATTAGCTTTTGTTTTAAGCTATCAATGGTTGCTTGTTGTTCCTGTCCAGACGTGATTGAAAATATAAATAAAAAAATTATGGTCAATTGTTTTATCATGATTCAACTATTCTCTTTTGTCAGCAATTGAATTATAAATGTTGATCCCTTTCCTTCCTTTGTTTCCACTTTTATTTCGCCGCCATGTGCTTTAATAATATCATAACTCAATGATAAACCCAGTCCTGTTCCTTGGCCTGTTGGTTTGGTTGTAAAGAAGGGTTGAAATATTTTATCCAATACTTTTTGAGGAATGCCATTGCCATTATCACTTACTTTTATTTCAATCTTATCACTAACTTTTTTTGTACTTACTGAAACAGTAGGCTCAAACCCTTCACCTTCTGCCTTAGGCCTTTCGCTGACTGCATAGAACGCATTGTTGATTAAATTCAAAACAACTCTTCCAATATCCTGCGGTACGATATTTATTTTTCCAATCGAGCTATCAAAATCGGTTTTCATCGTTGCATTGAAGCTTTTATCTTTTGCACGCAAGCCATGATAGGAGAGACGTAAATATTCATCGCATAAAGCATTGATGTCGGTTGGTTCTTTTTTACCAGAACCGGTTCTTGAATGTTGCAACATTCCTTTCACAATATCGCCGGCACGTTTGCCGTGATGATTTATTTTTTCTGAGTTGGCTTTTATATCGTTTAATAATTCATCTTCAAGCTCTGTATTCCTTACACCCTCTGCCTTTTGCCTTTCACCTTTTAATTCTTCTATCAACTCTGTATTCACTTCCGAAAAATTATTCACGAAGTTTAATGGGTTTTGTATTTCATGTGCAATACCTGCAGTGAGTTCCCCAAGGCTTGCCATTTTTTCTGATTGAATGAGTTGGGTTTGGGTGGATTTTAAATTGGTAAGCGTTGTTTCTAAAACTTTATTGGCTTTTTGTTTTTGACGGTTGTTGCGGAAAAGAACAAATGCCACGATAAGAAATACAAAAGCAGTTCCTATCACAATATACATTCTCAGCCTGCTTTTATAACTGGCTTCAGCATTTGCCAGGTCACTTTCTTTTTTTTCTGCTTCAAAGCTGGCTGCCTGAAACTGTTTCATTTTTTCCTGGCTAAAAACCTTATCTCTTGCAGCAATATAAATTTTCATGTATTTCAGGGTGCTGTCAGTGCTGAGAGAATCATAAAGGTAATAGAGAGAGCGGCTTGAATACATTTCAAAAATCTTATAATGATTTTTCTGTGATAATGAAAGGCATTGATAAAAGTAGTAAAGGCATGAATCCCGCATTTTATTATCAAAAAACAAACTTGCCAAATCATTGCTTATTGCCGCAACCAAAAAAAGAGAGTTGTATTTTCTACTCAGTTCAATTCCCTTTCGAAAATAATTTTCACCTTTTTGGGAATCTCCGGAAAATCTATACACATTGCCAGATACTATATAGGGGCGAACATCTCTTTTAACATCTGCTTTCAAAAAAAGATCCCACCCTTTTTTTAAAAAAAACAATGCAGAGTCATTTTTTTCCTGCATTAGCATGGTAAATGCCAGACTAAAGTAGACAAAATAGGCATTATCATGATATTCCCCCGATTGTTTTCTCAGTTCTATAGACTTGTATAAATATTCAGAAGCCTTTTCTGGATTTCCACTTACAGAGTAGGTTCCGCCTATGAAACGATTGGATTCACTCAGCATATATAATTGATGTTCACTCAATTCTTTTGATAGATTGAGACACCTGAATCCAATTTGAATGCTCGAAGTAAAATCTCCCTGGCTTAACATTGATAATCCCTTATTAAGTAAACCCAATGCTTCACCATACTTGTAATTCTTTTGTTTTGAAAACTCGATTATTTTGTCAGCATAATACAAACCTGAATCAGGATAGAGTCCTGAATAATAGAAAGACAACAAACCCAATGCAGTTACTTTAGTGCTGTCTTCTTTTGCAGAAACAAATACCTGTTTCAAGCTGTCTGCATATTGTTGCTGGGCAGATCCAATACTTATGGAAAAGAATAATAAAAGTGCTACAAGTAGATTTTTCATTTTTATTTCAAGCTTTTAATTGAATGATAAATTCAGTTCCTTCTCCTTCCTTCGTCTCTACTCTTATTTCACCGCCATGTGCTTTGATTATATCGTAGCTCAATGATAAACCTAAACCTGTTCCTTGTCCTGTTGGTTTGGTGGTAAAGAAGGGTTGAAATATTTTATCTACTACTTTTTGAGGAATACCATTGCCGTTATCAGCAACTTTTATTTCTACTTTGCCATTCATCTTTTTTGTACTTACTGAAACAGTTGGTTCATATCCCGAAATATTCATTTGTCTCTTTTCATTCACTACATAAAATGCATTGTTGATTAAATTCAAAACCACTCTTCCAATATCCTGCGGAATGACATTTATTTTTTCAAGCGTTTGATCAAAATCAGATTTCATCGTTGCATTGAATGTTTTGTCTTTTGCCCGTAGTCCATGATAGGAGAGACGCAGGTATTCATCACACAAAGCATTAATATCTGTCGGCTCTTTTACACCGCTGCTGCTGCGGCTGTGTTGAAGCATTCCTTTTACAATTCCATCCGCTCTTTTACCATGATGATTTATTTTTTCTAAATTCTGAATAACATCATTCATAATTTCTTTTGCATCATCCAGGTTGCCTTTTTCTATTTCCGTTTTCATTTCATCCAGCAACTCTTTACTTACTTCTGAAAAATTATTAACAAAGTTCAGCTGGTTTTGAATTTCATGGGCAATACCGTTGAGAGTATCCAACCATATATGTCCTAAATTGTCAACAACCACTTTATTTACCTGTACACCGGGCAGGCCATCTTTTTCTGTATACTGGGTAAAATTGCCCGAGTTAAGTTGCGCAAAAGAATTGGTGGATATTGAAAATACCAGGCATAGAAGAATAATCGTGGAAAAAAGGTTCGTCTTTAATTTAAAATTCATCTTGGAAAGTTAACTATTTAAAATAATAATAAATGTTGTTCGGTGGTCTTGCTTTGCTTTCCTTATATCGCGATAACCCGGTTATTACAAAAAATTTATTTCCTTCCACCAAGCCAAAGCAGCGCATCAATAATAAAACGGTTTTGAATTTCATTATCAAACTGAAATGATAATTCTTTGTTAGTGCCATGTTCATAGTCAATATCATTATGACCCATGTTATCATAGATCATTTTATATTTTTTGTTTCTCCATGCAACAGGGTAGTAGCCGCTATGCCAGATCTCATATAGCTTGGGTCCGGTGCCTAATGGAAAGCTGCTGGAATCAATAGACAGGAGTATATCGATGTCGGGGTTTTTTGTAAGATCTTTTTCCCATCTGTACCATTCATTGGGGGATGACTTAAATATACGTGGCAAATGTTTCGTGGAAGGATGCGTTGAATCTTCAACACGCAGTATGGCAGAAGTGGGCCGCCAGGTGTTGCTTTTATACTGGCCAGCACCAATAAATTCATTGTGATACCAATCCCAATCCTGGTTAAAAGTGGAAGGAGTTAAAGCAAAGCCGGCAAAATGAAAACCCATCCATGCGCCGCCGTTCTCCATGTATTTTTTGAATGCGTTTCTTTGTTCAGGTGCTTCAGGTCTTGTATCTAAAAAAAGCACCACCTGGTAATTGGAAAGAAATGCAGGATTAAGATTATTCCAGTCATTAGTAGAATCGTAAGTGAAATTATTTTGTTTGCCAAAAACCGGGAACCATTTGTTTGCTTCATGTACAAAACTGATATGTGCTGCATCATTGATTGCAGTATAAAAAGCAATCACCTTAAATGCAGGAGAATTGTTTTGCTGTGCAATAGTAAAAAAGGGGAATAATACAAGCAACAAAATTTTGATGGAGTGTTTCATTAGATTGAATGAACCGGTAATTGAATAATAAATGTTGTTCCTGCCTGCGCTGAAGTTCCGGCAGACAAGCCTTCGCCTTCCTTCCCTGCCTGCCCTGCCGCTTCGGCAGACAGGGTTTCCACTTTTATCTCCCCACCATGCCCTTTTGTTACAATATCATAACTCAAGCTCAATCCCAGTCCTGTTCCTTGGCCTGTTGGTTTGGTGGTAAAGAAAGGTTGAAAAATTTTATCCAATACTTTAGGAGGGATGCCATTGCCGTTATCACTTACTCTTATTTCAACCTTGTCACCAACTTTTTTTGTACTTACTGAAACAGTCGGTTCATATC
>JAHEZE010000133.1:3831-6597 GCA_023251235.1 Sphingobacteriales bacterium | reverse complement strand
ATTGGCAAAAATAGAGTTTGCTATTTACTAATTTATACTTTTTTAAAGTAACTTCATTATTACTAAGTCATCTGTGATGAAAAAATTATTTTTTCTTATTCCCATCTTTTTTATTCTTGCTTCTTTTTCAAAATCCGAAACAGCGTTTTCGGATAATACAGCAGTCTCTTTTCCGGCATTGGAAAAACCATCTGCTGTAAAACTGTCTCTTGAGCAGTTATCAGAAATAAAAGTGAAAGAACTTGAGAAATTAACAGGGGAAAAATTAAGTTTAAAAGAAAAACTTTCTTTTAAACTCCTTCAACTCAAAATAAAGAAGGAACTAAAAAAAGAAGGCAGTGAAAAATCTCATTCGAAAGGGAATACTGCTTTTATACTTAGCCTTATTGGGTTGGGATTAATATTAGTTCCCTATGGAATTATTGCTTCAGTCCCACTTGCTATTCTTGCTATCATATTTGGATCTCAGGCTAAAAAAGATTATCCGAAAGATAAAAAAGCGCAAACGGCGATTATTCTGGGAGTCGTAACACTAGGCTTATTTGCTGTACTTTTAATTGTAGCTCTGATTTGGCTTGCAGCTTTTACTGGCTGGTTGAACTTGCTGGGGGGATGATTTAATTTTAATTTTTATCAGTTATATAGGCTTATCAAATTATGAAAGTACCTGTTGTATCTGAATTATTTTCTTCCGGCCAGTCTCCAGAAATCCTTTTCTGGGTTGGTTGTGCCGGGAGTTTTGATCAAAAAGCACAAAAAATAACTAAGGCCTTTGCAACTATTCTTAATAAAGTTGGGATTAACTATGCTATTCTTGGGAAAGAGGAAATGTGTACGGGTGATCCGGTTCGTCGTGCAGGAAATGAGTTCATGTTTCAGATGATGGCCTACCAGAATATCCAGGTTTTGAACAATTATGGAATTAAAAAAATAGTAACCGCCTGCCCTCATTGCTTCAATACATTGAAAAATGAATACCCTGCTTTGGGTGGTATTTACGAAGTAATTCATCACACTGTGTTTCTTCAGCAGTTGATTGATGATGGAAAAATAAGGCTGAAAGAAGGCGGGTATTTTAAAGGGAAAAAAATTACTTATCACGATAGTTGTTACCTGGGTAGGGCGAATAATATTTATGAAGCTCCCCGAAAAGTTTTGGAATCATTAGATGCTGAGTTAGTGGAAATGAAAAGATGCCGGTCAAATGGGTTATGCTGCGGTGCCGGTGGTGCACAAATGTTTAAAGAGGAAGAAAAAGGCCACACAAGAATAAATAGTGAAAGAAGTAATGAAGCAATTGGTACAGGTGCTCACATTATTGCATCGGCATGTCCTTTTTGTAATACCATGATGACCGATGGTATTAAGTTTGCAGAAAAAGAAGAATCAGTAAAAGTCTTTGATATTGCAGAACTTGTTGCTGAATCAATGAAATAAAAAGTTTTCAGGGTTGATTTGAACTTGAAAGCAATGTTGTTTTAACTGCTTCCGCTTCTCCCATTTTCCCTTCTGGAATTGGTATTCTGAGTTCTTCTGAAATATTACCTGATCTTGTATTCCAACGATAAGTTATCTCCAGAACATCTGTTCCTTTAAATTTCTTTATCGCAACATTTCCGAGCCATAAATTATACCCTACAAAACGATTATACTTGCCATTTACCAAAACGGCTTCGTTTGTAATAATAACTTCCGCATCTTTTGTGCCGGACAAAGAAATAGATGAAAGATTCATCCTGAACCTGAGAAAAGCAATAATGAATGCAATAGGCGTGCTTATTGCAAACCCCACTAACCAACTCTCGTTCTTTGATGTTTTTATTATAAAAGCGCCAAGCAGAATTATCAGGATAATTTCAATCCACATGGAATACTTTCTTTCCTTTTTTTCCAGTTTTTGAAATGCCTGCCAGCTTTTAACAGGATATTGCCAGCGGGCCAGAACCACTTTTTCAACTGAAGAAGCAGCCTCCGAAGTGACCACAGCTTTTTCCATTAAAGAAATTTCTTCCCTGATTAAGGGTTCCTTTTTTTCCGCGTCGCTTGTTTCAACTTTTGCTGATTTGATATTTTTATATCCCGCATAAATCATCCAGAGTGAAAAGGGTAAAAAGATTAAGGTCACCCAACTGAATTTAGAAGCCCAGCTTATTATTAGCCCAATTGAGAGTAAGAAAACGATGATTCCACAAAAAATCAGTGTTGCGCCACTTATCTTCCACCCTGTAGATCTGAATTTCTGGTCCACTATTTTGATTTTGGGTTGTAATTTAGCAAGATGAACCTTGATTATAAAAATTTACTGGATTCGGATTTTTCACCTGATTCGCGGGTTTGGATTTATCAATCCAATCGGTTATTTGCAATAAGTGAGGCATTAGAAGTAGAAGATATGCTTCATTTCTTCACAAGTTCATGGCTAAGTCATGGTACTAAGGTAAAAGGAGCAGCTCATTTATTTTTTGGCCAGTTCATTGTTTTAATGGCCGATGAAAAAGCTACAGGAGTCAGTGGCTGCAGTACCGACAGTTCCGTTCGATTAATAAAAGAAATTGAAAAGAAGTTCGGAGTGAATTTATTTGAGAGGACTACACTGGCTTTTTTTATTAAAGATAAATCCGATAGCTATCGGATTCAACTCCTCCCCCTTTTACAACTTCAATATGCTTTTGACAACAGTTTCATCAATGAAGGCACTTTGTATTTTAATAATCTTGTTCAGACGAAAGAAGAATTGGAAAGTAAATGGATTGTTCCGATAAAAGA
>JAHEZE010000133.1:0-3731 GCA_023251235.1 Sphingobacteriales bacterium | reverse complement strand
AAAAGCGGAAGTAGCTCACCTGGTAGAGCGACAGCTTCCCAAGCTGTAGGTAGCGGGTTCGAGTCCCGTCTTCCGCTCAATTGATTTTCTATGTTTACATATTATTTAGTCAATCGAATAACCGATTTTATATAGGACAGACTCAAAACTTTCAAGAAAGATTGTTAAGGCATAATAGTGGTCATGAATTTGCAACCTCTCCATATAAACCTTGGAAAATCGTTTGTTTAATTGAAAAAACATCACGTAGCGAAGCCATGATACTTGAGAAAAAATTGAAAAATTTGAATACTGAAAAGCTAAAGAAGTTCATTTTGAAATATCAATAGCGGGCCGGGACGCGGCTTTGCCGGTCTCGGTGCCGACTAAAACGTCGGCATTCGAGTCCTGTCTTCCGCCCATTTTTAGCCTGCATATTTGTAGAATTTCCCCTCATATTATTTCGTAGTCGTTTATTTTTCATCAGCTGACATGATGGCACGTTCAATCAAATTGGGTATATTTGCAACCCAAATTGATTATAGTACATGCTTGATTTAGTGACAGATAAAAAACATGACGAAACAAGGCAGGGAGAAGTCTTTAATGCTTTTGTGGATGACCCGAATCAATATAGAAAGTTATTCTATATTGAAAGCTATGGCTGCCAGATGAACTTTGCAGATAGTGAAATTGTAGCCTCAATTCTAAATGAAAATGGCTTTGGCGCTACCGGCAATTTTAAAGAAGCCAATCTTATTTTAATTAATACATGTTCTATCCGGGAAAAGGCAGAGCAAACTGTGAGAAAAAGATTGACCGAGTTTAGAAAGTTAAAACAAAAAACTCCTGGTATGCTGGTGGGTGTATTAGGTTGTATGGCGGAAAGGTTGAAGTCAAAATTTTTAGAAGAAGAAAAACTGGTGGATATAGTAGTGGGCCCTGATGCATATAGAAGCTTGCCAGCATTGGTGGAAGAAGCAGAAACAGGACAAAAAGCTGTAAATGTATTATTAAGCCGTGATGAAACTTATGGGGATATTTCGCCTGTAAGGTTGGATAGTAATGGTGTAACAGCATTTGTCAGTATTATGCGTGGTTGTAATAACATGTGTTCTTTTTGTGTAGTGCCATTTACAAGAGGAAGAGAAAGAAGCAGGGATGTGGAAAGTATCGTAAATGAATGTTCCGATTTATTTAATAAAGGTTTCAGGGAAGTTACTTTATTGGGTCAAAATGTGGACAGCTATTATTATACCCCGCATTCCTCTAAAGATGGAGCTTCAATATCTCCAATAACTTTTGCCGGTTTACTGGAATTAGTAGCAAAAATTTCACCTGAATTGAGAATTCGTTTTTCAACCTCACATCCAAAAGATATTACTGATGATGTGTTGCACACGATAGTGAAGTATGAAAATATCTGCAATTACATTCACTTGCCAGTTCAAAGCGGAAGCTCCAGAATATTACAGTTAATGAATCGTACCTACACAAGGGAGTGGTACATCGCAAAAGTGGATCGTATTCGTGAATTAATTCCTGATTGTGGACTTAGCGCTGATGTAATTGCTGGTTTTTGCAGTGAAACAGAAGAAGATCATGCAAATACTTTAAGCATCATGGAGTACAGTAAATATGATATGAGCTATATGTTTTTTTACAGTGAAAGACCGGGAACGCTTGCAGAAAGAAGATATGAAGATGACATTCCGGAAGCAGTGAAGAAAAGAAGGTTACAGGAAATTGTTGAAGCCCAAAACAAACTATCACTGGAAAGCAATAAAAGAGATATTGGTAAAAAGTTTAAAGTTTTAATTGAAGGAAATAGTAAAAAAAGCGACAAGGACTGGATGGGAAGAAGCTCTCAAAACAAAGTGATCGTTTTCCCTAAAGAAAACCACCATTTGAAAAAGGGCGATTATGTGAATGTAGAAGTAAATGACTGCACACAAGCCACATTACTTGGACAAATTACTAATGTATAATTATTAATTAGTAATTCAATTTTTAAACATGGAGATTCAATCAATAAAAAATCGTTTTAATATCATTGGTAATTCCCCCTCTTTGAATTATGCACTGCAGGTTGCGGCACAGGTTTCTAATACGGACCTTACTGTTTTGATAGCCGGAGAAAGCGGCGTAGGTAAAGAAATTTTTTCCCAGATCATTCACTCTCTGAGCGCCAGGAAACATAATCCCTTTATTGCAGTTAACTGTGGCGCTATTCCTGAAGGCACAATTGACTCTGAACTTTTTGGCCATGAGAAAGGTTCTTTTACCGGTGCGGTGGATTCGAGAAAAGGATATTTTGAAACCGTAAATGGCGGAACAATTTTTCTTGATGAAATTGCAGAATTACCATTGGGCACACAAGCCAGGTTACTTCGGGTTTTAGAAACCGGAGAGTTTATCCGTGTAGGTTCTTCTAAAGTTCTTAAAACAGATGTAAGGGTAATTGCCGCCAGCAACAAAGATCTGTTGCAACAGGTGCAACATGGAAAATTCCGTGAAGATCTTTATTATCGTCTCAGTACTGTTCCTATTCGTGTGCCGGCATTACATGATAGAAAAGAAGATATCCAGTTGCTCTTCCGGAAGTTTGCAGTTGACTTTGCTGAAAAATATAAAACCGTTCCGGTGCAGTTGGATGAAGAAGCAAAAAACCTGTTAATTAACTACCCTTGGCCGGGCAATGTTAGAGAATTGAAGAATATTGCAGAACAGGTATCAGTTCTTTCACAAAATAAACAGATCGGCGCAAAAGAATTAAGCAAATTCCTTATGCCTTTTTCAGACAATCGCTTGCCCGTTCTTGCGCATGCACATGGAAGTGGAGAGAGTTTTGCAAACGAAAGAGAGATCTTGTATAAACTTTTCTTTGATATGAAAAAAGATGTTACTGAATTAAAGAAAATGTTCCTGGAAGTTTTACAGAATCCGAATCTTGTACAAAACCAAAATTTGATTAACGAACTGAAAGATTTGCGGAGTCATGAATTAATGCAACCGGTGACAGTTCAGCACACAGGACAACCCAATCAGCCCATTCCTATGAATATCGGTATGAATGGTGATATTCAGGATCATGAAGAAGTGGAGGAAAGCCTGAATATTATGGACAAAGAAAAAGAACTTATCATTAAGGCATTAAAAAAGCACAGAGGGAAAAGAAAAGATGCGGCACTCGATTTAGGCATAAGTGAAAGAACACTTTACAGAAAACTTAAAGAATATAGTATAGAAGAATAAGTCTTTAAACTAATTAATTCCCGGTAAGGGCAATAAAAAAAGATGAATAGACCCGATAGTTATCGGGTGACACAACAGAAGTTTAATAGTATTACAACTGATGATAAATAAAAAAATTATACTCACTTTATTTGTAGCTTGCAGCATATGGTTTACTGCAACGTTGAACAACGGTTGCAATATTTACAAATTTGCTGATGTTTCTATTCCTGACAGTATCAAAACCATAAGGGTCAATTTTATTGAAAACAAAGCCCGGTACATTAATCCTCAGCTTAGTCCGCAATTCACTGATAAATTAAGGCAAAAGATTGTGAGTCAGACAAGGCTTACACAAGTGAATAATGATAATGCCCATTATGATATTTCGGGGTATATCTCTGATTATTCAGTAAGCACTTCCGGTATTTCAAGTCAGAGGGTTGCAACTAACCGCCTGACGGTGGGGGTTCATATTATTTTATTCAACCGATTAGCAAATGAAACTCCGGTAGCAT
>JAHEZE010000054.1 GCA_023251235.1 Sphingobacteriales bacterium | reverse complement strand
AGCCGTGCAGCTACCGCAGTGGATACGGAAGATTGGGTAGTACTGGATGATTATGCAAGAAATGAATTTATCGGCTATGATGAACTGGAATCAACAACCAAGGTTGTAAAGTATAGAAAAGTAAAAGCAAAGGGTAAAGAATCTTATCAGCTTGTTCTGGAAGTAACTCCTTTTTATGCTGAAAGTGGCGGTCAGGTAGGAGATCAGGGGGAATTAATAATTAATAAAGAAAAAATAATAGTTACCAACACTAAAAAAGACAATGGCCTTATCATCCATTTTACTAATTCAATTCCTTCCGATCTTTCCGGTGAAGTTTTTGCAAAAGTGGATTTTGTAAAAAGAAAAAGTACAGAGCTTCATCACTCTGCCACCCACCTTGTTCATGCAGCATTAAGAAAAGTATTGGGCACGCATGTTATACAAAAAGGAAGTTTGGTAAATGATGAACATCTGCGTTTTGACTTTTCTCACTTTGCAAAAGTTACTGATACTGAAATAGCAACCGTTGAAACTATGGTGAACCAGAAGATAAGAGAGAATATCCCGGTGGTTATAAAAGAAATGCCAAAAGAAGAAGCAACGAAAATGGGAGCTATGGCTTTGTTTGGCGAAAAATATGGCGATATGGTGAGAGTGGTGATCATTGATCCCACTTATTCCATTGAACTATGCGGGGGTACTCATGTCTGTTCTACCGGAGAGCTGGGTTTATTTAAGATTACACATGAAACTGCTATAGCTGCAGGGGTTCGCCGGATTGAAGCCGTTTGTGGTAATGCAGCAGACCGGTTTATCAATCTGCAATTAGAGCAACTGGGTAAAATAAAAGAGCAGCTAAAGAATCCTAAAGATTTATTAAAGGCAATAGAAACTACCTTTTCAGAGAATGCCGGATTAAAAAAACAAGTTGAGCATTTTGAAAACAGGATGCTTGTCGGAATCCGCAATGACTTATTGCAAAAAAAAGAAATTATTAAGTCGGTCAGTTTCATCGGAGACATTGTTGAAGTAAGTAATGCAGATGCTTTGAAAAAACTTTGTTACGATTTAAAAAATGAAATCGAAAATTATTTTGTTGTGCTTTGTACAAACATTGACGGCAAACCTTTTGTAGCTGTTAGTATTGATAAAAATATTGTTGCATCAAAAAATTTAGATGCCGGGAAAATAATTAAAGAACTGGTTGCCCCACTGATCAAAGGAGGAGGAGGTGGACAAAAAACTCTGGCAATTGCAGGCGGTCAGGATGCGTCAAATCTCATACAGGTCATTGAAAAAGTTAAATCACTTCTTTAGAGGAGTATTATCTTTTATGATGAATGTAATTATCGAAACTCAACGCCTGCTACTCCGCACATTTACTGAAGAGGATGCCTTGCTCATTTATGATCTGAATCTTGATCCGGAAGTAACACGCTATACACATGATCCGGTAAGGGATATTAATCATGCTAAAGAAATTCTTGAGAAAGTTGTTTTGCCACAATACGCTTTGTATAATCACGGACGTTGGGCTGTACATTTAAAACCATCGCTTGAATTTTTGGGTTGGTGTGGCCTTAAATACCGGCCGGAAGAAGACGAAATAGATCTTGGTTACCGGTTTAAAAAAGAATATTGGGGAAAAGGATATGCCACGGAAGCAGCAGCAGCCAGTATTAAATATGGATTTAAAAAACTAAATCTTTACGCTATTGTTGGAAGGGCCGAACCGGAAAATTTAGCCTCCCTTGCAGTACTGGAAAAATGCGGAATGACTTATATCGGTGAGGGTGAAGTAGATGGATACCGTGCAAAAACATATGAAATACTGAATCCGGAGTTCCCCGGGTAACTACCCGGGATCATTTTTGGTTTAACTGAATCTTTTAACATTTCCGAAATATTTCGTATTCCGGAAATGTCTTTATATTTGATCTACGAAACAAAACGTAGAAATTAAAAAATACATTTATGAAACGTAATGCTGTAAAATTTGCCATGATAGCTTTACTGGCCTCTTTATCTGTTCCTGCATTTACCCAGGATGAAAAAGAAAAGGATAAGGAAAAGAAAAAAGATGTAGAGCAGATCATCATTACCCGGAAAGGAAGTAATGATAAAGAAAAGATTGTAATTGAGATTGCCGGAGACAAAGTAACTATAAATGGCAAACCAGCCGAAGATTTTAAGGATGACGATATTAAAGTTCTTCGGAACAAATTCAAATCTTTTGATGGACTAAACGCATACAATATTCCCCGGGCAGGTGGTAATGCATGGAATTTTAATTGGGATGACAAAGAAGGAATGCACCTTTTCAGCGAAGCGGATGCAAACAGAGCCATGCTGGGTGTAGTTACTGAAAAAGTGGAAGAAGGAGTGAAAGTAAATGATATAACGGACGAAAGCGCTGCTGAAAAAGCAGGATTGAAAGAAGGCGATATAATTACAAAAGTTGGAGATAAAAAAATTGAGAACCCTGATGATTTATCTGAAACCATTCGTAAACAAAAACCAGGCGATAAAGTTTCGATCACTTTCCTAAGAGATAAAAAAGAACAAAAAGCTACTGCAGAACTTGGTAAATGGAAAGGAACAAATGCCTTCGCTATGGCACCTGGCCAGAATTTCAAAATGGAGATGCCTGAGTTTAAAATGAAGGATCTCGAAATGCCCCGTATGAAATCTATGCCAAGAATAGCGCCTTATGGACAAAACTGGGTTTGGTCTGGAGGAGCGCCGAGGCTTGGGCTATCTGTTCAAGATACCGAGGATGGTAAAGGAGTGAAAGTAATTGATGTGGATGAAGAAGGTAATGCAGCCAAAGCAGGAGTGAAAGAAAATGACATTATTACTCATTTCAATGATAAAGAAGTGAACAGCGCAGATGAAGTAGCAAAACTGGTTAAGGAAAACAAAGACAAGACTTCTATACAGCTGAAAATAAAAAGAGATAGCAAAACACAGAATATTGAAGTAAAAATGCCAAAAAAATTAAAAAGTGCTGATCTATAAACCTTAATCTTAATTACCAATATTGTCAAGCCGGTTTTTAGAACCGGCTTTTTGTTTTTTGAGTTTATAACCCCCTTTCGGAATTTGAATTGTATTTTTGCCGCTCTTTATTCAATGATAAAAAATAAAATATACGAAATAGTTGTAGGTTTAGAAGTGCATGCCAAACTATTAACACAAAGCAAGCTTTTTAGCGGTGACAGTACTGTTTTTGGTCATGAACCTAATACAAATATCAGTGCCATTACCCTTGCACATCCGGGTACATTACCGAAAATGAACAAGGAAGTTATCGGATTTGCAATCAAACTCGGACTGGCTTGTAATTCTGAAATTGAAAAGCAGAATTATTTTGCCCGTAAAAATTATTTTTATCCTGATCTACCCAAAGGATACCAAATTTCCCAGCATACTACTCCTATCTGTAAAGGAGGGTTTATAAAAATAAAAACAGCTGAAGGGGGAAAAAACATTCAACTCAACAGGATTCATATGGAAGAGGATGCGGGCAAAAGTCTGCATGATGTATATCCTGATCAATCTGCATTGGATTTTAACAGGGCGGGGGTTCCATTAGTGGAAATTGTGACTGAACCAGACTTGAGAAGCGGGGAGGAAGCATTTGCTTATATAACCGAGTTACGCAAACTGGTCCGTTACCTTGGAATTTGCGATGGAAATATGGAAGCCGGCAGTATGCGATGTGATGCCAATATATCTGTTCGTAAGAAAGGAGAAAATAAGCTGGGCACGAAAGTGGAAGTTAAAAATCTTAACTCCATCCGGAATGTAAAAATAGCTATTGAGTATGAAGCCAACCGCCTGATCGGTTTGTTGGAGAATGATCAGACAATTCAGCAACAAACAAGAAGTTTTGATTCAACCACCGGATCAACATTTTCTATCCGTGAAAAAGAAGATGCAGATGATTACCGTTATTTTCCGGAACCTGATCTTACACCATTTAATCTAACTGAAAATTTTATTGAAGCCATAAGAATGACGATTCCGGTATTGCAGGAGGAGAGAATAAAAAAATATATTTCAACCTATCATCTTAGCGAATATGATGCCGCTACTCTTACGGAAGAAAAAGAGTTTTCTGATTATTTTGAACAGGTGATACTTTATCAGGTTAATTTTAAGAATGCTGCCAACTGGATGCTTGGCCCGGTAAAATCATGGTTGAATGATCAGCAGGCAGATATTACCGCATTCCCGGTTTCAGCCGTTTCTTTAGCATCTTTAATAAAACTTGTTGAGGAAGGCAAGCTGAGTTTTTCAGCCGCTTCAACAAAGATTTTTATTCGGTTGATTAACGAACCATCATCTGATGCGTTAAAGATGGCAACAGGGATGAATCTTTTACAGGAAAGTAACTTAGATCACATTCATCCGATAGTCGACACAGTACTTTTACAGCTTGATGAAAAGGTGAAAGAATACAAGAAGGGGAAAAAAGGATTACTTGCATTATTCGTAGGGGAAGTAATGAAAAAATCAAAAGGCAAGGCAGATCCAAAAGTAGTTAATGAACTATTGCTTGAAAAACTGAAATCCTAAATTTATTCTATGAAACAAGTTTTTATTTTAATAACGGCTATAGTATTATTTGCTTCATGTAACCAGGAGGATGGAAAATTATTTTCAGTAACCGGAATTATAAAAAACCGAACGGCTCAAAAAATATACCTGGAAGTGTCACCATCCACCTCCATGCAGCGATTGATTGTTGATTCAGCCATTTTAGATACTGATGGAAAATTTTCTTTGAAGACAAAAGCAAAGGATGAAGAGGTTTATAATTTACGACTGGATGATGATATCTATCCTTTTGCTTCTTTAATCAATGACGCAGAAAAACTGACGGTGGCAGCAGATTATCAAAATGAAAACGATTTTTATACTGTAACCGGATCTCCCTATAGTAAGGCTATTAAAGATTATCTGGATAAGTCTGGCGAATTGATCCGTGACGCATACAGATTGGGAAAAACAACCGATAGTTTAAAGAAGAATAATTCGGCTGATTCTATAATTGAAAAATCCGAATTGGCCAGAACTACTGATTTACAAACATTGAAAAATTATGTGCAGCAATCAGTAAGTAATGTTACCGGCCCTGCACTTGCCATGTTCATGCTCAGAACATATCAGGGGATAGCTAATAACCCCAATTCAGGAATTGAACCATTTAATGATGATAATTTGCTTGCCTTATTAACCGGGCTGGAGGGAAAATTTCCGGCACGTAAAGATATTGCCGATATAAGAAGATCATTTCAGGCACAGATGAGTAAAGCAGGAGGTTGGGTTGGAAAAACGGCACCTGAAATATCTTTGCCGGATACTGAAGGGAACCCAATCAACTTAAGTTCTTTTCGTGGTAAATATGTATTGGTAGATTTCTGGGCAAGTTGGTGCAGGCCCTGCCGAATGGAAAATCCAAATGTAGTAGCCGCCTATAATAAATTCAAAAATAAAAATTTTACCATTTTGGGTGTATCACTGGATCTTAAAAAAGAGTCGTGGAAAAAAGCTATTGTGGATGATGGCTTAAACTGGAAACATATAAGTGACCTGAAACAATGGAGTAGTGATGTTGTACCTCTTTATGGCATCGAGGGTATCCCTTTTAATGTGTTAGTAGCTCCTGACGGAAAAATTATAGCAGAAAATCTTCGGGGGGATGTGTTATTTCAGACATTACAGGAAGTGCTTCATTAATAATATATCTCCTTATTCAGCAATTAAATTCTTTTTACTGATTAAAGATATCAAAAGGGCCGGAAGTAATACAAGATTAGTAATAGTGGCTGTTACCAGCGTAAGGGATGTAAGCCAGCCTAATGATTGAGTGCCGCCAAATCCACTGAAGCAGAAAATGATAAATCCTGCAATAAGAACGAGAGAGGTATATATGATACTGATTCCCGTGCTGTGAATGGTTTTAATCACGGTTTGCTTCATATTAAAATTGTTTCGCGGAAGTTCCTGTTTGTAGTTTACCAGAAACCTTATGGTCACATCAATCGCAATACCCAGCGCTACGCTGAATATTAAAACAGTGGAAGGCTTAATTCTGATTCCCACCCAACCCATTACCCCGGCTGTTATTACAAGCGGAATGATATTAGGAATCAGCGAACAGATCAATATGCGCCAGGAGCGGAACAGGTAAAGCATACATAAAGCAATTAAAGCAAATGCCCACATAATACTTTCTTTAAGACCATTGATAATAAAACTGCTTCCCTCGAGAAATGTTACGCTGGCTCCGGTAAGCTGTACAGCATATTTTTCCTTGTTAAATAATTTATCAGCTCTTTTTTGAATACTATCCAGCATTGCAGGCAGACGATAACTTCCAACATCACCCATATTCACACTAATTCTCGCTTCCTGTTTTGTACTGTCAATAAATGAAGAAACTAATTTTGCAAATGAATTATTACTGCTGACGGTATCATTTTTAAAATCCAGGTAGGGCTTTAAAGGGATCATATCAAACTCTGAAGGAACAGTATAGCTCATTGAATCACCTTCGAAAAAAGCCTGCCTGGCAAATTTCAATCCCTCCCCAATATGCAAGGGTTTCCCGATTGACGGCATGGCTGCCAGATACTGTGCAAGTGAATCAATCCTGATCAAATTGTTAAGATTCCGGCTAACTCCATATTTCTTTTTGGTGTCAACTGTAATTTCCAAAGGCATTACTCCTTTAAAATGTTTTTCAAAAAATTTCAAATCGGTATAAATCTTATCTGTTTTTGGAAGATCGTCTACGATGAATCCTTCACTCCTTAACCTGAACATGCCGCCAACGGATGTCACAACAATTAAAACTGTTATAACATAAATAAACTTCCGGTGATTGAGAGACCAACGTTCCAGCCGGTCGAGCCAGCGGTTTAATCCCGGATTCACCAGGTATTTGGTATGACGGCTTTTGGGTGATGGAAGAAAACTAAGGACCGAAGGAATAAGAACTAAGGAAATGATAAATAAAAGCATGATATTAATACCAGCGACAGCTCCAAACTCTTTCAATATCTGGCTACGGGTCAGTGCAAAAACCGCAAAGCCAATGGCAGCGCTGATATTACAAAAAAGAGTTACGATGCCCATTTTCTCTACCATTTTAACCAATGCTGCCTTTTTATCTCCCGTTTCATTGTAAGAAACATGGAATTTATTCAGGAAATAAATACAATTGGGTATCCCGATAACAACAACTAATGGTGGTATCAGTGCAGTTAGTAATGTGATTTTGTAGCCCAGTAATACCATAGTTCCCAGGCTCCAGATTACTCCTGTAATAACAACACTAAGAGAAAGCAGCATGGTGCTGAATGCCTTGAAGAAAAGTAAAAGAATAATGGCAGAAAGTAAAATGGACGCAAGTAAAAACCATCGCATTTCATCCGCTATTCTTTTTGCAAGCACCGTTCTTATCAGGGGAAGGCCACTAAGATGAATATCAAGATTATTTTTTACTCCAAAATCATTTGCCAGTTCAGTAAGATCACCCACTACTTTTTCTCTTTTTTTGGAAGCCAGTATTTGTTTATTGATTTTAATTCCAATCAACCATGCTTTGGTTTCGGGATTATACAAAAGGTTGCGGTAGAATGGAAGGTTTAAAAAAATGTTTTTACTGCTGTCAATTTCGTATTGTGTAAGTGCAGTATCTCTGAAAATAGCTTGAGCAAAAAGCTTTTCTGTTTCAGGATTTTTTAAAAGGTTCACTGCTGTACTGACAGAAATAATATCTTCTACACCGGAACTCTTCTTAATTTTTTGAACAAGAGAATTATAATTGTTAAAGATTTTTTGCTCAAAGAGTTTGTCAGTCAGAATCCCTATCACCAGCATATTACCATCTTCACCAAATTTTTTCCTGAATTCCTGGTAAGCTTTATACTTGGGGTGGTCAATAGGAATGGCATTGGCAAACTCATAACTCAATTGAACTTTTTTTGCCTGGTAGCCCATATAAACCGTTGAGCCAAGAAGAAGCAGTAAAAGAGGGACCCTGAATTTAAGAATAAAATGCCCGAGGCTTTTCCACATGGTGTTGTCTTTTATCCTGAGAATTGGCAAAGAAACAGAAAAATGCCTGAAAATGATATGTTATTTGAAATCTGTGATTTTAATTAAGATTGATACTTTTGAAATGTGAGTTGTCGCAAAACCATATTTTCCGTATGTATTCTATTTATTTTGCTTTCAAAATGTTTTTCCCAATCGTCATTGCCACCCATTGGCCAGTGGCGGGAGCATCTTCCATACAAATCTGCAATTGATGTATGCTTGGGTAATGGTAAAATTTTCTGCGCTACTCCGTTAAGTTTTTTTACTATTGATCTGGCTGAAAATTCTATTGAACGGATGAGCCGGATTACAGGTCTTAACGGAACCGGCGTTAGTCATATTTGTTATGACGATGTAAATGACAAATTTATTATTGCATATCGGAACAGTAATATTGATATTATTTACCGGAATGATATTTTTAATGTTCCAGACATCAAAAGAAAAAATATTAGCGGGGACAAAGCCATTTATAATATTTTTTCATCCGGTAAATATTTTTACCTGTCAACAGGATTGGGCGTAATTATAATTGATGAAGAAAAACAGGAAATAAAAGATTCCTGGTTTATTGGCAATAGTGGCGGGCAGGTAAAAGTAAATGGCTTTGCAGCTGACAATTCTTTTTTTTATGCAGCAACAGAAGAAGGATTAAAAAGAACTGCTGTTAATAATGCTGACCCGGCCAATTACCTGAACTGGCAAAATCAAAGCGGTATAAACGGGCTACCGGCTGGTTTCTGCAGTGATGTGGTTGTTGTACAAAGCAAAGTAGTTGTTTTAAAGAATGATTCATTATTTGTACTCAATGGCAGTAGTTGGAATTTATTTTTTGCAGAAACTGGATGGCCAATTCAAAACATCAACTCATCTTCAGGTAAAATAATTATTTGCCAGAGAAAAAATGATGGCAGCGCCAAAGTAACTTCTTTAAATGCTGATGGAACAGTTGCCCGGGTTCTTCAGCAACCTGGATTGATTGTAAAGCCGCTTAAAACAATTTTATTCAATAATGATTATTGGGTGGCAGATAGCTCGGGGGGGTTAACAAAATTCACATCTGCAGGTTTTGAAAACTATCAACTCAATTCACCTCAATCTATTGCCACCGGTGAAATGATTATACGTAACAGAGTTTTTTATGCAGCAGCTGGCGGGGTGAATGCAAACCCGATAGCTATCGGGTGGCAAAAACAATATAATAAGAATGGCATTTATAAATTTTCAGAAGGGCAATGGACAAATTACAATCGTCTTCAATTTCCACAATTAGACTCTTTGCCCGATCTGATTTCCGTAGCTGTTGATCCGGGTGATGAAACAGTATGGGCCGGTTCTTTTGGTGGAGGTTTGTTGCATATTAAACCCGGAAACAGTTTTGAAATTTTCAAACAAAATTCTCCATTGGGCCAGGCCACTTTCGATCCTGGCAGTTACCGGGTATCCGGACTTGCATTTGATCCGGATAAAAATTTATGGATTGCTAATTATGGTTCTGCACAAAATATTGTTGTAAAAAAAAATGATGGCGGCTGGAAAACATTTGCAGTTCCTTTTGCCCTGAATGAAAATGCAGTATCACAAATTGTAGTGGATGATGAAAACCAGAAATGGATTGTTTCGCCAGGAGGGAATGGACTTATCTGTTTTAATGATGGAAATTCTATTGATAATAATGCTGATGATAAATGGAAACTATATCGTAACGGTTCAGGTTCTGGAAATCTGCCCAACAACAATGTGAATTGTGTGGCAAAAGATAAGAACGGATTTATCTGGATAGGAACTAATGATGGTATCGGTATTGTGCAATGCCCGCAAAATGTTTTTTCCCCGCAAGGTTGCGGGGCTGTATTGCCGGTGGTGCAGCAGGGCGGTTTCAATCAATATCTTTTTAAAGGTGAAGAAGTAAGAGGCATTGCGGTGGATGGAGCCGACAGGAAATGGATAGCCACTGGGAATGGTGTGTGGCTAATCAATGCTGATGGTGATAAAGTGATTTATAAATTTACAGAAGAGAACAGCCCATTGCTAAGTAATGATGTAAAAAGAATTGCTATTGATGGAAAAACCGGTGAAGCATTCTTTGCAACTGCAAATGGCATTTGTTCATTCCGCGGAACAGCCACAGAAGGTGGAGAAAAGAATGAAAACGTTTTAGTGTTTCCTAATCCCGTGTCGCCCGGTTATAATGGTACAATTGCCATTCGCGGCCTGGTGAATAATGCAATTGTAAAAATTACGGAGCTGGACGGAAGATTAGTTTATCAAACCCGTGCTTTGGGCGGGCAGGCGGTCTGGAATGGAAAAGATTACCGCGGAAGAAGAATTTCCAGCGGGGTATATTTAGTTTTGATAAGTGATGATGGTCGGAAAGAAAATATGGTGGCCAAAATAATTTTTATCAATCAATAATGCCGGATAAATTACATAAAACAAAAGGCATCGTATTAAGAACTGTGAAATACGGGGAAACCAGTGTAATTGTTTTAATCTTCACGGAAAAATTCGGTGTACAATCCTACCTGGTGAATGGTGTAAGAACTTCCACCAAAAAGGGAAGTGGAAAGGCAAACCTGTTTCAGCCGGCAGCCATGCTTGATCTGATCGTATATCATAATGAATCAAAAAACCTGCAGAGACTGAAAGAATTTAAATGGAGTTACCTTTATCATCATATTCTTTCTGATGTTCCTAAAAACGCAGTGGCTCTATTTATGGTAGAACTGCTGACCAAATGTTTAAAACAGCCTGAGGCCAATGCTGATCTTTTTAATTTTTGTGAAGATGCATTTATTCATCTGGATGAAAGCAATAATGCAGTAATGGCAAATTTCCCTTTGTTTTTTGCATTGCACCTGACCAACTTCTTTGGGTTTAAACCCCCAAATCCCCTAAAGGTGACTTTTGAAGAAACCAATAATTTGATTTTTGATTTAAGAGAAGGGCAGTTTTCTTATACTAAACCTGATCATCCTGATTTTATTGAAGGCAAGCAGGCAGAAGTAACGATTGAATTATTAAAAGTGATGCAGCCATCTGAACTGGAGGACATCAAACTCAATCATGATTTTCGCCGCCAGTTTTTACATACTTACGAAACTTATTATGCTTTGCATATTGAGGACTTTGGAACTATGAAAACGCTGCCGGTTTTGAGGGAGGTATTAGGCTAGGGTTTGAATGTAACAATAAGCGGAGTATGATCACTATATTCATTCCATTCATCAAAGGTGCCTACTTCCACTCTGGTAATTTTCTTAATAAGGTCATTGGAAGCAAAACAGTAATCAATATGATATGATTTGTCTTTATGCCTGTACATAAACAAAGTTTTTTGATCTTCATGTCCTTGTTGCTGATTGAAAAATTTATGGTATGTGCTTTGAATTCCTTTGCTTTTTAGAAAATCTACAACAGTTGAGTGATTCCCTTTTCGTCGTGGTTTATCCCAGATTGTGTTACTATTAAAATCGCCGATTAGAATAGTTTTTTTATTTTTTAATAAATCAGTATAATAATTTATCGCTTTCCAAACCTGGCCTATATATTGATACTTTTTATCCCGGGGATTATTTGCCCAGATAGCGAATAATGTAAAATCCAATTTCTTACCAGTTACGATAATGGGTAATACAATACTAAAATCAGGTTTATGTGTTGCAAGCAATTTAAACCTATAGCTGCTGTATGAGAATACACCAAGCCCTTTATTTGGATTAGTGCCGTACCAAAAAATATCAGTTGGCATAAGCGTTCCGGTATTGAATTTTAATTTGTCCGGATGTTCACACTCAGGAACAATTACAATGTCCGGCTTATGTTTAAGAATGAAACCGGCTTTCTTCCGGTAAGCCATATTGCAGTTCCATGTAATAATTTTCAAAATGGGGTTATTATTTAATTCCGTCGGAATGTGTTAGAGTATTCTTTTTGATTCACTCAAATCATTTTTCAATAAGACCACTCCCGGCCTTTTACCTTTTTCAAAACTTCCCAACTCATCATCCCATTGCAAAGCTTTTGCACCGTTACGAGTGGCCCATTGTAAAATAGTTTCTGATGACAGAGAAGGAAAATGATTTTTAATTGCACCCATTTCTTTTGCAATACTCAGTTGCCAGTTGCTGCTATAGCTATCTGTTCCTAAAACAATCGGACAATTATATTTAATAAATATTTCAATCGGTGGCACTTTGTTTTCAATATAGAGATTGGCATTTACACAAAGGCACAATATCAATGTTAATCCATTTTCCTTTGCATATTCCTTAGCAAATACCACATCTTCTTCCGGCATAAAAGTATTGTGAATAAGAAAAATGGTTTGCCCATTATTGAAAAAAGGTAACACAGAACGAATGCTGCTCTTGCCGGTAACGGGGAAAGGAGATTTATTAATACCAAAAATTTTGAACAGCTTCAGGTAGTCACCTCCGCCGGTTTTGTATAATTCATCTTCATCAGGATGCTCCTGGTTATGGATAGAGATGATTTGATTATTTGTTAATTCATTAATCAGTCTAAAAGTTTTAGGGCTGATTGAATACGGGGCATGAGGAACTAAACTTGAGCGTTGGATATTTATTGTTGAGTGTTGAGTGTTTTTAAGCTGCTTCAATACATTTTTATAATGCTCAATATTCTCTTCAGCTTTTTCGTCGGTAAAGCTGATGACTTCCACAAAATTATGCCATCGGATTTTGCTTTTACTTTTTAATTCGATTGTATCGGCTGTATTGCCAATATCACCAACTGCTACAATGCCGTTATCAACCATTTCTTTTTCAGCCTTCATTATTTCCTGGTGAATGATCTCCGGCGCAAAATCTCTTTTGGTTACTACCGAGCATAAAAAATTAATTAATCCTGTATGTGGTGGAATCACATTTTTCAAGTGACTTAGCTCGAGGTGACAATGGCAGTTGATCAATCCGGGTGAAATAATACCTTCGAAAGCCTGAACATTATCGCCTGCTTCGGAACTCTTTACAAGATCAAGGACTTTACCATTTTCATCTGTTATTAATACCGTATCAGGTCCGTGCAGTTTGTAGCCATCAAATAACTGATCTGCTTTGAATTTTCTGTATGCCATTTTGTAAAATTCCAAAAAACAAATTCCAAATCCCAAAAAACTATTCTTGTTAACTTTGCAGGCCATTGGAATTTGAGATTTAAAAACTTGGAATTTTTACTGTATATGTTAGACAGGTTAGAAGCCATAAAAGCAAGATTTGACCAATTGGGAGTTGCACTCACCAACCCTGAAATTGTGGGCAACAACAAACGATTTACTGAAACCAGCAAAGAATACCGCAGTCTGGAGAAAATTGTGAATGCCTACAACGAGTATAAAAAAGTGCTGGAAGATATTTTGTTTTATAAAGAGGCTTTGAATGGAAATGATGAAGAGATGAGGGAATTGGCAAAAGAGGAATTACCGCCGACAGAAGAAAAAAAAGAAAAATTAGAGGCAGGCATAAGACAAATGCTGATACCAAAAGATCCGCAGGATGAAAAGAATGCCATTATTGAAATTCGTGCCGGGACTGGCGGCGATGAGGCCAGTTTGTTTGCCGGCGATCTGCTGCGAATGTATATCCGTTATTGTGAAAGACGGGGATGGAAGACGGCTATCCTAAGCGAAAGTGAAGGAACGGTTGGCGGTTATAAAGAAGTGCAGCTGGAAGTAATAGGCGAAGATGTTTACGGGACACTGAAGTTTGAAAGTGGTGTGCATCGTGTGCAAAGGGTGCCTGATACGGAAGGCAGCGGCCGTGTACATACATCTGCCGCCACCGTAGCAGTGATGCCCGAAGCCGAAGAAGTAGATTTTGAACTGAACCCGGCAGATGTAAAAATGGAAACAGCAAGAAGCGGGGGTGCTGGCGGGCAGAATGTAAATAAAGTAGAAACAAAAGTGATGCTGACGCATATACCAACCGGTACTGTTGTTATTTGTCAAACAGAGCGAAGTCAGCTTGGAAACCGGGAAAAGGCAATGGGCATGCTTCGTACCAGACTTTATGAAGAGCAGGTAAGAAAGCAGGAGGAGGAAATTTCCCGTCACCGGAAAAGCCTGGTAAGTACCGGTGACCGCAGCGCTAAAATCAGGACTTATAATTTCCCGCAAGGAAGAGTAACCGATCACCGGATCAACCTTACTTCTTATAATCTTCCTGCCGTCATCAATGGTGATATAAATGAGTTTATTGATGCATTACAATTTGCTGAAAACTCGGAAAAGCTGGCAAAGCAGAATTAACAAAAGGGTTTTCAATCTGATCAGAGATTAATTTCTTTTAATTACAGGAATTTTTGAATTATGTCATTTCTACGTCATTATTCCTTTTTGAAAGGTTACAATTTTCTATTGTGGGTATTAAATAATGTTATTGATTCTTCGTTAAGTATTGGGGTTCTTTGATTTGATGAAAATGCCGGGTTGAAGAAGTTCTTAGAAGATTTCCGGCAAAAACAAAGTGATGTTACTTAGGAAATCCTTTTAAACATTCATTAACACCGGGCATAATACTATTGGCAGTAAATTTGCGTTATATAAAAAATAATTCTTGCATAAAGCAGTCGATTTTCTCATAAGCAGTTAGTTTTGGTTGCGACCCCTGTTTCCACAGGGGTCTATTTTTTTATATACCTCCTGAAAGAGAATAAATATCCCACCAATGACCCGGTACTGTCCGCCAATATATCTCCTGCTTCAAAAGAACGGAATGGAATAAAATAATGCTGTATTATTTCCATTATTATTCCATAGGTAATACTCATTATCATAATAGCAATAAAAGTTTTTTTCAAACTTTTATTCAATGTTTTTTTATCAGTAAATGCCCTGCACCAGAAAATGACCATAGTCATAAATAACCCAATGTGTACCCATTTATCAAAGAAGATTTTATTCAGCCAGCTTATTTTTGGAAATTCTGTTCCCGGTAAGCAAAGGAGTACAGTAACTATAATGAACCAACTTATAGCGGGTAAAAAAGAAGACTTCAGGCTGGTGGCGTTTATCATTTAAGCATTAATTAATAAAAAAGCGGATATATAACTACCCGCTTTTAATAAATTATTATTTTATTTCAGGATACCACTGCTTCATATGCAGTGGCATTCATCAGTCCTTCTACATCAACAGGATTGACAATTGTCATTTTAACCATCCATCCTTTACCATAAGGATCATTGTTTACCAATTCAGGAGCATTAGCCAATGCAGGATTAAGTTCAGTAATCGTCCCATCTACCGGAAGAAAAAGATCAGAAACAGTTTTTACCGCCTCCACGGTTCCAAATACATCACCGGCTTTTAACAATTTGCCGATAGTCTCTACTTCAACATACACTATATCGCCCAATTCTTTTTGAGCAAAATCAGTGATACCGATGGTAGCTACATGACCATCCAATTTTATCCATTCATGGTCCTTAGTATATCGCAGATCAGCAGGAAAATTCATGATGTTTGGTTTAGAGTTGCAAAGATTATGAAATCAGGGTGAATAAAATTAAAAACTAAAAAAAGTTTACCGGGATTTTTATGATACCAGCTGCATGGCTCCGATTAAACGACAATTGCAGAGTTTATCCCGAACCTGCTTCGGGACTCCGTTCATCGTCCCGGAATTCTTATCGTCTTTTTCTTTTTATCAGTTTTGCTTTAATAATCTTTACATCCTGCAGCGGCCGGTCACGATCCTGTGCTTTACTGGTTTGAACAGCTGCAATTTTATCTACTACTTCCAGCCCTTTTACTACTTCTCCAAAAACAGTATATCCCTGGTCAAGATGCGGCGTTCCACCGATAGTCTTATAAACTTCACGCTGTTCCGGTGAAATTTTTCTTCCATTCAATCTGAATGTTTCAATTGAGTCAAGTCCTGCATCATTAAAAATTTTTCCCTGCACAATATAAAACTGGCTGCCACTGCTGGCTTTTTGAGGATTTACATTATCGCCCATTCTTGCTGCGGCAATCACCCCCTTTTTATGAAAAATAGTTGTTCTGAATTCTGCAGGAATGGAATATCCTGGTCCACCATTTCCCAAAGGCTGACCAGCTTTTGCTTGTTTACTGTTTGGATCTCCGGATTGGATCATAAAATTCTGAATAACCCTGTGAAATAAAACACTATCATAAAATCCAACTTTTACCAGCTTTAAAAAATTATCACGGTGCAGGGGAGTGGAATCAGAAAGACGAATAACAATATCTCCCATTGAAGTTTGTAACAACACATCTCTTCTTCTTTCTTTTTTTCTTATAGAAGAATCTTTTTGTGCAGAGAGACTTATAACAATTAAGCAATTTAGCAATAAGACAATCCAGCGTTTCATATTATATTTTTTAAAAATCATGAGTTTCAAAATAAAGAAGCACATGATCTTTCAGAAAATTTTCCTGTTCTGTCATATTCATTTCTGGCATTGTTTTCAGTTGACGAAAATGTGGCCAGCCTTCATCATCTTTTCCTTCCAATATATAATACCCGCTTTGGGAAAAAAGGCTGCAAACTGCCACATGCATCAGATCCTGTTTTTGTTCCTTAGTAAATTTTTCTTTTAGCTGCCCGAATTCCTGGATGCCGATAAGAAATAAAATTGTTTCAAGGTCGGGCTTTTTGCCGAACCGTTCTACCAGTTTTGCTTCTAATGCCCACCATCTTGTTTGAAGATCATCCTGTATATTCATCGCGGCAAAGATAAGAAGCACATTAGTTGGTAAAAGCAGATTTACACGGGAAGAAAACTCAGTTAATTTTTTCTACCTGCACTGCTGTACCATATGCAAGCACTTCCGTAACTCCACCCATTACATCATTGGCATCATAGCGCATATTAATAATAGCATTGGCCCCTCTTTCCGAGGCATGCTGCATCATTAGCTGAAATGCTTCTTCTCTTGTCCTTTCGCAGAGATCTGCATAAATGGTAATATTTCCTCCAAATAGTATTTGAAACGCTCCGGCAATATTTCCAAAAATACTTCTTGAACGGACAGTAATTCCTCTTACAATACCGAGGGTTTTTATTACCCGGTAACCGTTTAATTCAATATTGGTAGTAACCATGGTTTGATCTATCATAATGTTGTTTTTACTGATGTAAGAAAAACTGCAGCAGTATATCCCTTCTTGATTTATACATAGGTACAATTAAAAAGGATGCAGTCATTTTTAGTGCAATATATCCAAACTCCGGTTCATGACATTACAGCTAAACAGGTGCAATTGATAATAATCATGTCTTATTATGTTTTTTATCATGAATCATTATTTGTTCACAAATTAGCTTACTTAAATGTTTTACTTAAAAATTAATAAACCAACGCTTAACAGATCAATAGTAATAAGTCTTTTCCTTTTTTTCCTTATTACTGACTCGTATTCTCAAAATCGGAAATTTCCATCACCCGCTTCGGCTGATACAATTATTAATCCCTTAAAAGGGATTGCCGGGGCAACAATAGAGGGAAAAAAAATATATACACAATTTTGTGTTACCTGTCACGGATCAAAAGGCAAAGGTGATGGAATTGCCGCACCAGGGTTACCTAAACCACCTGCTGATCATACATCAGCCTTTGTTCAGAACCAGAAAGACGGTGCTATATTCTGGATTATAACTACCGGTAATAATCCCATGCCTTCTTATTTAAAAGTACTTACCGTCACTCAAAGATGGCAAGTTGTTAATTATATACGCACTTTAGCTAAAACGCCAAAATAAAAAATCATGAAAAAAACATTTTTAACCCTGCTGTCTCTTCTTTGTATCACTTTGTTGAAGGCACAATTACCTGCTAACAGCAGCTTGAGTTCTTCAATGGAGTCTTCAAAAGACGGGCAAAATAAATTTGCCATTTTTGGTAATGCAGAAATGACATTTTTTTCAGAAAAAAATAATAATCAATTCGGGGAGGTAAATTTTAAACCCATATTCTTATGGAAAATTTCTGATAAACTTTTTGTAGAAGCGGAACCGGAATTTGAAACGGGTGGAGGTTCTCTTGATATCGGACTGGAATATGCCAACATGTGTTATATGGTGAATAAGTATCTAACACTTCATGCAGGTCGTTTTCTTCCTAAGTTCGGTGCTTACAGAGGCCGATTTGGTGAAGGATTTATTAACCGGTTTGCTAATAGCCCCGTTGGATTTGGTGACGGAGGGATTGGCGCAATGAATGAAGTAGGAATTGGCGCACAAGGTGGCTTTGGTGTTGGCGATGCAAAACTTAATTATGAATTATATCTTTCTAATGGACCGATATTGTTAACTGATCTTGAGAATTTACCGGATAACAAGTTTGAAAATGCGGGACAATTTGAATATGAGGGATATGTCGGTAATAATAAATCGAAAGCTATTGGAGGCCGTATCGGAATTCTACCCTTTAGCAATTCAAGCCTGGAAGTTGCTTTTTCATTTCAAAATAAAAATAAAACCGGAGATCCTTTAACACAATATAAGAATACAGGAGTTCATATGCAGGCTTTTGATCTTAATTATTATGTTCATTTAACAGGAATACAAAGTGATCTTAAAATCATGGCTGAATGGAAACATCAGAAAGTGGACAAAGCAACATATTATGATGAAAACGATGATCCCTATACTTTTAAAAATTCTCCATCAGCATATTATTTTGCAGGTTGCTTACGACCATCTCATGTTCATAATGCATTTTTTCATAATCTTGAATTAGCTGCAAGATTTTCACAATTCAATAGGCCTGTTGGAGCACCCTGGGGAGGTGGAGATACTCATCAATTTGATATTTCTCTTGATTATTGGTTGAAATGGAATAGCCTCGTCAAATTTACTTTCCAAAATCAAAAAGATGAACCCAAGATTTTTCTGGCACAAGTTGTATTTGGTTTTTAACAATTAAATTAAAGAAAATGAAAAAATATTTTGCTATAATATTTATTCTGGTACTGTTAGTCTCTTTTGGAATATTCAGCATCAGCGGTTGTGCAGTCTCTCAAAAAATAAACGACAAAACGGGAACACAGTTATGGGGAGAAAACTGCGGACGATGTCATAACCCTCCGGGACCGGGAGAATTCAGCAGCGCTAATTGGGACATTATCGGAAGTCACATGAGGGTAAGGACAAATATTACTGAAACTGAGGAAAGAAAAATTATTGATTACTTGAAAAATACAGGTAATTGATTTTGCTTTTTTGTTGACTTTCAAACTGCGTTGCTGGTCTCCATATCAAAAACTACCTTTGCTGCAAATTGAAAATAAATGTTGCAGATAGGGTATATCCGAAATAATACCGAACTGGTAAAAAAAAGACTGGCTGTAAAAAATTTTACAGAACTAAATCTTATTGATGAAATATTGGATCTGGATGATGAAAGAAAAAAACTACAGCATGAATTTGAAACATCTCAAGCCAAAGTAAATAGTATTTCCAGAGAAATTGGACAATTGATGTCTAAAGGACTTAAGGAAGATGCTGAAAATAAAAAATCTGAAGTAGCTGCACTAAAATCTTCACTGCAACCTATCAATGAAAAATTAGTTCTGCTTGAAAAAAAATTGCTGGACACACTTATATTGATTCCCAACCTTCCTTCAGAAAAAGTACCTCCCGGAAAAACACCGGAAGATAATATTGTAGTAAGGGCTGGTGGAACTGATCCCAATTTACCAGGCGGATCAATACCTCATTGGGACTTGATAAAAAAATATGGTATCGTGGATTTTGAAACCGGTGCAAAACTGACCGGCAGCGGTTTCCCTTTGTACAAAGGAAAAGGAGCCAAACTACAAAGGGCATTGATACAATACTTTCTTGATTTTAATACGGCTGCCGGTTATACAGAATATCTTCCTCCGCTGATGGTCAATGAAGCTACTGCATACGGAACAGGCCAACTGCCCGATAAAGAAGGACAGATGTATTATATGCCAGCTGATAATTTTTATTTAATCCCAACAGCGGAGGTTCCGGTTACCAATATTTACCGAGATGAAATTATAAAAGAATCTGACCTGCCAATAAAGATGACAGCATATACTCCTTGTTTCAGAAGAGAAGCGGGAAGTTTCGGAAAAGATGTTAGGGGTTTGAACCGTGTTCACCAGTTTGATAAAGTGGAGATCGTGCAGTTAGTGCATCCGGAAAAAAGTGATGATGCCCATGAAGAAATGATAAGCCATGTAGAAAGGTTATTGAATAACTTAGAACTTCCATACCGTATTTTAAAACTCTGTGGCGGCGATATGAGTTTTGCATCTGCCCTAACCTATGACTTTGAAGTTTTCAGCGCTGCCCAGGAAAAATGGCTGGAAGTAAGTTCTGTTTCCAACTTCGAAGTCTTTCAAAGCAACAGGATGAAAATTCGTTTTAAAGACAGCAATGGTAAAATGCAACTGGTACACACTCTTAATGGCAGCTCTTTAGCCTTGCCGCGTATTGTTGCCAGTTTACTGGAAAATAATCAATCAGCATCGGGTATTCAACTTCCTGAAGTATTACATAAATATTTCGGAGCCTCTTCATTATAATATGGATGCCTTTTTTGGGAAATATTACCTGCAAGGCAGCCATGAACAGGAAGCTACCATTCTTCTTTTAAAAGATAAGATCAGTATCGGTATTAAAGATGACTCAGGTGATCCGAAGGTTATTTACTGGCCATACGAACAAATCATCCGGGATAATTTCTGGAAAAGAGGGCAGGCAATTGTAAGATGCGGCAGCTACCCGGTACAAACCATTGAAGTAGATTCAAAAGAGTTTGCAGAAAAACTGGAAGAAATTTTCAGACACCGCGAAAAATCATGGATCAGCAGGGCAGTAAATAAAAATGTTGTTGGAATGATCAAAGTGCTTGCTATCTTTTTTGTATTGATGGCTGCAGCCTATTTATGGTTTCTTCCTTTTCTTACAGAAAGACTTGCCGGAAAAGTCCCCATAGCCTATGAAGAAAAACTAGGGAATGGTTTATACAATGCATTAAAAGAAAATTTTATCATCGACTCTTCAAAGACGATGTACATAAATGATTTTTTTAAGGAATTAAAAATTCCCTCGAAATATAATA
>JAHEZE010000006.1:54263-55543 GCA_023251235.1 Sphingobacteriales bacterium | reverse complement strand
TGAAAAGAGATCATTTTTGCCAGCGTAAATTCCTGAGCTGATAAGAATGTTGAAAAAAAAAATGATTAATAAAAAGAGAAATAATTTAATCTTCATATTTTACAAAGAATACCGGTATTAACTATTTAAACCTTTGAAAACGCACTGATCCCCTCCACTAACACGTCAAGATTGCCCAGCGTAGTATATACATTTGGCGTAACCCGAAGGCCATGTATGTTTTCCCAATTAATACCCACCGCATGTACTTTATAATTATTCAGTAAAAAACTATCTAAATCTTCCGCCTTCTTTCCTTCCACGGATACACTGCCGATTGCGCAACCCCATTTAGGATGAAAAGATGTATGCAATTCCACTTTAGGAATATTTTTTACTTTTTCGAACCAGTAGTTTTTAAGATAATGTAATCTTTTTTCTTTTCTTTCGTTGCCGATCATTTCATGAAATTCAAGTGCCTTGCCAATAGCCTGCTCAATAAACATGGGCCTTGTACCCAACGCTTCAAATTTCCTGATATCATCTTTCAATGGATCGTCCATCGCAAACAAAGGATAAATACTTTTTATCTTTTCTTTCCGCACATATAACATACCGCTGCCGATTGGTGCATATAGCCACTTATGTAAACTGGAAGCAAAATAATCACAGTCGAGGTCAGTTATTTTAAAATCGAAATGAAAGAGACTATGAGCCCCATCTACTATTACTTCAATTCCTCTTTTATGTGCTTCAGCAGCAATTTTCTTTACCGGCAGAATTTGACCGTTCCAATTTATGATATGAGTGATATGAACCACTTTAGTTTTTGGAGTAAAAGCTTTTACATACTGGTTTACCAGATAATTTTCATCTTCACTGGGCAGTTCAAGATTTATCCAGACCATTTTTATTTTATCCCTTAATTCCCTTTGCTTATACGCATTAATCATATTGGGATAATCCTGTTTGGCAGCCACCACTTCATCGCCGGCTTTCAGTTGCATTCCAAAAATGACGGTTTCCAATCCTTCTGATGAATTCCGGTTGATGACCACTTCTTCTGTATCACAACCAGACATCTTTGCCAGATTTTTTCGAAGAGGTTCACGGCCCTGATCAAGAATGCGCCACATATAGTAACTCGGCGCTTCGTTGCAATAATCATAGTACCGTTTCATGGCATCCTGTACAGTTTTAGGTGCCGGTGATACTCCTCCATTATTTAAATTAATCAGTGAAGGTGATACTGTAAATGATTGCTGAATATAATACCAGAAATCTTCTTCACTTGCCAGATC
>JAHEZE010000006.1:0-54163 GCA_023251235.1 Sphingobacteriales bacterium | reverse complement strand
ACATTATTAAAAAAAACTATCTTCCAACCTGCCTGCCGGCAGACAGGGCTTAACAATTTTTTTTATATGAAAATACTCGAAATAAAAGTGCTGAAAGGGCCAAACTATTGGAGTGTTCGCCGCACAAAACTAATCCAGATGAAGCTGGACCTGGAAGAAAAAGAAAATATGCCAACAAACAAGATTCCGGGATTCCGGGAACGGCTTGAAAAAATGTTGCCCTCTCTTTACGAGCATCGGTGCAGTGTGGGAAAACCCGGAGGTTTTTTTGAAAGGGTCGATGAAGGGACATGGATGGGTCATGTGATTGAACATATTGCTCTTGAGATTCAAACACTGGCAGGTATGGATACCGGCTTTGGAAGAACCCGTACACCCGAAGGAGAAAAAGAAGGTATTTATTATGTTGTCTTCAGTTATATGGAAGAAGATGCAGGTGTATATGCAGCAAAAGCTTCAGTAAGAATTGCGCATGCATTAATTTTTGAGGAGGAGTATAACCTGGCAGATGATATTCAGAAGATGAGAGAAATCCGGGAGGATACCAGACTTGGACCTTCTACCGGTTGTATTGTGGAAGAAGCAGCAAAAAGAAATATTCCTTATATACGATTGAATAAACAAAGCCTGGTACAGTTAGGATATGGAGTAAATCAAAAAAGAATCCGTGCAACGATTGCATCCACTACCTCCAATATTGCCGTGGACATTGCCTGTGATAAGGAAGAAACAAAATTGCTTTTGGAAGCCGCAGAAATTCCTGTGCCAGGAGGCACCGTGGTAAGAACAGAAGAAGGATTAAAAGAAGCTATTGAAAAATACGGTTATCCATTAGTGATAAAACCAATTGATGGCAATCATGGAAAAGGAAACACCACCAATATCAATACCTGGGAACAGGCTGTGAAAGCATTGGCAGCAGCAAAAGAGTATGGAAGAAATGTAATCGTTGAAAAATTTATAACAGGTTTTGATTTCCGATGCCTTGTTATAAACTACAAATTTATCTGCGCTGCATTACGTACACCTGCATCTGTTGTGGGAAACGGAAAGAATAATATTCAGTGGTTGATTGATGAAACCAATAAAGACCCACGCCGTGGTTATGGTCATGAAAAAGTATTGACACAAATTACCATTGACCAGTTTACGCAAAAAATGCTGGACGATGTAGGTTATACTCTGCAAACAATTCCGAAAAAAGGTGAAAGAGTTTTATTGAAACCTACCGCTAATCTTTCAACAGGAGGTACTTCGACTGATGTAACAGATGAAGTACACCCTGCCAATGTGTTCATGTTTGAACGCATTGCAAAAATTATCGGACTGGATATTTGTGGTATTGATATAATGGTAAATGATTTAAGATCTCCTGTAGCAGAAATTGGCGGCGCTATACTGGAAGTAAATGCAGCGCCTGGATTCAGAATGCATATTGAACCATCTGAAGGTTTACCAAGAAATGTTGCGGAACCTGTTGTTGATATGCTTTTCCCAAAAGGAAGTGCAGGAAGAATACCCATTATTGCCGTTACCGGTACCAATGGAAAAACAACTACTACCAGACTTATATCTCATATTGCAAAAAGTGCAGGAAAAAAAGTTGGTTATACTACTTCAGATGGTGTTTACATCCAAAACCAATTGATGATGAAAGGGGATTGTACCGGACCAATTTCTTCCGCATTTGTTTTAAAAGATCCCACTGTTGATTTTGCAGTATTGGAATGTGCAAGGGGTGGAATATTAAAAAGCGGTCTTGCATTTCAGAATTGTGAAATAGCCGTAGTAACCAATGTAGCGGCTGATCATATTGGGCTGGGTGGAATTTATAGTGTAGAAGCAATGGCAAAAGTAAAAGAAGTAGTACCTGAAACAGTTTTTCCTCATGGATATGCTGTATTGAATGCCGATGATGATCTCGTATATAAAATGAAAGATGATCTCAAATGTAATATTGCATTATTCAGCATGGATGAAAATAATCCGAGAATAAAAGAACATGCTGCTGAAAACGGATTAGCCTGTGTGTTTGAAAACGGATATGTAACTATTATGAAGGGGAATTGGAAAATACGAGTGTTACCTGCAAAGAATATTCCACTCACTTACGAAGCGAAAGCAGTTCACAATATCAACAACTGTTTACCCGCTGTACTAGCCGCTTACTTATTCCGCGATATTACGATTGAAGATATAAGAACCGGACTGCAAACTTTTATTCCAAGTGAAAGCCTTACTCCGGGCAGGTTAAATTTTTTCCATTTCAAAAATTTCACTATACTGGCTGACTTTGCACACAATCCCCATGGCCTCAAATTGCTTTGTGATTTTGTAAGCAAGCTGGATTATCCAATACGTATCGGAGTAATCAGCGGTACCGGCGATCGCCGTGATGAAGACATAAGGGAGTTAGGAGAAATTTCTGCAAATTATTTTGATGAGATCATTATTCGTTGTGATAAAAACCTGAGAGGAAGAACCGCAGAAGAAATTATCGGATTATTAAAAGAAGGAATTGAGAAAGTAAAACCCGGTATTCCAACAATAACCATTGCAAATGAAAATGAAGCGTTGGAATATATTTTTGCCAATCCTAAACATGGAGCCCTTTATACAATTATGTGTGATGTGGTGGCTGGCGCTTTAGACAAGATAAAAGAATTGAAAGAACGGGAAGAGAAACAACAGCCATTGTCATTTAGCCGTTAGCTTTTAGCTTTTAAAAAACCATTAAATACATTTTATGAGAAATTTTAAAGAACTAAGAGTCTGGCAAAAAGGATTTCAAATTGCAGTTAATAGTTGCCGGATCACTGAATCATTTTCTCAACAGGAAAAATTTGGTTTGGGCCTGCAAATAAATAAGTCAGGTATTTCCATTCCTTCAAATATAGCAGAGGGAAGCAGCAGAAGCAGCGACAAAGACTATAACAGGTTTATAGAAATTTCATCAGGTTCATGTTTTGAACTTGAAACACAATTATTGATTGCAAAAGAAATTAATTGCAGCAAACAACCTCTTATTGTTGAAACATTAAACCAACTAATGGAAGAAGAAAAAATGTTAACAGCATTTAGTTCCTCATTACAGAATAAAAAATAAATTTAACTTAATAACTGATTAGCTAATGGCTAATCGCTAAAAGCTAATAGCTACACTCCAAAATGACCAAACAAAAAGCAGTTCTTCTTTTTACAGTTTTTATTGATATGGTATGTTTCAGTATGCTGTTTCCTGTGCTGCCTTATTTTGTAAAAGAAATGCACCTGAAGGATGTGATTGTAGGAGTTTGTGTAGCCATTTTTGCCGCCATGAATTTTTTCTGTAATCCCTTATGGGGGAGTATGAGTGACCGCAAAGGAAGAAAACCAGTAATGCTGATCAGCATTTTTATAACCTTTTGTTCAAACATTCTCTTAAGCTTTGTTTCCGGTTTCTTCACTCTTTTTCTTGCACGTTTTATTGCCGGTACAGGCAGCGCTAACATCAGTGTTGCCCAGGCATATATGGCAGATATTTCCAGGCCGGAAGACAGAACAAAAAATATGGGAATGGTGGGGGCTATGTTCGGGATCGGTTTTGTTGCAGGACCCTATATTGGAGGTGTATTGAAAGATTGGAGTGGTGAAGGATCTGCCTTCTGGGTAGGTATGGGTGCTGCCATTCTTAATGCTGCAAACCTGATCAGCGCTTATTTCTTTTTAAAAGAAAGCAACCAGCAGATTAACCCAAATAAAAAAAGAAACTTCAATCCTTTCATTCAAATTATTCATTGGATAAAACAACCTGTCTTCAACCAGTTGATGTGGTTGTTTTTTTCTTATGTAGTTGCCTTCAGCATTATGCAAATAACGAGCGGATTATTATGGAAAGAAAAATACGGGCTGACAGTTAAGCAAGCCACCTATGTTTTTGCATTTATTGGAATAACCTCAGCCATTTTCCAGGGATTTTTTATTGGCCGGATTGCAAAAAGATTCTCTTCCCGGCAAATGATCATCAGTGGATCTGTCATTATGGGTATTGGCCTTGCAGCCATACCAATGCCGCCAAGAGGCTCATTTCTACCCTGGGAACTTTTTGCCTGCACTGTGTTATCTTTTGGTAATGCCTGCATTACTCCGGCTGTTACAAGTTGGCTGAGTAAAATTGCCCCTTCTTATTCTATTGGACAGGTACTGGGGGCTAACCAAAGTTTTTCATCACTGGCAAGGGTTATCGGTCCTCCACTTGGAACATCCATGTTTTCTGCACATTACAGCCTGCCGTTTTATATCAGTAGTATGATTATGATCCTGCCATTATTTATTATTACCATGCTTTTAAAAGCAACTCTTAAAGAATAAATTTTTTACTCCGGAAATAATATTCCAAATAAAGAACAGGTTTTATTTAAAAACATTTCATTAATTATAAAAAATCCATTTGGGCATCAGGCACTCAAACCTTATTTTTGCTCCCCGTTCCGAAAGGAATGTTGAGGCTGACCCATGGTGTAATGGTAGCACTACTGATTTTGGTTCAGTCAGTTAAGGTTCGAATCCTTATGGGTCAACATAAGTCAGAGGTTTTTCTCTGACTTTTTTTATTCTCATTCTGTCTGTCAGGTTCCCTGTCTGCGTAACGCAGTCAGGCAGGGAATCCTATTTGGTCAACATAAGTCAGAGGTTTTTCTCTGACTTTTTTTTTCATTTTGTCTGTCAGGTTCCCTGCCTGCGTGACGCAGTCAGGCAGGAAATCCTTATGGGTCAACAAGAATCCCGAGCCATCCTGATTATAAATCGGGATGGCTTTTTTTATTCAAGAGTAAAACATTACTTTGAATGAAGTATTGATTATTCAACATGAAGAAATACGATTTTCTGATCCTTGGCGCCGGAATATTCGGAATAACTACCGCTATAGAATTGAGAAAAAGAAATTATTCGGTCGGCGTATTGAACCCCGGCAAAATTCCCCATCCTTTGGCTGAATCAACAGACATCAGCAAAATCATCCGTATGGAATACGGAACGGATATAGAATATATGACGATGGTGGAGGAATGTCTTCCTGTCTGGAGAGAATGGAATGATTTTTTTAATGATAGCCTGTTTCATGAAGTTGGGTTTCTTCTGCTTTCAAGAAGTTTGTTAGAAAAAGATTCATCGGGTTTTGAATCGGCCAGTTACTTCAACTTATTAAAAAAAGGTTATCAACCTGAGCGATTAGATATAGAACAACGGAAAAAATTATTCCCTTCAATCAATCATGATCAGTATACTGATGCTTTCTATCATAAAATCGGCGGGTATGCTGAGTCAGGCAGGGTTATTGAAACTCTTACAAAATATGCTGTACAATTAGGAATAAATATTCATGAAGAGCAAACTGCCGGGGAAATAAAAATTAATAATAACAAAGCAGAAGGAGTTATAACAAAAGAAGGCAATACTTTCAATGCAGGTCATGTAATAGTATGTGCCGGCAATCTTTCTCCGTTTCTGGTTCCTGGTCTGAAATCATATATAAAAATAACCGGGCATCCGGTTTTTCATTTGAAACCCAGTCAACCGGATTTTTTTTCCTACCCGCATCTTTCTGTAATTGCTGCAGACATTTCCAACACCGGTTGGTATGGTTTTCCATTTCATCCTAAAGAAAAAGTTGTAAAGATTGCGAACCATGGAAAAGGAATTGAAATTAATGACCCTGAAAAAGATGAAAGGGTAGTCTATGAAAATGATATTATTCAATTGAAAAATTTTTTAAAGGAGTCATTACCTGCACTTGTAAATGACCCAATTGTTTATACACGCCGATGCTGCTATACCGATACGTTTGATGGTCATTTTTGGATAGACAACCATCCCGAAATAAAAGGTTTGACAATAGGAACAGGGGGCAGCGGGCATGGATTTAAAATGGGACCTATAATCGGCGATATGATTGCAACAGTTGCTGAAGGCAAATCTCATAAATGGTCTGCCCGGTACAGGTGGAGGCATATATCAGAAAAAACTATTAACAATGAAGAAGCAAGATTTTTAAACAGGAATAATCATTCCTAACTTTAGCAAATATTAATTCCTGTTTCAGTTAAAACTAAATTTATGAAATCATTTTTTCCACTGCTTTTAATTTTATCCGGATTGTTTTCCTTTTCACAGGAATGTGGCAATTTTTATTACCTGCAAAACAATAAGACCATTGAAATGACCATAACCAACAGTAAAGGAAAAGAGTCAGGGAAAAATATTTACACCATTTCTAATGTAAATAAAAACGGGAATACTATTTCATCGATTATTAACTCTGAATTTTTCGATAGTAAAGGAAAAAGCATAAATAAGGCCGTTAATAATGTAAAATGCATGAACGGAGTAATGATGATGGACATGAAAATTTTTATTCCCTCCGCACAACAGGAACAGATGGGAAATGGTACGGCCAATGCAAGTGATGTGTATCTTGAATACCCCGCTTCAATGGCAGCAGGAGACGATCTGAAAGACGGGCAATTCACTTTGAATTATCAAACTGGTGGAGGAATGAACTCATCGATTGATGTCAGTATTACAGAAAGAAAAGTGGAAGTGAAAGAAAGTGTTACTACAACGGCCGGAACATGGGAATGTTTTAAAATCATCTCCAAAAATAAAATCACAACTAAAATTGCAGGGATCGGAATTCCCATAAAATCGGATGTTACTGAATGGTTCGCCCCGGGTTTCGGAGTTGTAAAAACGGAATCAAAATTTGGAAAAACTGAAATTACTGCAGTAAAATAATTAAGGCGATTAAATTAGCTGTGCTTTTCAATTTGCATTATGCATTCTGATAAACTTTCTTTCCAGTTTTTTAATTGGATATGATATTTCTCCTGGATTTTTGTTTTATCTAAAGCAGAAAACTTTGGTCTCTCTGCTTTTGAAGGAAACTCAGAAGTGGTAACCGGAATCAAAATTCCATTGCTTTTTGTAATTTCTTTTATGCCTGTTGCAAAATCATACCAGGAAATTACTCCTTCATTACTGAAATGAAATATGCCCGGTATCCATTCATTACTGGAAATTATTTTCATAATTGCTTCCGCCAAATCGGCTGCATAGGTAGGGGAGCCAAACTGGTCATTCACCACCCTGATATCAGTTTTTTCAGTTAGGAGCTTCATCATTGTCTTTACAAAATTTTTTCCATATGCAGAATAAAGCCATGAAGTACGAATGATAACTGCTTCAGGATTTAATTGTATGGCTTGTTTTTCTCCTTCCAGTTTCGAAGCTCCATATATATTTAATGGGTGAGTTGAAAAATTTTCAGAATAAGGTTTGTTTTCTTTTCCATCAAAAACATAATCAGTAGAAACATGCAGAAATTTTGAATGTTTTTCTTTACATATTGCTGCCAACACTCCTACAGCTTCGCCATTGACCTGGAAAGCCAGAACTTTTTCTTCCTCAGCTCTGTCAACAGCTGTGTAAGCGGCGCAATTAATACAAAAATCAGGCTTCAGGGTATTAAAATAAATTCTCACTAATTCAAAATGGTGTACAGGTAGATCTTCTTTTGATAGAAAAGTAAACTCATATTGAGGAAACGAATGAGCAATATTTTTTAACTCCTTTCCCAACTGGCCATTGGCTCCTGTTACTAATATCCGGGATTTTGATTTCATCCTTCAAACACAAAATTGTTTTTGCATTTATCAAAGAGAGGGAAATATTTATCTTTTTCAGAAATAATTTCTTTACCCGCTGGAATTTTCCAATCAATAAATAAGGCCGGATCATTGAAGCAAATACCGGCTTCACTTTCTTTTTTATAAAAATCATCACATTTATAAAAAACTTCAGCTTTTTCACTTAGTACAGAAAAGCCATGTGCAAACCCTTTTGGAATAAAAAGTTGTTTTTTGTTCTCTGCCGAAAGTTCAAGCTCAAAACTTTTTCCGAATGTGGGTGACCCTATTCGGATGTCTACTACTACATCCAGAATTTTTCCTGATAAAACCCTGATGAGTTTGCTTTGCGCATAAGGATTCATTTGGTAATGCAGTCCCCGGATAACACCGTATTCTGATAACGATTGATTATCCTGTACAAAATTTATATCAACACCTTTCTGATGGAAAATTTCCCGATTATAAGATTCAAAAAAATATCCCCTGTCATCTTCATGAACAACTGGTTCAAAAATCAACAGCCCGGGAAAATCGGTTTTAATAAACGGCATAGTTATAAACTCCAGTAAGTTCTGTTATTAATTTTATTTCGAAAGATCCCTTTCAAATCATAGATCACTGCATGTGGTTTGGTAATAGATTCAAAAAAGCCGCTGTCTAATTTTGCGTATGGAGCATGGGATACTGCCATAATAACCGCATCGTAATCACTTCCATTTATTTCAGTCAACCCAAATCCATACTCATCCATCAATTCTTCAGAAGAAGCAAACGGGTCATGTACATCCACATTAACTGAAAACGATCGAAGCTCTTTTACTACATCCATTACTTTTGAATTTCTGATATCACTCACATTCTCCTTAAATGTTGCTCCCATTATCAAAACTTTTGCGGATTTTACATCCGCCACATTCTTTGTAATATGTCGCACAATCCGTCTTGCTACATATAAAGACATTCCATCATTGATATAACGGCCTGCAAGAATAACTTTTGAATCAAAGCCCAGTTCACTTGATTTATAAGTGAGGTAATACGGATCCACTCCTATACAATGACCTCCTACAAGACCGGGATAAAAATTTAAAAAATTCCATTTTGTACCTGCCGCCTCCAATACTTCGAAGGTGTTAATCCCCATTTTTTCAAATATGATGGAGAGTTCATTCATTAAGGCGATATTCAGGTCACGCTGAGTATTTTCTATAATCTTGGCAGCTTCGGCTACTTTTATGGACGATACTTTATGTACGCCGGCAGTCACCACCAATTCATATACTTCTGCAATTGCTTCCAGCGATTCTGCATCACATCCTGAAACCACTTTTATAACTTTAGAAAGCGTATGCGTCTTATCACCCGGGTTGATTCTTTCAGGTGAATAACCAAGTTTAAAATCCCTGATGCACTTTAACCCTGATAATTTTTCAATGATCGGCAAACAATCTTCTTCTGTGCAACCGGGATATACTGTTGATTCAAATACTACATAATCTCCTTTCTTCAATACTTTCCCAATTATTTCTGAAGCTTTCTTAATGGGACTAAGGTCAGGAACTTTGTGATGATCCACCGGCGTAGGCACTGACACTATAAAAAAATTTGCTTCTTTTAATTCATCTATTTTGGATGTAAAATTAATATCACAATTTTCAAAATCCTCTTTTGACATTTCATTACTGGGATCAATGCCTTTCTTCATCATTTCAATTCGCCCTTCATGAATATCAAACCCGATAACCTGTATTTTTTTGGCAAATTCCAATGCGATGGGAAGCCCTACATAACCTAACCCTATTACGGCCAATTTTGCTTTTTTGTCAATTAGTTCTTTATACATATCTGAAAAAATTCAGTTTGATTATTTATTGCTAATAAATTCCTTAGGTAATTTTGTCAATTCTTCAGATGGTAACGTATTAAAATAGTCATATGTTATTTTCAATCCTTCTTTTCTTTTTATTTTGGGTTCCCAACCCAGAATATTTTTAGCCCTTGTTATGTCCGGTTGCCTTTGCCTCGGGTCATCAACAGGCAATGGCCTATAAACGATCTTTACTTTGTTTCCCGTTAATGCCAATATCTCTTCAGCAAATGCTTTTAAAGATATTTCATCCGGGTTTCCAATATTTACGGGTAAATGATAATTACTTAACAACAACCGGTAAATACCCTCTATCAAATCATCAACAAAACAAAAACTTCTTGTTTGCGATCCATCTCCGAATACGGTGATGTCTTCACCCCTTAACGCCTGCCCTATGAAAGCAGGCAATGCCCTGCCATCATTCAAACGCATCCTTGGCCCATAGGTATTAAATATCCGGGCAATTCTGGAATCCAGTCCATGAAAATTATGGTAAGCCATCGTAATGGATTCCATAAACCGCTTTGCTTCATCATACACTCCCCGCGGACCAACAGGATTTACATTACCCCAATAATCTTCATTTTGAGGATGCACTTGTGGATCTCCATACACTTCACTGGTTGATGCTACCAGGATCCTTGCTTTTTTTGCCTTAGCAAGCCCGAGACAATTGTGAGTTCCTAAAGCTCCCACTTTCAACGTTTGAATTGGGATTTTTAAGTAATCAATCGGGCTGGCGGGAGAGGCAAAGTGAAGGATATAATCAAGCTTACCCTGAATTTCTATATGCTTTGTAATATCATGATGAATAAATTCGAATTGTTCAAAACCCAACAGGTGCTCAATATTTCTCATGTCACCCGTAATAAGATTATCCATGGCAATTACCTGATAACCTTCTTTTATAAACCGGTCGCAAAGATGTGAGCCGAGAAAACCGGCAGCTCCGGTAATTAAAACTTTTTTTCTTTCCATAAGCAGGAGTTAAGGTACAATCGTTTTTCTACCGATGCTTTCATAATAAAATCCAAGTCCTTTCATCTGTTCAAGATCAAAAACATTTCTGCCGTCAAATATCACTTTGTTTTTCATCAGGCTTTTCATCTTATCAAAATCCGGGGTTCTGAATTCATTCCACTCTGTAGCAATCAGCAATGCATCACAACCCATTAAAGCATCATACTGATTTTCTGCAAACTCTATTTTAATACCTGTCAGTTCCTTTGCATTTTTCATTGCTTCAGGATCAAATGCTGAAATTGCAGCGCCTTGCCTCAGTAATTCTTCAATAATATAAAGAGCCGGCGCTTCCCGGATATCATCTGTGTTGGGTTTAAACGCCAAACCCCATATCGCAATCTTCTTTCCTTTTAAATTATTATTGAAATATTTTTTTATTCGTGGTACCAGGTACAGCTTTTGATTCTCATTCACTTTCATTACAGCATTCAGAATCTTAAAATCATAATCAACTTCCGCTGCCGATCTGGATAATGCCTCTACGTCTTTTGGAAAACAACTTCCTCCATAACCAATACCGGGGAATAAAAATCGTTTCCCAATTCTATCATCACTTCCCATTCCCCGACGTACCATATCCACATCAGCTCCCATTAACTCACACAATCTGGCTATCTCATTCATGAAAGAGATCTTTGTGGCAAGAAATGAATTGGCAGCATATTTTGTAAGCTCAGCCGATTTTTCATCCATAAAAATTATCGGATTCCCCTGGCGGAGAAATGGCGCAAATAAATCGGCCATAATCTTCCTTGCCTTTTCGGATTGGGTTCCTATCACTACCCTGTCAGGCTTCATGAAATCTTCCACGGCAACCCCTTCTCTTAAAAACTCAGGATTGCTGATAACATCAAAGGCCCTTTCTAAATCTCCACCATTAGGCGAGGCTTTAACAGCACTCTTTAAAATGATATCTCTAACTTTTTCAGCAGTACCAACAGGAACTGTACTTTTATCAATAATAATTTTATAATCGCCGGGTTTGATTATTTTTCCTAAATCTTCTGCCACACTTAATATATATTTAAGATCCGCCGTGCCATCATCACCGGGAGGAGTGGGAAGTGCAAGGAATATAACTTTTGCATCCTGAATTCCTTCTTCCAGATTTGTAGTAAACTTCAGTCTTCCTTCCCTTTGGTTTCTCAAAAAAAGTTTTTCAAGACCCGGTTCATAAATTGTGATCTGACCGCCGGAAAGTTTTTCAATTTTCATAGCATCAATATCAATACAGGTAACTGAATTCCCTGTTTCAGCAAAGCAGGTACCTGTAACCAATCCAACATAACCAGTTCCAACAACAGCAATTTTCATAATTTGATTTTAACGATTAACAAATTCCAGAACTTTCGACGTTATAAAATTCAATTGATCATTATCCATTTCTGTATGTATCGGCAAAGAGATCACTCTTTCTGTAAGCCAGTCGGTAACCGGCAAATCGACAGACGCAGATTTAAAATGCTCAAACATTTTCTGCCTGTGCCCCGGTACCGGATAATAAATCATAGACGGAATAGAATGCTGCGCAAGAAATTCATTCAACCCATCCCGATAACTATGGGGACTGTCTACGCCATCTAAAAGCAATGTATACTGGTGAAAAACATGATTACAGTATTTTGCTCTGCAGGGTATCGTAATTTTTGTATTCCCTGCAAATGCCTTATCATAATCATCTGCTACTCCCTGTCTTGCTTTAATATATTCATCAAGGTGTTTTAATTTGATATTCAGAACAGCAGCTTGTAAAGTATCCAACCGGCTATTGCAACCCACCATATCATGATAATATCTTTTGCGTTGACCATGATTAGCGATCATTTTCATTTTACCTGCCAATTCATCATTATTAGTAAAAATTGCTCCGCCATCGCCATATGCACCAAGATTTTTAGATGGAAAAAAAGATGTGGTTCCAATATCACCAATAGTTCCGGTTTTTCCTTTTTTACCATCTGAAGAATAATAATCAGATCCAATGGCCTGAGCATTATCTTCAATAACAAAAAGATTATGCTTTTTTGCTATAGCCATTATTTCATCCATCGGAGCGGCATGTCCGTAAAGATGAACCGGAACGATGGCTTTTGTTTTGACCGTGATTACTTTTTCCAGTGAGGCCGGATCCATACAGAAAGTCCTGGAGTCTACTTCAACAAAAACCGGGGTTAATCTCAATAAGGCAATCACCTCCGTTGTGGCTATATAAGTAAAAGAAGGGGTGATTACTTCATCGCCTGGCTCAAGGCCCAGAGCCATCATGGCAATCTGTAAAGCATCGGTGCCGTTGGCACAGGGAATTACATGTTTAATTCCCAGATAAATTGAAAGATTATTGGCAAAATCCTGTACAGGCTTCCCATTGATAAAAGCAGAGCTTTCCAAAACGCCTAACACCGCCTCATCTATTTCAGTTTTTATTTTGTTGTACTGCTTTTTAAGGTCTACCATCTGGATTGGACGCATGGAAATCAGATTTTAATCAAATGAGTCAGATATTTCTTATGTGTCAAACAGTCAAATCGATTTTTTTTATCCTTAGGGACTTATTTGACTTCTGCTTTTAATAGTGCCGCAAAAATAATGAATTAAGGGTAGTTTATGGGATTGCCTTTACATTTGTTATCCCGATAGCTATTGGGGCAAAATCAAAACATTGACAGTTTTTTTATACAATATATTTCTTTTCTTATTCCGTGTAGGTACACGAATTGCTGCTTTATGGAATAAAAAAGCAAAGCTTTGGTTATATGGAAGGAAAGATATCTTTGAACAACTTAACTCAGAACTTAGAAATCAGAACTCAAAATCCATCTGGTTTCACTGTTCTTCATTGGGAGAGTTTGAACAGGGGAGGCCAGTAATGGAAAAAATTAAAGCCCAATATCCAAATTTCAAAATATTAATAACTTTTTTTTCTCCTTCAGGTTATGAAATAAGAAAAAATTATAATAATACTGATTGGGTGTTTTATCTGCCAATGGATTCGGCAACTAATGCAAAAAGGTTTTTGGATATAGTTCATCCTTCCCTTGTCATATTTGTTAAATATGATTACTGGTACAATTACCTCACTGAATGTAAAAAAAGAAATATTCCTTTGTTGATAATCTCTGCACTTTTCAGAAAAGGGCAGCCTTTCTTCAAATGGTATGGAAACTTTCATAGAAAAATGCTGAGCTGCTTTACATATTTTTTTGTGCAGGATGAAAATTCTGAAAGCCTGTTGAAGTCAATTAATATTGAGAATGTTTTGAAAGCAGGTGATACAAGGTTTGACAGGGTGGCAGGTATAGCAGCATCCTTTCAACCGGTTGAGATAATTGAAAAATTCTGTGGGACTTCAAAAGTACTTGTAGCCGGCAGTACCTGGCCTGCTGACGAAAAAATAATAAGAAAAGTACACACTTCGTTCCCGGATATTAAACTCATTCTTGCTCCTCATGTGGTCAACGAAAAACACCTGGACAAAATAAAAAAGCTTTTCCCCAACTCAATATTTTTCTCAGAACTCACTACTCACGACTCACGACTCATGACAAATAAATGCCTCATCATTGATAACATTGGCCTGCTCTCCCGGCTCTATCATTATGCAACCATCGCTTATGTTGGAGGTGGATTTAATAAAGGCATTCATAATACATTGGAAGCAGTTGTTTATGGCAAGCCAATAATCTTCGGACCAGAATACAAAAAATTTAAAGAGGCTGTTGAGCTTATTAAAAAAGGCAGTGGAATTTGTGTTAATAATAGTTCTGAATTAACATCAATAGTAGGATTATTGTTAAAAAATAAAGAAGAATATGAACTTAAGTGCAAAAATTCTTTTGATTTCGTTCAGCAAAGAAAAGGTGCGACGGATGTCATCATCAATTATATTCAGGAAAACCGCCTTCTTACCAATTGATAAAAGTGTTTCGATGATTCTTTTGATATATCCCAACCCAGCTTTATCATCAGCTCCCGGTTCATCCAGTATTCAGCTTCGGGATATATATTAAAACTATTAATTGTTCTTAAGCATCGCTCATACATTTCTTCATCACCACGAAACAATTCATTAACAAATACAAAGCGGTCATTAATCCCTATTGCTTTACGAAGGTCCCGGATAGGCGAATCTTTAAGCACCTCCATTATTTCAGTTTTCTCTTCTTTCAGTTTATCATTGAGCGATACTTGCTGTTTAACAGATTCATTTACCTCCTTTGAAATTTTTTGCTGAGATAAAGTAGGAAATTCATTCATCGGGTCAAAGTGGAGGTCGAGCTGGTTTTTCGGTTTCAGTTTTGGTTTTTGATAGTTAACTTCTTGTTGTTCATCTTCAGCATATGGTTGGGGTACAATGCTGACAGAAGGTAACATCACAGCCACTTTTGATGTTCCTAATACTTTTACTGCATTATTTTGCAACTGATTAATTTCTGCCTGTAATAACTGAATGGTGACTTGCAGTTGAGAGGCATCGGCCCGCATGTTTACCTGTTCCTGTAACCTGTTAATCAGAGTCTGAATTCTTTCCATTTGTTTATATTACTTTTGGCAGCGTTTATATAACTGTTTAAAATTACAAACAGTTTGCCAAAATTTATAATTACTGTTATTTTTTAAAGATGTTTATTGAACCTAACATAAGCGGAGAAAGAAGGGGGTCAATTGAAGTAATCTGCGGATCCATGTTCAGCGGTAAAACAGAAGAGCTGATCCGTCGTCTGAAAAGAGTGAAGATCGCCAACCTGAAAGTGGAAATATTCAAACCGGCTATTGATGTTCGTTTTGATGAAATAAAAATTGTATCGCATGACGAAAACGCCATTCAATCAACCCCGGTAGACAATTCTAATAAAATCCTGCTGTTGGCCCAGGGTGTGGACGTAGTAGGTATAGATGAAGCACAATTTTTTGATAATGAAATTGCCAATGTCTGTGATCAACTTGCCTTTCGGGGAATCCGGGTAATTGTTGCCGGCCTGGATATGGATTACCTCGGCAATCCATTTGGGCAAATGCCATACCTTCTGTCTAAGGCTGATTATGTAACCAAGCTGCATGCCATTTGCATGAAATGTGGAAATATGGCCAATTACAGTTACAGAAAAGTGCTAAATGATGACCAGGTATTACTCGGAGCTAAAGATGCTTATGAACCGAGATGCAGAAAGTGTTATAATGAAAAGTGATAAAAATATTTTATATGGTAAGCAGCTTTTTAACTTTTTATTAAACTTTTAATTTTCTGAGAAAAAATTTATCGGCTGACCTCATGAGTTCGTTCCGTCATATATACACGCTTTTTAAAAAAGATCTCTTGCTGGAACTTCGGCAGCAATATAGTTTTTATGGCATTTTACTTTATATCTGTGCCACGGTTTTTGTTTTATATATGGCCATGCAGGAGCCTGAAGCGAAAGTCTGGAATGGTTTGTTCTGGATTATTCAGTTATTCATTTGTATAAATGCTGTTGCAAAAAGTTTTTTACAGGAAAGCCGCGGAAGAATGCTTTATTTCTACTCTATTGCCGGACCAAGAGATTTTGTGCTTGCAAAGCTTCTCTTTAATTCACTGCTCATGGTCCTGATGAGCTTGTTGAGCTTGATTCTATTTTCACTTTTCCTTGGAAATCCTGTTCAGAAGGGGCCTCAATTTATTGGACTGGTGTTGCTCGGCGGATGGAGCCTCAGTCTTGTCTTTACCTTTCTTGCGGCCATTGCAGCAAAGGCACAACAAAATGCTGCCATCATGGCTATCTTAGGTTTTCCAATTATTATTCCTCAATTAATGCTGTTGATGAAGCTTTCAAATACAGTATTTAATTATTCAAATTCTATCCCTTTCGTGACACTTCTCTTGATAATTGCACTTGATTTTTTAGTGATTCTGTTGTCGGTAATCCTATTCCCATTTTTGTGGAAAGACTGATTGATGATGCATTATAAAGTAAAAATTAAAATAATATTCAGAGTTTACTTTTACCACCTTATTTTTGCTGCACTTTTAAACGATTGCAACTTTCTTTTAGCCTGTTCCCAATGACTGAACGTAAAAACTATATGTATAAGTCCTGGTGGAAGATTTTAAGTGTTGTTCTTCTTGTATACACTTTTACAGCCGGTATTTTAATTAATGTTCCCCGTCTTCCACAATTGCAGGAAACTATCCGTAACCTGTTTTTTCATGTTTGCATGTGGTTTAGCATGATGATTTTATTTACCATCTCATTTGTTAATGCGATAAAGTATTTGCGAACAGGCAAATTCATTTATGATATTTCTTCCCGGCAATATGCAGCTGTAGGAATTGTTTTTGGCCTTCTTGGTTATCTCACCGGTTCTATCTGGATGAGCTATACATGGGCCGACCCTAACAACCCGGCATATGCTTCATTCAGCAGTATTGCCAGAGAGCCAAAACTTATAGGCGCCGCCATAGCATTACTCGTTTATTTCGCCTATATGGTTTTAAGGGATTCCATTATGGACATGGATAAGAAAGCAAGAATAAGTGCAGTGTATAACATTTTTGCATATGCCATGCTTTTCCCTTCCATTTGGATATTACCAAGAATGTTACCCAGCCTTCATCCCGGTGGAGAAGGCAACCCCGCTTTGAATTTTAATGATATTGACAGTAATATGAGATTGGTTTTTTATCCTGCCGTAATCGGCTGGGCTTTATTGGGTGTATGGATTACAACTCTTAAGATCAGGTTGAAAATATTAAAAGAAAAAAAGCTGATAAAATGAAAAAAATAACTGCCGTTTTATTTTTTTTACCGGCAACTTTTATTGCAAATGCACAAAACGCTGAAATGGCAGATACCATGAGAAGCAATGGTAAAATTTATGTGGTAATCGCTGTAATGCTTACCATTTTATCAGGTCTTATTTTATATTTAATACGACTCGACAGAAAAATTTCAAAACTGGAGAAAGATTAATAACCATTTTTTAAACCTTAATGCTTTTATATGTCATCAAATACGGTCTATAGTTTTTTTGGAGCTGTAGAAAAAAGCTTTGATAAAGCAGCAAAATTCACCAAGTGGGATCATGGTGTTTTAGAACAAATCAAACAATGTAACTCAGTTTACAGAATGCACTTCCCGGTAAAAATCGGAGAAAATGTGGAAGTCGTAAAGGCTTACCGGGTTCAACATAGCCATCATAAAACACCTTGTAAGGGAGGCATTCGTTTCTCCACCTCAGTAAACCTGGATGAAGTAATGGCACTGGCAGCACTGATGACTTATAAATGTGCCATCGTGAATGTTCCATTTGGCGGCGCTAAAGGTGGTATCTCCATTGATCCAAAAAAATATTCGGCATACGATCTTGAAAAGATAACCAGGCGTTATACTTCAGAACTTATCAAAAAGAATTTTATCGGGCCCGGTACGGATGTACCTGCTCCTGATTATGGAACCGGCGAAAGAGAAATGGCATGGATACTGGACACCTATATGACCATGAGGCCGGGTGAAATTGACGCTTTGGGTTGTGTAACCGGTAAACCTATTACCCAGGGCGGTGTTCGCGGAAGAAGAGAGGCTACCGGGCTTGGCGTTTTTTATGGTATACGTCAAGTATGCAATATTCCAGAGTTGATGAAGAAACTTGGATTATCAACCGGCGTAGAAGGTAAGAGGGTGATAGTTCAGGGATTGGGTAATGTGGGCTATCATGCTGCAAAGTTTTTCCGTGAAGGAGGATCAAAAGTTATTTGTCTTGCAGAACATGACGGCGCCGTGTATAACGAGAAAGGTCTTAATGAAGAAGAAGTATTTCAGCATAAAAAGAAAACGGGCTCGATAAAAGATTTCCCGGGAGCAAAAAATATTGCTTCCAGCAATGAGGCGCTTGAACTGGAATGTGATATCCTGATTCCTGCTGCACTTGAAAATGTAATTAATGGTGACAATGCACCAAGAATAAAAACAAAAATCATCGGCGAAGCTGCTAATGGTCCTCTTACGCCTGAAGCAGATGAGGTGTTTATCAGCAAAGGAATATTAGTAGTACCAGACATGTACCTGAATGCCGGTGGAGTTACCGTAAGCTATTTTGAATGGTTGAAAAACCTGAGCCATGTGCGATACGGAAGAATGGAAAAACGTTTTACTGAAAATCTGAATACTCACATCCTGGGAACGATTGAAGAGTTGACCACTAAAAGAGTAAGTGAAAGAGAAAGAGAGTTCATCATGCATGGACCTGATGAAATAGATCTTGTTTACAGTGGATTAGAAGAAACCATGATGGCTGCCACCAATGAAATAATGAATTGCTGGAAGAGTAATCCAGATATACCTGATATGCGTACTGCTGCTTATGTGGTTGCTATAAACAAAGTAGCTACCAGCTATGCTGAGTTAGGAATATTTCCATAACAGAACCAATACTACCTGCAAAGAAAATCCCATTCCAGAGTTTCGGAGTGGGGTTTTTGTTTGGTAAAGTTGTTCACCCCCACACTGGCATCTGCTGCATTTCTTTTAACTCTCCCCCCACCTTCTCCCAACCAAATGTGTGCTGTCCGTTTGTAATAATAAGAAAAGATGCAGGTACAGAAATATGATACCGTAAAACCTGCTGAAATACTTTTTCATCAAGATTTATATCCTTTGCTTTGCATTCAATAAGCATCCATGGCTGATAATTTTTATTATAAACAAGAATATCAAACCGTTTTTTTAATTCACCTAACTGAATTTCTTTTTCAACAGCAATTAATGAAACGGGGTAGTTAAGTTCCTTTATCAGATACTGAATAAAGTTCTGCCTCACCCATTCTTCATCAGTAAGTAATACCCAGATTTTTCTCAGAGCATCAAACAAAAATTTCTTTCCTTCCTCTTCTTTTATTCGGAAACTGGGTTCTGGATAGTTAACGGTTATCATCTTCCAAAAGTAAATGATTAATTTAGCAGGCATGAAGACAAAAGAAGAGATCGTACAAAACTGGCTGCCCCGATATACCGGCCAGCAATTAGAAAAATTCGGAAAGTATATACTGCTTACCAATTTTTCTAATTATGTAGAACTGTTTGCTAAATGGAATAAAGTAAGAGTGACCGGTAAAGGCAAGCCGATGCAATCGGCCACCAAGGGAGATATTTCTATTATCAATTTTGGAATGGGCAGCCCGACAGCTGCCACCGTGATGGACCTGTTATCTGCAATCGAACCAAAAGCTGCACTGTTTCTTGGTAAATGCGGTGGACTAAAAAAAAGAAATAAATTGGGTGATCTCATTTTACCCATAGCCGCTATTCGTGGCGAAGGAACCAGCAATGATTATTTTCCTGAAGAGGTTCCTGCATTACCGGCATTCGCATTACAAAAAGCCGTATCAACCACTATCCGCGATTTCGGAGTCGATTACTGGACCGGCACTGTTTATACCACTAACCGCAGAGTGTGGGAGCATGATGAAAAATTTAAAGAATACCTGCAGGAAATAAGGGCTTATGCCATCGATATGGAAACGGCGACTATTTTTATGGTGGGTTTTTATAATAAAATTCCTACCGGCGCTTTATTGCTGGTAAGTGATCAGCCAATGATACCAGAAGGTGTAAAGACAGAAGCAAGTGATAAAAGAGTTACTGCTAAATTTGTGGATGCTCATTTAAAAATCGGTATAGCTTCATTAAAACAACTGATCAATGAAGGATTAACTGTCCGGCATTTGAAATTCTGATACATTCCTGTATCTTGAAAAGTATTCAGGATTTTTTAAAAGAATTATGGAATGTTTAATTAATGTCAATTGAAGCAACAGGGTTTTCGGTATCTCCTTTACCGCTATAAAACTCTTTAGCACTTTTTCTTTTTGAATAAAGAATCTTTTTTAACTGTCTGCTCAACTGATCTTTCACCGGTTCATCTTCATTGATTTTAATATCTTTAAAATCAGTAAATCCCGGTTGCCCTCCCTGATTAAAACTCGTATGCCATCCGGGCACCGTGCTGGTATATTCTGTGTCTTCTTCTTCGTCATCATCAAACATTATCTGGCCAGGTACCAGTGGCATCAATCCTGCACTGGCTATTTTCCATGAAGCATCATCTTTCTTCATCTTATATCTGAAGAAATAAACCAACCCTTTTTTAAACTTATAATCAGCCTGTAAACTGTCAATAAAAACAAGAGAATCAGGTTTTAAATAATCTGTATAATAAAAAAGCTTACTCCTTGCCATATCCCTTTTGTTTTTAAATTCCGGAGGGAAAAGATCGGAAAATTGCAGTTCCTTAAGGTCTGTGTACAGTTCATAACGATACTCATCCATAGAAGCAAAATATTTCAACATCGTATCAGGCACGGATTGATTGTTTTTCAAAAGCAAATACATAGTATTATACTTTAACCGCCTGTCATTTGACTGTAAAAGCTGACTGAAAAAAAGAGGCACTCCCTGTATGTTCTTATAAAAAGGCAAAAGCAACGTAGCATAGACGTTCAGATTTTCATTCCCATTATCATTTTCACCTTTGTTTAAATAGCTGATAGTTTTTTTCTGCTCTTTATCTTCCTCAGCTTTGGCGATAGCCGTTTTCTTTTCAGCTATTGTAAGTTTTTTGATTTCCTGATTGGCCTCAATTAAAAATTTTGTAAAATAGGTTTCATAATCTTTATCCTTCACAAGATTGCTATCCACCATGGTTCGGAGTAATCGCAGGATCGGCCACTTATAGTCTTCCAGGTTCAAAAGAGGCAACAGCACTGGTAAAATAGTACGGGTAAGTTTTAACGAATCATAAAGATCATCTAAAAAGTTTCCATTACTTAAATTTGAAAAATAATCGTTGTATTGCCCCAATGTGGAAAGCGGGGAGTAAACTGTATATCTGTTATTCGTATTATCCACTGCTGGAGGTTCTTTGGTAATAATATCCCTGAATAGATTGAAAGCATATTGGGTTTTTTGTTTCAATAAAGTTTCCAGTGCTGCATGCTGAAGCTGTACTGTATCTCCAGCATCATAATAAATTTTACTGAGCAGGTCGGCACATTCTTTAGTGTGAATACCGCTTAACTTATTGATGAATGAAACTTTTAAATCAAGGTATTTTTTATCAGTCCATTTAAACGATTGGATAGCTTTTGTTAGTAAATCCAGATCAGTCGAGTCCAGTTCAACCTGTCCAATAGCCTGGCTGGCATTTCTTCTTAGGGTAGTATCAATGTTGAAAAAATCATCAAAAAATATTTTTGATTTCTTTTCATAAGGATTGATACCTGTAATAGTATCTGCCGGAGTAAAATTATCAAAGAAGCTTTTTACAAAACTTCCGGGCTCAGTTAACGTGTCAATCTGTGTCATCAATATAAAAGCTACCCCATTTTTATAAAAAGTCTTTGACCAGATTGCCCTGCTGCTATTTGTATCTGAGGCTATTAACTCAAGCACTTTCATGTTGCCTGGTAGTTCCGATTTTTTCTTACTCCGGATGATCCAGGTTGAATCAGTTGCAAAAAAAGTTTTACCATCTTTATCCATTAATTCTGCACTGTCTTTGGAATAAAAATATTTAGGGGATTTATAGAGACTCACTAAAATTTTTTCCCCGGTAGTATCATTGGCAATTATTTTATTTTTATATGTTCCCCAATTTGCAGTAAAATCTGATTTTGCATCATCTTCACTGTTATCAGTATAATTATATTCGCCGGGCACTTCGATTTTTTCACTCTTTTCTGCAGGATACCAGGTAGTAGACACTGTATAAAACAGGGAAGTATCTGTTCTTTGCTTAACTTCTTTATATACAAATGGTGTAATAGAAAAAGAATTAAGAAACCGAAGCATAGATGGGGTTTTTTTAACTGCATGTGCCACTAAAGCATAATAGTGCGGACCCTGAATAATGTATCGCACCATCAATACCGAACTGTCTTTATGCAGATACATACAATCCAAAGCAGGATAACCCTGGTAAACTAAATGTTTATGACTAAGCTTTTTGGCGATAAATTCTGAGGCAGCAAAACTTTCATCCATAAGGTTTAAATCAAAACTGTCCTCTTCAACAAAATTGTAATTATGGATGTCAACTCTAAAAATAGCAAAATGTGTATTTGTAGACTTCTCTTCTGCATCATATTGCAGCAGGCCGCTGATACTTTCCTTTGGCTCCTGCGGAACTTCTGCAGTAAAGCCTCCATAAGATGGTTCATATTTTCTCCAGCCAATGTTTTTATATTCTCTTAATTGTATGCTTCCGAAAAATTTTGCAGCTTCCACCCCATTCTTTACATAATTACTATTACCGCCCATTATAAAAAATAAAACTTCATAAGGTGTTATAAAAATATTATAGCGGCTGAAATCTCCTCTCCTGGTTCGGCTGGTTATATCAAATCCTTTATACCCATTTTTTTCAATTGATGTTTTGCTTAAAATTTTGCCCGGCACATTATCATACAATAAACTATCAATTTTTCTTGCAACATCCCAGGTATGATGGCCCCAGAATAATCCATTCGTTCTTACCCTTGTCACCATATAAAAACTTCCATTGGCCATATCAGCATATTGTACCTGGTCAAGTAAACCTTTATCGGAGAACCGATAAAACTTTCCGGGAATTTCAGCTCTGAAGAAATTATCTTCAGATATCTGTGTTAAAAAATTAACTGGTACCCGGATATTCTCCACCACCTCCTTATAATGACTTTCTCGTGTACCCATAAAAATGGGTCGCAACCGGTATCCTTTTTTCCTTAGCAGTTCAATCACTCCCCTTTCTCCGGGAAGGTGTGCAGCACCTACCCCAACAAACAAGGATAATTTTTTTAAAATAGAATCAATTGAATTGGCCTGTATCTCATTTCTACGATAAAGAAATTTTTCATCGAAAGCTTCAGATTGACTGTTCAGGCGATTGATGGAATCAAGCAGATCAAGATTTCCGGTCCGGTATGCTTCCTGAATTTTAGCTGGCGTATACTCCTCATCATTATCAAAACTCTTTTCTTTTTTATTTTTCTCTTTTGCAGCATCACGATAAGCCTCTGCCATCAATCTCATACTTTCAGCATAATCTTCAACACCGGCTACCTTTTTCCCCATTTTTTTTCCAACCTGGTAAATGTACATATCCAGGTATGTGTCTTCTTCAAAATCACTCGAGTTATCAGAATAACTCCGGTAAAGCAAATTGTTTATTACCGATGGCCTGCTGAATAAAGCCAGCTCCAGTTTTTTTTCATATTTACTGATCTTAAGTGACTGGATAGTTAAATAATCATCAGGCAGTGCGGAAGAAAAATTCAACTTTGAATAGCCCCCTTTATAACTATCAGCACCTGCATCATAATTATTCATATCCTCCTGCCAGGATTCCGGATTTGTTTCCAATGCTACTACATCAGATTTTTTTATTGCTATATAGAAAGAATCAGAAAGATGAAAAGCAATTTTGCTGCTTACATGCATGGTTCCAAAAAGATAAGATGGCTGCTTAAGTCCATTGCCACTGATCTCCCAAAAGAGAGTCGGGTATTTTTTATTTTTTAAATTGGCCTGCCCGGATGAAGAAAAGCAAATGAATAAGGTTGGAATCAGAATAAGGTAATGCTTCATAAAGGATTTGGAATGGTTCTCCGGTTTAGATTTTAAAAGATGTCAAAATAACCTGAAAGCATAAAATTATAGTAATAGCCCATGTTTTTATAGAAATACCGTAAAAAAGAACCGTGAAAGAGTTTGTAAAATGTGAAAAATAAAACGATTTTGACAGGCTAAATAGTATACATTTGCCCACTTTAAAACTGGATGAACCTGCCCGGCGCCGTAAGGCCGGATGGGAATCATAAAAAACTCCCCTCCCCGGATTTGTTGTTTCCGGACAATTCACCAGTAATTTAATATTAATAAAAACCCAATAGTCCCGATAACAATCGGGATCATGTTGTTGAAAGGAACCCCGAAGTTTGGGGGCAGCTGTCATAAAGAACGATGCATAAAGATTCAACAGCAGACACAAAAAATTATTTAAGCCCATGAAGCTATCACAATTCCGGTTCGACCTTCCCCTTAATCTTATTGCCCAGAATCCGACCAAAAGACGTGAAGATGCCCGCATGATGGTAGTGCATCGCCACACCGGTCAGATGGAGAACAAACATTTCCGTGATATCATTGATTATTTTGATGACAAAGATGTTTTTGTGGTGAACAACACAAAAGTATTTCCTGCCCGCATGTATGGGCGTAAGGAAAAGACCGGAGCAAAAATTGAAGTGTTCCTTCTTCGTGAATTGAATAAACCCAACCGCCTTTGGGATGTAATTGTTGACCCGGCCCGTAAAATCCGGGTGGGTAATAAACTTTATTTTGGTGAACAGGAAGAACTGGTGGCTGAAGTAATTGATAACACCACCAGCCGCGGAAGAACAATTCGTTTTCTATGGGATGATTCTGAAGAAACATTCCGTGCGATGTTGGAAAAACTGGGAGAAACTCCACTGCCGAAATATATAAAGCGTAAACCTGATGAAGAAGACAAAGAACGATATCAAACCGTTTATGCAAAACATGAAGGAGCAGTTGCAGCGCCAACAGCGGGTTTGCATTTCAGCCGGGAGTTGATCAAACGTTTGGAGATAAAGGGTATCCGGTTTGCAGAAGTAACTCTTCATACCGGCCTTGGCACTTTCCGTCCTATTGAAGTGGAGGATCTGAGTAAACATAAAATGGATGCCGAATATTACCGGATTGATGAAACTGCCTGCAAGATTGTAAACCGTGCAAAAGAATATGGCCACCGTATTTGTTCCATTGGCACTACTACCATGAGAGCTGTTGAATCTTCTTTCACTGCACAAAAATTGTTAAAGCCATCGGAGGGCTGGACAAATATGTTCATTCACCCGCCATATGATTTTAATATTGCTGATGCTCTGGTTACTAATTTCCATTTACCAAAAACCAGCCTGCTGATTATGGCCTGTGCTTTTGCCGGTTATGATCTTGCTATGGAAGCCTATAAAAAAGCAATCAAAGACAAATACCGTTTCTTTAGTTATGGTGATGCAATGCTGATTTTATAGTGCTCGTTCCCTAAAGGGGTGTAAGAAATGTTTTTAAATTGGAAATTAATTGAAGCCCCGTAATGCGGGGCTTTTGTATTGGAAAAGAAGTTGTGTAAATTGGAGAGTCAGAGACAATAATTTTTAAACCTATGTTTATAAAATCAATAGAAAAAGTTTCGCAATTTACCAGACCCATTCATTCCATTACCAGGACTTTTGGCGGGAAAATAATACTCCCGGGTACCTCCACCTTATTTTTTGTTAATGAAGATGGATATGCCATCACCTGTAAACATGTGATTGACTTACTGGCAGCAGCTGAAACGATTAATAAGAGATATGATAACTATAAAAAAGAAAGAGACAAACTTCCACGGGACGGGAAATTTACAAAACACTTAAAAGGGCTTGAATTAAAGTATGGATTTAAAAATGATACTACTATACAGATAAAAAACACTTTCATGAATTGTGTTGATTCTATGTCAGGATTTACCTGGCATCTTCATCCAAATCATGACCTGGCCATTCTTAAGTTTAATGATTTTAAAAAAACAGCCTACACTAATTATGCAGTTTTTACAAAGGACAGCGCTAAAATTCAACAAGGAAAATTTCTTTGCAGATTGGGCTTTCCTTTTCCGGAGTTCACCAATTTCAAATATAATGAACTCAATGACGATATCGAGTGGACAAAAGAAGGGGTTAAGGATTCTCCAAGGTTCCCATTAGAAGGAATGGTTACAAGACATTTAGGTAGCGAAGGCAAAATTTATGGAATTGAACTAAGTACTCCCGGTCTTCGCGGACAAAGTGGCGGGCCTTTATTTGATGAGAATGGAACAGTCTATGGAATGCAGTTTTCTACAAAACATCTGCATTTAGGCTTTGACATTGAGGACAAAGAAATAATAGTACAAGGAAAAATAAAAAAGATCAACGATTATTCTTTTATTCACTTAGGACAATGTGTACATGCTGATGTGATTAAAGATTTTCTGAAAGAAAAGGGAGTAAAATATTATGAAGAATAGAATTAGTAATTAAACCATAATGAATTCTTTTATAAAATGCCGCCCTTTGTGACAGAATACCTGAGTTTTTTAATTGATTAATCCAACCCAAACATCCCTTTATTCAACTGCTGAAGAATTTTTATTTTATGTTTTGCTGAGACCAGCAAAGAAATATTATGCGGACTTCCACCATACGAAACCATACGAACAGGAATATTTACAATAGATCCAAATAATTTTTTAATAATATCCCTTGTTTGAGAAATTTCATTACCCACAACAGAAATAATCACCTGATCTTTGTCCACTTCTACTGTTCCAAGCGGTTCCAGTTCTTTCAATATTTCTTTCAGATGAGTGGTATTGTCAATAGTAAGAGATACGGCCACTTCTGAGGTAGTGATCATGTCAATTGGGGTTCTGTATTTTTCAAACACCTCAAAAATTTTCCTCAAAAAACCATATGCCAATAACATCCGGCTGCTTTTGATGCGGATAGCCGTAATATTATCTTTTGCTGCCACTGCCTTCACTCCTACTGATCCTGCTTTTTCGGAAATAGTAGTTCCTTTCGCTTCCGGATGCATCGTATTCAATAGTTTCACCGGCACTTTAAAAGTCTGCGCCGGCCAGATAGAAGCCGGGTGTAAAATTTTTGCCCCGAAATATGCTAATTCGGCTGCTTCATCAAAACTCATCTGCTCCACCGGCATTGTTTTCTTTACGATCCTTGGATCATTATTATGCATGCCATCAATATCAGTCCATATTTCACAAACGCTGGCATTAATGGCTGCTGCTATTAATGATGCGGTATAATCACTGCCACCCCTTTTCAGGTTATCCACTTCGCCTCTTGCATTGCGACAGATGTATCCCTGTGTTACAAACAGTTTTTTTGCTTTGTATTTTTTTAGTAATTGAGTCAACTTCACTTTTATACTTCCTACCTGTGGTTCATCATATCCATCAATACTCATAAACTCCAGCGCCGGCAGTAACTGGTGATCAATTCCTTTTTCTTCCAGGTAAATGCAAAATAATTTTGTTGAAAGTAATTCACCCTGTGCCAGTATATCTTTATTCAACGCTTCGCTGAAAGAAATTTTCAGGATGATTGTAAGAAATTCAAAATGCTCAGCCAGAATTGCTTTTGCTTTTTCAATTGATTGCGGGTCGTTTAGCAGTTGAGAAACAAAATGCAGGTAATGCTCTTCCAGTTTTTCTATTTGTTTTTTTGCTTCTTCTCTTTCACTCTTTGCAATGAGTTCACCAATTGTAACCAATGCATTAGTAGTTCCACTAAGTGCACTCAACACTACGATAGTTGGTTCATCATTTTTTGTTACCAGCTCTGCTACCTGGAACATCCGTTCGGGCTTACCAACAGATGTACCGCCAAACTTCATTATTTTCATAAATACCCCCATCCCCCAAAGGGAAATTTTATTAATAAATTTTAAGTGTGCAAAGATAAGTTTGAAGAGCAATAAAAAAAGATGGAAATGTAATTTTTAGGTCAGTATTTATTTCAACACTGAAGCACGGAGTAAATGAGTTGCACAGAGAGTCTATGTATTACTTTGTGTTCTCTTTATCTCAGTGTTTAAAACACCACGCCAAACTTCCCACCCAAAAACTTCAAATCTTCAATCACTGGTTTCAACAATGGAATTCCATTCTTCATTCTTTCTGTTTCCATTTCTCTTTCAGGATCACCGGGAATCAACACTCTTTCTTCACTGGCCACCGTCTTTGCACGACGAAATCGTTTTATCCATTTATCCATATGCAGTTTAAAATCATCTGCAGGTCGAAAGGCATCAATTCTCATAGCGCCGAAAAAGTGACCAATACCTTTTCCGGGTTGCTCATCCGGCATCGGTAAATAAGCAGGAAATGGAGGAACCCATGGGCCATAATTAGCGCCGCTTAATACGGCAGAAAAAATATCAACTATAGCGCCGAGTGCATATCCTTTATGACTGCCATGCTCTCTATCGCCACCCAATGGAAGTAATGCTCCGCCAGCTTTCAGTTCATGCGGATCAGTTGAAGAATTTCCTTCTTTGGTTTGTACCCAACCCAATGGAGCCAATCCACCTTTACGTTGCAGGATTTCTAATTTACCATTGGCTGCTGTAGTAGTAGCGAGGTCAGCAACAAATGGCGGTTCTTTACCGGCAGGTATTACTACACAAATCGGATTAGTGCCTAATAATCTTTCAACAGAAAATGTTGGAGCCACCAACGGGCTTGCATTGGTAAATGCAATGCCGATCATATCATGTTCCAGAGCCATCATTGCATGATAGCCTGCAATACCAAAGTGATTGCTGTTTTGAACAGCTACCCAACCCGTGCCCACATTTTTTGCTTTATCAATGGCAACCTGCATGGCAAAAGGAGCTATTACCAAACCCAGTCCACTATCACCATCTACAACTGCTGTTGAAGGTGTTTCATGAATGATCTTTATAGCTGCTGTTGTATTCACTCTTTTCACTTCCCATAATCTTACATAGCCACCCAGTCTTGCCACGCCATGAGAATCTACTCCACGCAGATCAGCAGAAAGTAAAACTTTTGTTGCCAGCTCTGCATCCGCTTCGCTGCAACCAATTTTTTGGAAAATGATTTTGGAAAAATCGAAAAGTTGTTGATAAGAAAATATTTGTTGTGGCATGGGCAAAGAAACAAAAAAGAAGTGAATGGTTAATACAGTACAATGTTGATGTTATTTCCAGATTGCCCGCCTGACCGGACGAGCAGGCTTCGGCCTACTGAACTAAATACGCAAATGTACTTTAGATGACGGCAAGCCGAAGCAAACTAAAACTACAAGACACGATAAGAAATGAATAGAACTAAGATTATTCAGGATTGCTGATTAGAATTACCAAGCGTAAAAGTGTGTGACCTGCCTCCGCCGAAACAGCTACGTGCAGGCAGGCACAACAAAAGATGATAGTAGCAATAAAGCCTGGTACAAAAAAATTACCCCTTTACCAACTGCATCTTATCAGCATCCCAGTTAATTATTTTTTTCTGGAAATAACTGTCATTGGCAGCAAGACAGGGAGCCGCTGCACGAAAACCCGTAATAGGATCTTCAATCACCGGTTTATTATTCCGCACACCTTCAAAAAAATTAGTGAAGTGTTCAACATGTTCATCATTGTTGGGTGGGGCCTCAAAAAGAACAGCAGGTTTTACAGGAATTTTTTTATCCTCAGCTGTCCATTTTTCATCATATCTTTTTTGCAATTCATCCTGCATTGCCTGCGGATAACTGTATAATGAATCCCATCCGCCAATACCCGGCGCTTTGGACATAAGGCTGTGAGAAATTTTTACACCGCTTCCGGTTTTTTCCATTACCCCTTCGCTTCCGATATAGCGTACAACACTTCTATCACCACCGCCGCTGATAAAATTTACCCGTAACATTGTCTGGAAAGCAGGGTGTTCTTTTGTTTCAGGATAATCCATAATGGCAACCAATACATCAGGAACATCACGGCCATCTTTCCAGTAAGTTAGTTGACCGGAGGAATATATTTTGTCCGGACCTTTTGAACCGGTTACATAATGAATGCCTGTAAGCAAATGAACAAATAAGTCACCAGACATTGCTGTTCCAAAATCTTTATAATTTCTCCACCAGAAAAATTTCTTTGCATCATATTTTGGTTTCGGGTTCATCATTGAAACATACCGGTCCCAATCTACTGTTTGCGGAGATTCATCAGTAGGAAAAGTATATTCCCATGCCCCTATTGCATCCTGGCGATCGTATGTGGCTTCTATGCAATTCAGTTTTCCAATTTCCCCTGATTGGTAAAGTTCTCTTGCTTTTGTAAAACTGACACCACTGATTCCCTGGCTGCCCACCTGCATGGTCTTTCCTGATTTTTTCCAGGCATTAATCACCTCCCATCCCTGGCTGAGTTTATGAACCATTGGCTTTTCGCAATACACATGTTTGCCTTTATTCAATGCATCAATAGTAATACGGGAATGCCAGTTATCACTGGTCGCAATGATGACGGCATCAATATCTTTTTTCTCGAGAATCTCCCGGTAATCTTTTGTAGTGAATAAATCTTTGCCATACATTTCTTTCATTCTTTCCAAACGACCGGTATATAAATCACAAGCAGCCGCCAGTTCCACTCCCGGAATCTTTAAAGCAGTTTCCATGTCATTATGGCCCATAATGCCTGTACCGATTACAGCAATTCTTATTTTATCGTTTGCTGAAATTTTTCTTTCCCACTGGATTATTCTTGTTTCATAATTTTCTTCAGCCATTAATTTTGATAGATTGCCAGCCCCTAATAGAATGGCCGTACCACTAAGTTTTTGTAAAAATTTTCGACGGGATGACATATGCTGAAGTTTTAGTTGTTATCAAATTTATCGAAAGTTCATTGGGAAAACAGGGAACAGTAATAAAAAAATAATCTCCACTTCAAAGTTTCAAGATACAAGAATCCGGTAAAATAAAAATGCCCCGCCTGAGGCGGGGCATTACACTATTTGTTTTAATCGACTCTTTAAAACGGAAGGTCATCAACCGGCTCAGTAATATCTGCAGCTGATGGAACTGCAGCAGATGGGGCTGAAGCAGCAGCAGATGTTCCGGCATTTTCTCCACGACCACCCAACAACTGTACTTCTCGTACACGGAGTGAAAGAGATGCTCCGGCGGTACCATCCTGTCTTGTAAAAGTTCTTACTTCTGGTTGGCCTTCTGCAAACACCTGTTTTCCTTTAGTAAGGTAAGGTGAAATACCTGTTTTGTCTGTCCAGTAAGCGCAATCAACCCAGGTAGTTTTTTCCTGATTATTGCCCTGGCTGTCTTTGTACTTTTCAGTGTGTGCAACGGTAAAGTTGATGACATTTTTGCCATTCACTGTGTTAACCACGCAATCTTTGCCGAGGTTTCCGATAATCTGTAACTTAATCATAGTGCTCAATTTTAAATCGTACGTAAAAATTATTAACAGGTGCAAGATAAGGGTATTTGATACCTGAAGTCAATACCACTTTGCGGTAATTTTTCAACATTCCTTTTAAATCAGCTTTATCGAGTTTTTAGAATATCTCGCAAAGAATTTTATAATAAGCCGAAAATTTTATGTTTCAAAGTACCAATCCTGTACCCAAGAGTCAGACTCAGTGCATCATTTCTTGTTGACATATCAGAGCTTACCAGGTGATTAAAGAGTCTGTAATATTTTGCCCGTATGTAATAATAAAATAAGTCTCCATTATGACCTGCATTTAAATAAACCTGAAAATCAGAAATCCCTTTAAAACGTTTTTGCTGTTCTCCGGAAATACTTTTTTGCCAGCCTGCGCCTGCAAAAAATCCCGGGTTTACACTCCACTTGCCCCGATCAAAAACAAAATTATAGGTGTACCCAACTGTATATAAAATATTAAATGTTTTGGGATTTTTTCTTACTGCATTCAGAAATAAACTATCTGATCGTTCATAGGACCCGATTAAATCTGATTTTAGTTTAAAATGCTGATAAAGTGATGAAACTCCAAACATAAAACTGTCTGCACTTCTCAATTGTAAAGCAGAATAACTTTCAGCTGCCTTCAAAGAAAATTTACCTGCATTGAAAATATAAATAACCCGTGCCGAGTAGTTTCTGTAATTAATATCATTATAATTTTCAAACTCTCTCTGACGCCGGTTCAGTGGCAGCACCAGCCCTTTAAACTTTTGTGTTCCCGCTTCAATTAAATAATTATTTCTTCTTGTGCGGAAATGCAGACCCAGCGCTTTGATGCTTGTAGCCCTGTTGTTAATTGCTGTGCCCGGCAAATTTTTTGAATAATCAATGGATAGCCATTTATAATCAAATGTAAAACCCATGCTTGCCCTTGTATTGGCTATAAGCTTATGATGACTGAAAAAATTGTCATTATTTAAATGCCGGAAATGAAAAACTGTATTCGTAAATCCTGAATATACTTCAATATCATTTTTTTTTGAAAATGATTGAATATAAGATGTATCAATCTGAGACTGTGCAAATAATCCTGAGAAATACAATAATCCAAACAATATGAAAATAAAATATTTGCTTCTTCGCATTCTACTGAATTAAAACTCCGGGTTTAAACAGACAGCAAATTATATTTTTATTTCACAATAATTTGTCAACATTTTTAATCCTGAGTTCTTTTACTGGCTGCAAAAAGCATTCTTCCAAAATAGATTAAACGTAGATGCCAAATAAGTTATACCCAACTACCAATAAATACAGTTAAAGCACCCTTCCAAATTGTCAATTACTCATTCACAATACAAGAAGATTAAAATCGAGATAGCTTTGAATCAGAAATCTTTTTACCCTGAAATAAGTAACTTCAATAAACAAGATGCAGATATATGTCTGGTTCCTGCAATAAACCAACTCAGATTGCCCAGAAGCCTTATGCTTTAAAAAAGAGCCATAGTTTATTAAATAATTTAATTTCTTCATTGCCACAAAAAGAACAGATTAAAAAAAGTGGTATTAAAAAAAATTTGCTCCTATTTGTATGTATTTCTTTCTGTTTTATAACATTTGCCCAGCAAAAAATTTCAGGACTTGTATTAAATGATAATAAGGTTCCTCTTGCCGGAGCCACAGTAAGTTTGAAAGGTTCAAGCATTGCCACGGTTACGTTAAATGACGGCTCATTTACCATTAATGCTAAAACAGGCGATGTACTTGAAATATCTTTTATTGGTTTCAAAACACAACAATTAAAATTAGGTACTGAAACAAATTTAAAAATCATTTTACAGGCAACAATAGTTACACTGGACGATATAATAGTAACAGGATATAGTTCGCAAAAGGTAAAAGAAATAACAGGTTCTGTTGCTATAGTAAAACCAAAAGATCTTACAGCGATTCCCTCAGGACAGGTAGAACAAATGCTGCAGGGAAGAGTGGCCGGCTTGAATGTCATTACTTCAGGGATGCCGGGTGGCGCCAGTAATGTCCGACTGCACGGTATTGGAAATTTCGGTGATGTTACTCCACTATATATTATCGATGGCGTTCAGGGAAATATAAATAGTCTTAACCCAAATGATATTGAATCATTACAGGTATTGAAAGATGCAGGCGCCTATTCTATTTATGGTGTACGTGGTGCAAACGGTGTAATAGTGATCACTACCCGGCAAGGTAAGCAAGGCAAAACAAGAATCAGTTATGATTCCTATGTAAGTACTACGAGACCATTAAAGAAAGGTCTTGATTTGCTGAATCCACAGGAAACGGCTGATCTTTCATGGATAGCTTATAAAAATTCGGGACAAGTAAGCGGAAATGGAAATCCGTATGATCCTTTATATGGGAATGGCATAAAACCAATATTACCTGATTATTTTATTGCAGGAGTAAATGTGGGTCTTTTTGCAAACGATCCACTTGTAAATCCTTCTCTAAATAACATTGACTTTACCAGTGGACCTATTTACCAGATAGTAGAAGCTAATAAAACAGGTACAGACTGGTTTCATGAAATATTCAAACCAGCCTTTAGTCAAAATCATTCATTAACTGTTTCAGGGGCCAATGAAAAAAATAAATATTTGTTTTCAGTTGGCTACCTGGATGAGGAAGGAACTGCATTGAATACTTATTTGAAAAGATATACAGTCAGAATTAATACGGAGTTCTCTGTAAATAACAATATTCGAATGGGTGAAAACCTGCAATTAGCTTACCGGGATAATCCAAAGATCGCTACTCAGCAAGGACCCAATAGTAATGAGATTTCCAATTCGATACTTACCCCGCCAATTTTACCGGTTTATGATATAAAAGGAGGATGGGCACATTTTAATCCTCAGAACTATTCAGAAAATCCAGTTGCCAGTCGCACTTTGGGAAAAGATGATAGGGGTAATTATTGGGAAATATTTGGAAATGCTTATGTGGAAGTTGACTTTCTCAAATCTCTTACAGCCCGAACAAGTTTTGGAGGGAATTTAGTTAACTATAATTCCTACAACTATACATTCAATTCCTATCTGCCAAGTCCTACAAACCTTCCCAGCAACTCGTTTGTGGAATCTTCGGGTTATAACAGATCATGGACATGGACAAATACACTAAGGTTTTCTAAAACATTCAAAAAGGATAATCATATTGAAGTGTTAATCGGTACAGAAGCTATCAATAATTATAACCGTGAAGTAGGCGGACAGAGATCTGGTTTCTTTACCAATGATGTAAACTATCGTTTTCTTAGCAATGGCAGTTCCGTTGGACAATCTAATTATAGCTTCGCTGGTGCATCTGCCTTATATTCTTTTATTAGCAGAGCTGATTATAGATTTAAAGAAAAATATTTTCTAACCGGTACGTTAAGAAGAGACGGAGCATCTGTTTTTAGTCCTAAAAGCCGGTATGGGTGGTTTCCTTCAATCAGTGCTGCATGGAGAATTACTGAAGAAAAATTTATGAAACCCATCAATTGGTTAAGTGATCTCAAATTGAGAGCAAGCTGGGGCAAGACCGGCTACTATGGCAATACAGATCCGTTTAATCAATATACTTTATATGGAGGATCAATAGGCGATGCCTATTATGATATTTATGGTACCAGTAATACAGTTGTCCAGGGATTCAGGCAAGTGAGAATCGGCGATCCTAATTCAGGTTGGCAGGATGACATTGTAACCAATATCGGTATTGAATCTATTTTATGGAATAATAAATTAAGCATCACCGCTGATTGGTATAAGAAAAAATCAAAAGGTTTATTATTCCCGGCTTCATTACCGGATGTATTAGGTGGAGCGGTAACGCCAAATATCAATGTAGGCGTTGTGCAAAACGCAGGCTTTGATATTTTACTCGGTTCAAAAGGCAAATGGTCAAGGGACTGGTATTGGAATGCCGCTGTAACACTGTCTGCTTATAAGAATAAAATTCTTAAGTTAAACGATCTGCCCTATTTTTTTTCCAGTGTTGGAGGGTCCTTTCCATTTGTGAGGAATGAAGTAGGTCATTCAATAAGTCAGTTTTACGGGTACAAGATCATTGGCATTTTTAAAGATGATAATGAGGTAAGCAAAGCTCCGGTGCAGGATGCAGCGGCTCCTGGTTGCTTCAGATATTTAGACGCAAACCAGGATCATAGTATTAGCGATGATGACAGGGTTTATTTTGGAAATCCAAATCCTAAATTTACAGTTGGTATTAATATTGGTATTAATTATAAAAACTTTGATTTTTCCACTTTCTGTTATGGCTCTTTCGGTAATGATGTACTGAACATATTTAAGTTTGGGACAGATTTTTTTCAAAGCGGAAATACTGCAAAAGGCAAGGCATTACTTTATAATTCATGGACTCCTAAAAATGTCAGTGCAACTATACCCATCATAGAAAACGGAATCAACTTTAGTAATATTGGTGCTTTAAATTCTTATTCTTTAGAAGATGGATCTTATTTCCGCAACAAATCAATGATACTGGGTTATGCATTAGCAAGAACTTTATTGCAAAAGATCAAGATTGAAAAACTGAGAATTTATGTACAAGCCGTTAACCTTTTTACGATAACAAAATATACCGGCCTTGATCCTGAACTATCTGGTCAAAGTAATTTTTTTGGAATTGATTTCGGAAACTATCCGAATAACCAGAAACAATATTTGCTGGGCATCAGTATGAATTTTTGATTTTAATTATTAAAATTCATGTTTATGAAGTTTTTTAAAATAATTTTTATCGCCGCGATTTTCGGTTTTACTATTTACTCCTGTAGCAAAGCCTATTTGGATAAAAGACCTCTTGGCCAGTTAGATGAAACTGCGCTTGCCAATAAAAGAGGAGTAGAAGGTCTATTGATTGGTGCTTACTCTTTACTCGATGGTGTAGGCAGCAGTAAAAGTGATATAGGCTCGTCGGGATCAAATTGGATATATGGAAGTGTTGCCGGAAGCGAAGCATATAAAGGTTCTGAACTGGATGATCTTGCAGGTGACATTACAGTATTTGAACAATTCGTTCCTACTGCAAGCAACTATCCTCTTTCCACCAAGTGGGGTGTTGTATATGATGGAGTACAAAGAGCCAATGGTGTGTTGAGAATAATGGCGAAAGCAAAAGATATTTCAGCTGCTGATCAGAAACGCATAGCTGCCGAAGCAAGATTTCTTCGTGCACACTATCATTTTGAAGCAAAGAAAATATGGAATAAAGTACCGTTCATAGATGAAACCGTTACTTATGAAAATGGAAATTATCGTGTAAGTAATGACAAGGATATTTGGCCTGATATTGAAACCGATCTGAAATATGCCGTTGCTAATTTAGATGTGAATCCCTACCAGGGTGCAGTTGGCAGAGCTACTAAATATACAGCCATGGCCCTATTGGCAAAAGCTTATATGTTTCAAAAGAAATTTGCTGAAGCCAAACTATTACTGGAGGCAATTATCAGCAGTGGTAAATTTCATTTAGTAAACTATGCTGATAATTTTAATCCGGCAACTAAGAATAGCCCCGAATCTGTTTTCAGTGTTCAGATGTCGGTCAATGATGGTGCTGTCGGATTAAATGGTAATTATGGTGACGCATATAACTTTCCCGGTACCGGTATTGGTCCCGGTGGATGCTGCGGATTTTTTCAACCCTCTCAATACCTCGTCAATCATTTTAAAACCGATCCCGTTACCGGGTTGCCTGATCTTGATAATTTTAATAATGCTGGGGCTGATGTAACTAGTGATGAAGGCTATGAATCATCAGACCCTTTTACTCCCCATGCAGGTACATTAGATCCGCGGTTGGATTGGACAGTAGGTCGCAGAGCCATTCCGTATTTAGATTGGGGGAATCATCCCGGAAAGGATTATATAAGAGACCAGGCTAATGAAGGACCCTACAGTCCTAAAAAAAACATTTATTATAAATCACAGGAAACACATTTAACAGATGCTAACTTTTGGGGGAATATAACGACAGCCAATAATGTAAATCTTATCCGCTATGCAGATATATTACTTTGGGCTGCTGAAGTAGAAACGGAAATAGGAAGCATTGATAAAGCAGAAGAATATGTGAACATGATAAGAACCAGGGCTGCTGATTCAAACGGATGGGTCCATACTTATATAGATCCTAATGATCCTACAAAGGGTTTTACGAATACAGCAGCAGCAAATTATTTTATCAAACCTTATCCAAACGGATATTTTGCTGCACAGGGACAAGCCTATGCCCGCAAAGCAATACGTTATGAAAGAATGCTGGAATTTGGAATGGAAGGGCACCGTTTTTTTGATTTGGTAAGATGGGGAATTGCAGATAATGAAATCAATGCTTATATACAAAAAGAAAAAACGATGAGAACATATTTGAATAGTAAAGTCTTTACAAAAAATAAAAATGAATATTTTCCTATCCCACAGACACAAATTGATTTAAGCGCCGGTGTCGATGGAGTAAAGAAAATGAAACAAAACCCCGGATATTAAAATGATATCTAAAAAAATAAAAAGGCTAATACTTCTTATCACAATATGTTTGAGTGCTTACCATTCCATTGCACAAACACCGGTAAAAGGTAATTCTGAAAGTGTATACAGGGCCGTTAACTGGGGTCTTGCCGAAGGATTATCCCAAGCTGAAGCCTATCATATGCTGAAAGATGTAAATGGATTTTTATGGATCGCCACCAGCTATGGATTAAACCGCTTTGATGGTAATAGTTTTAAAATCTTCTATGAGGGTAAAAGTAAAAACAATATTACCGGCAATGGTATCAAAGGTTTAATTGAAGACAGCCTCCATAATATATGGATAGGAACAGACAAAGGACTATCACGTTATGATATTAAGGCAGATACTTTTAGCAATTTTTCTTCCGCACTTGTTGGTGACGTTGCTGTTCCTTTCTGGGCTACAAGAAATGAAGTATTCTATTGGGATTATCCTGGACAACTAACAGCAATCAATATAAAATCCTTTGCAAAAAAAACGTTGCTTAAATTAATGCCTACAGATACGGCAGGATATTCTACTTCTGATGCGTATACCGTTTTTGATTCTGCATCAAACAGCTTATGGATAGAGAAAGGCATACCCGGCTGGGTTGGTGGTACAGGTGGCGGGCTTTTACAAATTTCACTTGCAACTGGAAAAAGAGAAGATTTCAGATGGCCTTGTTATAAAAAAATCCCCAACCATTCCCATTTTTCGGAAGGAATGCGTTATGACCGCAAAAGAAATTCAATCTGGATCAGCAGCCCCGATGGATTGATTGAATTCACACTCGATGATAAAAAATTTCACAATATTGATGCATGGAATAAATTCGCGGACTTAGGCAATCAATGGGCGGGCATTGATATTGATCCGCAGGGCATAATTTGGATGGGCACTTACCCAAAAGGAATTATTATTTATGATCCGGCCAATCATTCAGTCACCTTGCCCTTTCCCAACGATTCTGTTTTGCAGAAAAAAGTTTCTGATGCTAATGTTTCTATTTACTGCGACCGCGATGGTATAGTGTGGTCGGGTGCATGGGGACGAAGGGGTATTTACGAGATGGTTCCCTTTTCAAAGGTTGTTACATATTATACTGCAGATCCCGGCAATCCTTATTCATTAAGTGATAATACAGTGTATCATATGGTAAATGCTGACGGTGGCCGTATATGGATTGGTACAGATCATGGCGGATTGAATATATTTGATCCTAACACCGATAAATTCGAAGTATTAAAGGGAAAAGATCTTCCAGGCATAAAAATAAATCCCCACAATACAATCATTCCTATATCGGTTGATACCATTTTAAAAAAAGCATGGTTAATAGCTGATGGCTTTTTTGAAATGGACCTGAATACAAAAAAATGCCGCCCTATAGTTTATGAAGACAGCAATGGCCGCAGGATCAGCTTCAGAGAAAATCCACATGTTTATCCTCAGCCTTTCAGGAATGGATGTATCGTAACTCTTATTTATGATGGCAAAGCAGGAATTTTTATCGTAACCCATGACAACGCTGTGGCAAGGGAAGTAATATCCTTGCCGGATAATTCAATTAAAATATTATCAGCAAAACTCATTGATGATCGATTAATATTTATAAAACATGACCCTGAAGGAATTAATCTTACTTATACCAACATAAACGATAAATGGATCCATACCCCTAATGCACTGGATAGTGTGCAATGGAGCAGTATCTATTATAATAATACTGATAAGAGTTACTGGGTAACGGTTGAAAGAGAATTGTTTCATTACAACAAAGATTTTCATATTCTCCGCAGGTACACTGTTAAAGATGGATTACCCGATTTACAAATCTATGGGCCTGTTCAGGATAATATAGGTAATATCTGGTTTCATACTGACCGGTCCATTCATCAGCTCAATACACAAACAAATCAGATTTCAACACTTAGTGAAAAAGATGGTTTTGAAAAACAGGATTTTTCGTCTTATCCTGGCAACCTCAAGGATGGTAGCGGCAATATATACTTCATGGGTCAAGAAAATGGAAAGGGGTTTAACCGCATAAGTCCTGACAGATTCAAATCCTACTCACCCTCCCTTGTTTACTTGCAATCGCTGGAAATAAATCAAAAACCATTTCCACTTCCAACAGGAGTGAATAACCTGCAGGATTTATCGCTTCGCTATTTTGAAAATAAGATCACTATTGAAACCGGCGTCATTGATTATTATTCTAAGGGCAAAAGCCATATCCGCTACAAACTTGAAACAGATGATAAAAAAGAAGATTGGCAATACGCCCCAGATTATTATACTATTCGTTATGAAGGTTTGTCTCCGGGAAGTTATAAACTTGTTATACAGGCTTCCAATGCGGGGAATGAATTTAATGGTCCGGAAAAAACTTTATTAATAAACATCAGTCCGGCTTTCTGGAATACGTGGTGGTTCAGGATAATCGCAGGCTTATTGGTGATTGCTGTCATCTATGGATTTATGCGCAAGCGCCTGCAGGAAAAATTCAGGTTAAAGTTAGAACGATCAAAAAAAGAAACACAATTAGCCGAGATGGGAAAGAAAACAGCCGAACTGCAGCAGCAAGCTATTGAACTCGAAATGCAGGCCCTTCGTGCACAGATGAATCCGCATTTTATTTTTAATTCACTGAATTCAATCAATCGTTTTATCCTTCAGAATAACAGAACAGAAGCTTCAGAATATCTTACCAAGTTTTCAAAATTGGTTCGTATGATATTACAAAATTCACAGGCTCCACTTATTACACTGGAAAGTGAACTGGAATCACTGGGATTATATCTTGAAATGGAAGCCCTGCGGTTTAATTATCATTTCGCCTACAAAGTTTCTGTTCCAAAGGATATGGATATTGAAGTGCTGAAAGTGCCGCCGCTCATCATTCAGCCTTATGTGGAAAATGCCATCTGGCATGGATTGATGCATAAAGAAGAAAAAGGTCAGTTGGATATTGAAGTATCACAGGAAAAAAACGAGCTGTATTTAAAAGTTACGGATAATGGCATCGGCAGAAAAAAAGCTTCGGAATTATCAAGCAAATCTGCAACGAAGCATAAGTCCATGGGGCTACGCATCACGGCGCATCGTATTGCCATGATGCAAAAATCAGGTTTAGAAGAATCGCCTGTAATCATTAATGACCTTGTAAACCCTGACGGTACGGCTGCTGGTACAGAAGTGACAATAAAATTACCTGCTATATATGATTAAAGCTATTATCATAGACGATGAAGTTCACTGTGTGGATACATTGAGCATACTGCTACAGGATTATTGTCCGGAAGTTGAAGTAATGGATAAATGCCATTCTGCAAAAAGAGGATTAGATGCTATTGAAAAATTCAAACCTGAATTAGTCTTTCTCGATATTGAAATGCCTATTATGAATGGATTTGAATTGCTGGAACAATTCAAGCAAATTCCTTTCTCTGTCATCTTTACTACCAGTTACGATCAATATGCCATCAAAGCCATCCGCTTCAGTGCACTGGATTATCTATTAAAACCAATTGATCCGAAGGAACTGATAGCGGCCGTGCATAAAATACAGGCCCAAAGACCTATTCCATCTACAGAACAGTTTCGCAAGTTGATGGAGCAAATGCAAGCACAAAATCAACCCTTCGCTTTATCACAACAACGACGCCTTGCTGCTATTCTTTTTTCCGATATTGTAGGTTATACCGCTATGATGCAGGAAAATGAAGAACAGGCGGTAACTGTCATCAAAAGACATATTGCTGAATTGAAAGAAACAGTAACGATTCATTCAGGAGAAGTACTGAATGATTATGGCGATGGAAGCCTCTGCGTTTTTGCCAGCGCTACAGAGGCGGTGCAATGTGCCATGGAAATGCAGCAGCATTTGCAGATGGAACCAAAAGTTCCACTCAGGTTAGGTTTACATATTGGAGAAATTTTTTTTGAGAATGGAAAAATATTAGGTGATGGTGTTAATGTAGCGTCCCGTATTCAATCGCTTGGCCAGGGAAATACTATTCTTTTTTCAGGTGAAATTCATGACAAGATAAAAAATAACCCGAAGTTTAAATCCGTTTCTCTTGGTTTGTATGAATTTAAAAATGTCGGCAAACCCATTGAAGTATTTGCCCTTGCCAATGAGGGCTTGGTTGTTCCATTGCGAAAAAATATGGAAGGCAAATTGAAAAAGAAAAAAAGTAATTGGCTGAGTTTCTTAATCGGGAGCCAGGAAAAAGGCTGACCTTAGAGAAAATAAGCAAAAGAAGAAATTATGATCAAAGCAATTCTGATAGATGATGAAGTACATTGTATTGATACGTTGAGCATTTTGATCAGTGATTACTGCCCTGAAGTACTGGTAATGGAACATTGTATGTCGGCAAAGCAAGGCCTGGCTGCTATTGATAAACATCATCCTGCACTGGTATTTCTTGATATTGAAATGCCGGTGATGAACGGCTTTGAGCTTCTTGAGCAGTTTAAAGAAATACCTTTCTCCATCATCTTTACCACCAGTTACGATCAATATGCCATTAAAGCCATCCGCATCAGTGCACTGGATTATTTATTAAAACCAATTGATCCAAAAGAACTGGTAACAGCCGTACATAAAGTACAGGTACAAAAAGCTCCGCCATCGGCAGAGCAATTCCGTATGTTGATGGATCAGATAAAACACAAAGAAACCGGCTTTACCAAAATTGCCGTGCCTACGGCCGAAGGTTTTGAGCTGGTTCCTGCCGCTGAGGTTTTGTATTTTGAAGCAAACGATAATTACACTCATCTTTTTCTGAAAAATAAAAATAAAATAATAGCCTGCCGTACTTTAAAAGAAGTGGAAGATCAATTACTGGATTTCAGTTTTTTTGTCCGGGTTCATCACTCCTACATTGTAAATTTAAATGAGGTTGCCAGATATGTTCGGGGTGAAGGCGGCTATCTAGTATTGATAGATGGCTCTACTATAAATGTTTCCCGCAGCCGTAAAGAGGTCTTGCTGAAAAAACTGGTACCTGACAGGGAATAAAGCTTAAATTCTTCTCCCCGATTACTTGTCCAAAACCTGTCATTAACTCTCCATTCTGCATCTTACTCAATGCCACTGTCATTCGCATTTCCGTCAATATAGTTTTGGTATTGTAATTCACCATTAAATCAAATTAAAATACTAAAACAATGAAAACAACATTAATTTCCAGATACGCAGTTATAATCTGTAGTATCATTTTTCTTGCTTCTTGCAGTAAGGGAACAATTCAGCCTCCTGCTTCAATAACAAATTCAATTACTCCAACAAATGCTACAAACTCCAATAATCTAATAGTAATAAACCTGGTGGCAGCCAACTGGACAAGAAATTCCGATAATAGTTATTCAAACACTTTTGTTAACCTTTTTCAATCACAAAATTTAGGATCAAAAATAATCAACAAGGTCTCAGTTTTTGTGGTGTCTGAAGATGGAAAGGAATTGCAAATTATTAACAGGCCCCCCTATTTAGGAGGAATAATAGATGAAACATATGACATTAATGATCTAAAATTATTTTATTACAATGGAAAGAACCCGCTACCATTCAATTCTCTAAAAATAAAAGTAGTTATTGAAACAAACTAAGTTGACAACAATATATTTAATGCATAATCAGTACTGAAAAGTAATAGCATATTGCTATTACTTTTTTTATTATAGTTTTATAAACAATTCCTGAATAAATAAAAAAGCTTAACTAAACTCATTTCAGCACACCCCAAAATGACCGTATATTTGCAGCCCCGCCCGCCGAAGTTTTAAAGAAGGCGGGTTCAAATTTTTTATGAGTAAAAAAGGGAAAGTTTTAGTGGCCATGAGCGGCGGTATTGATAGTACTGTTACAGCCCTTATGCTCAATGATGAAGGTTATGAAGTAGTGGGCATTACTATGAAAACGTGGGACTATTCCGCCAGTGGGGGAAGTAAAAAAGAAACCGGTTGCTGCAATCTTGATTCTTTCAATGATGCAAGACAGGCGGCAGTGGAGCATGGCTTTGCTCATTATATACTTGACATCCGTGAAGAGTTTGGTGATTTTGTAATTGAAAATTTCGTTGACGAATATATTGCTGGTCGAACACCTAACCCCTGTGTTCTATGCAATACACATATTAAATGGCGGGCATTATTGAAAAGAGCTGATGCATTGGATTGCGAATTTATTGCTACAGGACATTATGCAAAAATCCGCCAACATGATAATGCCAGCCCGAATGGCGTAGCCGGGCGGGGACGGTTTGTTGTAAGCAAAGCGGTGGATGAAACTAAAGACCAGAGTTATGTATTGTGGGGATTGCAACAGGATTTATTGAGCAGAACAATGTTGCCTTTAGGGCCTTACAGGAAAACGCAAATTCGTCAGATGGCACATGATTATGGTTATCCTGAACTGGCTAAGAAAAATGAGAGTTATGAAATCTGTTTTGTTCCGGATAATGACTACCGCGGATTTCTAAAAAGAAATGTAGCAGGATTGGAAGAAAGAGTAGCCGGAGGGAATTTTATTGATAAGCAGGGAAAAATTATTGGACAACATAAAGGCTATCCGTTTTATACTATTGGTCAACGCAAGGGGTTAGACATTGCATTTGGCAAACCCGTTTTTGTAACTAAAATTGATCCGGATAATAATACCGTGATGCTTGGGGAAGAAGAAGACCTGGAACAAAATGAAATGTTGGTAGGCAAATTGAATTTGATGAAATATGATTTTATAACTTCTGGAATGGAAGCTACTACTAAGATCAGATATAAAGATAAAGGCGCTTTAAGCAATATTTATCCTGATACTTCGGCCCTTCGACAAGCTCAGGACAAGCTGCCCAGTGTGAAAGTAAAGTTTTACGAAAATGTAAAAGGCATAGCACCTGGCCAAAGCGCTGTTTTTTATGAAGGGGATGATGTGATTGGCGGAGGGATAATTCAACGTGGAAGTCTTGATACTGAGTACTGAGTACTAAGTACTAAGAAAAGGTTTAGAGACAATAATTAACGCAAAATACCGTTTTAGAAACCGGGAAATTGAAGTTCCCGGTTTTTGTTTTTAGATTTACGTTGCCGTTGGTTTCAATATGAAATAAATCTATTACCCCTGAATGCGAATACTATCTTATGAGAGTGAACAACCTGATACGTCTTTCTTTTCTTTTAATCATCTCTTTTATATCCTGTAAAAAAGAGACTGAAGTATTTTCCACAGAAGCAGTTGCTGATTATCTTCCTTTGTCTGTCGGCAAGTATATCACTTACCGGTTAGACTCAACTGTATTTACCAACCTGGGGAGAAATGAGGAAACACATAAATACCAGATAAAACATGTAGTAGATGCACAGGTTCCCGATAACCTGGGAAGGCCCGGCTTTCGCATACTTCGTTTTTTGAGAGACGAGGCAGGCACAAAACCCTGGGAACCGAATGGAACTTATTTTATTACACCTCTCATTAACCAGGTGGAAGTGGTAGAAGATAATTTACGGTTCATCAAACTTCATACTCCATTTATCATTAAATCAAACTGGAAAGGAAATAAATATCTGTCCATTAATCCTTATTCATCGTTGTATTCTTTCAGCAACGACGATAATATGAATGACTGGGATTATAAGATCGATCAGTTTGATGCAAATACTACAATTGGCGGACAACCCGTAAACGATGTATATACCATTTTCCAGATTGATGAAGCATTAAATGCTCCGGTAACCAATACCGGTTCGTACGGAGCAAGAACTCTTGCCACAGAAAAATATTCAAAAAACATTGGTCTTGTTTTACGAGACTATATTCTTTGGGAATATCAACCCAATACCGGCGGAATGGGTGGGGGATACAAGATTGGATTTGGCATTAAAATGTGGATGATCGATCATAACTAAATCGCTTCATTTTTATTAGTTAATTTTGATTTTGGTCAAATTAAACCCGATGAACAAACTGTTCCTGATTATTTTTTCCACTCTACTGGTCAGCAATTTTTCAGAAGCACAATTCACCCGTTACATAGTTAAACTAAAGAATAAAGGAAATAATCCGTTTTCGATCAATAATCCTTCTGCATATCTGTCACAAAGAGCCATCAACAGAAGAACTAAATATGCTATTGCAATTGACAGCACAGATTTACCAGTAACTCCTTCTTATGTTACACAAATTCAAAGTATACCCAATGTTGTTGTATTAAATGTTTCTAAATGGTTGAATTCTGTTTCCATTCAAACTTCAGATGCCAATGCGATCACGGCTATTAATGCTTTGTCTTTTGTGCAAAGTGTAACGGCCATCGCAGCAAGAATAGCATTTAGTAATACCAGCCCCGGCAATAAATTTTTAATTGAACAGAACTTTAATCCCCTGATCAATCCTTCAAGAACGGCTAAAACTGCTGATGACTTTTTTAATTATGGAACCGGATCTTTTAATGAAATAAATCTTCATAAAGCACAGTTCCTTCATAATATTGGTCTGCGCGGACAAGGCATGCAGATTGCGATGCTGGATAATGGCTTCAATAATTATACTGTTCTTCCCGCATTTGACAGTACAAATATCAATGCCCAGGTATTAAATACATGGGATTTTGTGGCCCGTGAATCCAATGTCATCAATGATGGCAGTCATGGAATGGAATGTATGTCCACTATTGCAGCAAATATTCCCGGACAATTCATTGGCAAAGCACCTAAAGCAAGTTTCTGGCTTTTCCGTACTGAAGATGATGCAAGTGAATATCCGATTGAAGAACATAACTGGGCTTGTGGCGCAGAAAGAGCAGATAGTGCAGGCACCGATATCATATCGTCATCACTCGGTTATGGTTATGGTTTTTCAGGAGGAGTTCCTGATTATCCTTACAGCACACTTGACGGCAACACTACTATGTCCGCAATTGCAGCAGACCTGGCAGCTAAAAAAGGAATTCTTGTTTTTGTGGCTGCGGGCAATGCCGGTAGTTCTCCCTGGCATTTTATTACTACCCCATCAGATGGAGATAGTGTGATTGCTGTTGGCGCTGTAAATTCATCCGGTATAGTGGGTAGTTTTTCCAGTTTTGGTCCCTCCGGTGATGGACAGATAAAACCGGATATGGCATCGGTTGGTGTCAGTGCAATGGTTCAATCACCATCAGGTATTGGAACCAGCAATGGTACATCTTTCGCATGTCCGAATATGGCCGGGCTGGGTACTATTTTATGGCAGGGCTTCCCGGAATTTAATAATATGAAAATAAGATCTGCATTATGGCAGGCCGGAAGCATTTTCATGACTCCAAACGACAGGATTGGCTATGGAATTCCGGATATGAAAAAAGCATTTACAAATTTATTAGTTGATTATGTAACCTCCACTTCTTCATTAAACGACTGTAAGATCACTGTAAACTGGAACAGCAAGGATGTGGGAGCCATGAAGTATGAACTTGAAAGAAAAGCGCCGGGTGAAATAAATTTTTCAAAAATTGCTGATGTAACTCCCACTAACGGAAGTATTTTAACCAATCATGCATACCAGTTTGTGAATACCCTCACTACAGGTTCATCAGGAATTTTTTCCTACCGCATAAAACAAATTATTGACACAGCTGCAGCCACCTTTACTGATGCCTATATTGATACTACTACGTTAAGTATTTCCTCTCCCTGTGTAATAACCGGTATTGTAAATCCCGATCCTAATAAAGATCATTTATCGTTAATGCCTAATCCTGCAAGCGGGGATTTTGTAACATTGCTGGTAGAAACAAAATATGCTGTGCCGGAAATGCCAATTCTAATTTATAATATGAAAGGCCAGTTGATGGCGAAAATGCAAAAGTCGAAAGGAATTGGTCAATCATTTATTGAAATACCGATCAGTCATTTTGCAAGAGGAAAATATATTATTAAGGTTTATAATAAACAGAATCCAATTGGAACAACTGACTTAATCAAATTATAATGGATTCTGAAGAATTGCCACAAACATTGAATCCGCTTTTTTATCATACCCTTTTAAAACTTCTTTTTTAATCAGCTTGAGCTGAAATTTATCTTTTATAAACTCTTCTACTTCCTCATTTTCTTTTTTGAACACTGAGCAGGTTATATAAATAAATAAACCGCCAGGCTTAAGATGTGGAATCGCATTTGAAACAATCTTTTTTTGCAGGGAAGCGTATTTTTCAATTTTTATTTTATCAAAGAAATAAAGTTGTTCAGGTGTACGGGCCCAGGTACCCGATCCGGTGCAGGGAACATCAGCGATGATGAGATCAAAAGGTGAGTGGTGGATGGTGAGTGGTGAGTGAGCAACATCAGCCATAAAAAATTTATAGCTTTTGATTTCTGCTTTTTGAAATCTCTTTTTAAGATTAGCAAGAATACTTTCTCTTGAATCTGAAACAGTGAGATCAATATTGGGATTTATATCATATGCCATGATCGATTTTCCTCCGCTGCCGGCACAGCAATCCCAAAGAGAAGGTTTAAGGTTTAAGGTTTGAGGTTTGAGGCTATGAAGGAACTCACCTGTTTTTTGCGAATTATAATCCTGCACTACGGCTTCTTTATCCAGTTCAATCACTTCATCAATCTTTGAAGCGTTGGGTAATGAAATACAATTTTCAGAAACAATATCAAAATGAATCTTCTTATCGTTTAGTTTCTCTGTTACAATTTTTTCTTTACCGGGCCGAAGGCGAAGAAATAAATCAGGCTGAATAAAAAAAGATTCACTGAATTTTTCATACTCAACTCCCTCACTCAGTTCTTCTTTCCAGGGAAAAACCTTTTCAATTAATAATGGAGAACCTGCCCGTCCGGCAGGCGGGTTAATAATTAATAATTTTTCTCTGATCGATAAACCCGTTTGATTATCCCACTCAGGTTTTAAAGAAGCAAGAATTTCATTTGATGAAGTTGAACATAAGAATAGAGCTGTCAATATTTTTTCCTCCAGCGAAACATTCATCACCGCTTTTCCCAAACGAAAAAAGCAGAAACATAAATTATTGATCTGCTTCCTGTCTTTTGAACCAAATCTTTTATTTGCTCCAAAATATTTTTTCAGAAAAGATGCGAAAGCCTGCCTGCCGGTCAGGCAGGGTTCATCTCCTTTGTATAATTGAAGAATTTGCTTTGCAGAATTGATATATGAATGATAACGGCTCACCCGGCAAACTTAGAATGAAAAAATCGATCCATCTGAACAGACCGCCTCAATTAACTGAACATTGAATATTGATTTTTTTCATCAGGGGTCAAACCTCCAGCAACGCTTTCACCGGATCTTTTCCAAACAATAACTGATCAGGATTTTCCAATAACTCTTTTACTCTTACCAAAAATCCTACACTCTCTCTGCCATCAATAATACGATGATCATAACTTAAGGCCACATACATCATTGGCTTGACCACAACCTGTCCGTTTACTGCAATCGGTCGTTCTTCAATTTTATGCATTCCAAGAATAGCGCTTTGCGGAATATTGATAATGGGTGTACTAAGCAATGAGCCAAACACGCCACCATTGGTAATTGTAAATGTGCCTCCCTGCAGTTCTTCCATTGAAAGTTTATTATCTCTTGCTTTGCCTGCCAGTTCTACTACTTTCATTTCTATTTCAGCCATACTCAGACTTTCTGCATTACGAATCACCGGTACAGTTAATCCTCTCGGTGTTGATACTGCTATGGAAATATCACAGAAATCATGATACACAAAATTATCTCCGTCAATATAAGCATTCACGGTTGGCCATTCCTGTAAAGCATAACAACAGGCCTTTACAAAAAAACTCATAAAACCTAAGCCCACTCCATGTATTTCCTTAAACTTATCCTTGTACTTGTTTCTTATTTCCATCACCGGCTGCATATTCACTTCATTGAATGTAGTGAGCATCGCAGTCGTGTTCTTCGCCTCCACTAATCTTCTTGAAATTGTTTTGCGCAGATTACTCATCTTCTCCGGCTTCTCATTTCTTGAAAATAATTCGACCCCGGGTTTACGACCTGGATTATTCAGTGCAGCAATCACATCATCTTTCAGAATCTTTCCTTCAGGACCTGATGGAGTAATTTTTTTAGGATTAACTTTTTTATCAGCCATTATCGCCGCAGCAACAGGAGATGCTTTAGTACCCCCGTCCACTAAAGGGGGGCTTTGAAGCTTTTCTTCAATCACTGAATCTTTCTTCCTGGTTGATTTCTTTTCTTCTTTTGCTTCAGGCTTACCATTCGGGGAAGCAGGTTTGGCAACTGAATCATCAATTGATGCAAGCAAGTCTCCGATTTTTATTGTATCCCCTTCACTAAAGGATGCAAGTTTGATAATACCTGCTTTTTCAGCATTCACTTCAAAAGTGGCTTTTTCACTTTCCAGTTCAGCAATCACTTCATCTCTTTCTACATAGTCTCCATCTTTTTTATTCCATTTCAGCAAAGTCACTTCGCTGATGGATTCACCTACTGTAGGAACTTTTATATCGATCATAAACCCTCCATCTCCCTAAAGGGAGTGTTTTATTTCTTATACTTTAAACTGTTCAAAGTTATTGGTCTTTCCCTAAAGCCCCTTTAGGGGTTTGGGGTTTCATATACTAAAAGCCGTTTCTATAACCTCCGCCTGTTCCTGTGCATGCACTTTTGCATATCCCGTAGCTGTTGAAGCGGAGGGTTGCCTGCTGATCATACCATAATTAATACTCTTCAGGTTCATTTGCAGGTAAGATGCGGCTCCCATATTCAACGGCTCTTCCTGTATCCAGAACCATGTAGCTTTATTATATTTCTGATATAAAGATTCCAATTGTTTCAATGGCAAAGGATACAACTGCTCCATTCTTAATATAGCAATATCAGTTCTTTTATCTTTCTTTTGTCTTTCAGCCAGATCAAAATAAATTTTCCCGCTGCAAAACAAAACTTTTTTTACTTTTTTTACTTCAGCAAAATCATCATCTATCACCTCCTTAAAAGTTTCTCTGGTAAATTCATTTACCTCAGAAAAAGATCCGGGATGTCGAAGATTCGCTTTTGGCGAAAAATTAATCAACGGTTTTCTGAATGGCCAGGCCAGTTGTCTTCGTAACGCATGAAATAAATTAGATGCCGTGGTAATGTTGGTGACTACTAAATTTAACTCTGCACACAACTGTAAAAATCTTTCTACTCTGGCGCTACTATGTTCAGGTCCCTGCCCTTCATAACCATGAGGCAATAACAAGGTAACAGCATTCATACGATTCCATTTCTGTTCTCCGCTTGAAATAAACTGGTCGATCATTGTTTGCGCCCCATTGCCAAAGTCGCCAAACTGTGCTTCCCAAACAATCAATGCATTCGGATTGGCCAAAGCATATCCATATTCAAAACCTAAAACACCATACTCACTCAGTAAAGAATTATAAATTCTGAATTTCCCTTTTGCGCCTGGTATTTCACTTAAACGATTATAAGCTTTATCAGTGTTCTCGTCTCTCAACACGGCGTGCCGGTGACTGAAAGTACCACGCTGTACATCCTGTCCGCTCATTCTTACATCTTTCCCTTCCAGTAATAAACTCCCGTAAGCCAACAATTCCCCGGTTGCCCAGTCAATCTTCTTTTCTGTTTTAAATAATTTTATTTTATCCTGTAGAATTTTTTCCACTTTTCTCAGCGGTTGAAATTCATCAGGCCAACGCATCAAGGCCTCAAATATTTTTTTAAAATCATCTTCGCTGATGGCAGTGGAAGGAGATTCATCAAAATCTTCCAGGGTAGCCCTCCGTAGTTTTTTCCATTCCAGTTCCGGCGGCTGATAATGATAAGGCAAAGGATTTTGTTTTACTTCATCCAATCGTTCCTGTAAATCTGCCCAGAATTTTTTCTCCATCTCCTTCGCCAGCACCTGTGCATCTGAGTCACCATTTTCCAGTAAATATTTTACATAAACTTCCCTTGGATTAGGATGCTTATCAATCAATGCATACAAATGGGGTTGGGTAAATTTCGGATCATCGCCTTCATTATGACCGTGCCGGCGGTAACAAACCATATCAACAAAAATATCAGAATGAAATTGCTGCCTGAATCTGGTTGCCATTTCAACACACTTCACTACTGCCTCCGGGTCATCGCCATTTACATGCAAAACAGGAGCCTGAATAGCCGATGCCAGGGATGTACAGTAATCTGAACTTCTCGCATCATCAAAATCAGTTGTAAATCCAATCTGGTTATTGATAACAAAATGAATGGTGCCTCCGGTATAATATCCTTTCAGGTAACTCATTTGTAATACTTCATAAACAATTCCCTGCCCTGCTACGGAAGAGTCACCATGAATAAGTATTGGTAGAATTTTTCCAAAATGGCTTTCATACATAACATCAGCCTTAGCTCTCGAAAAACCAACAACTATCGGATCCACAGCTTCAAGATGCGATGGGTTGGGCATCAACTTCAGGTAAATTGTTTTTCCATCTTTTGTTTTCATTTCACTTCCGTAGCCCATATGATATTTTACATCTCCGCTACCCATGGTCTGATCCAGCTTTGCTGTTCCTTCAAACTCGCTGAATATTTGTTCATAGGTTTTACCCATGATATTTGCCAGCACATTCAGTCGGCCACGATGTGCCATACCAATGACCACTTCATTTACATCCATTGAAGCAGCCGTAGTGATAATAGAATCTAATGCAGCAATGGTAGTTTCTCCACCCTCCAGTGAAAACCTTTTTTGTCCTACGTATTTGGTGTGAAGAAATTTCTCGAACATCACTCCCTGGTTCAGTTTCTCTAAAATACGTTTGCGTTTTTCCAGTGACAATGCGTGGTGAAAATTATTTTCAATTTCATTCGTCAACCAATTTATCTTTTCCTGATTGCTGATGTATTTAAACTCAATTCCAACATGGTTGGCATAACATTTTTCAAGATGAGAAATAATATTTTTCAGGGTTGTTGTACCTAAACCTATTAAACTGCCCGCAGAAAAAGTTTTACCCAGGTCTTCTTCTGTGAAGCCAAAGAAACCAGGGTCAAGATTGGCGCCCCTGTCTTTTCTTTCCCGAATCGGATTGGTTTTTGCAATCAGGTGACCTTTATTTCGATAACCGAGGATTATCCGGTACACTCCCAATTCTTTTTTCCAATCAATATTTTCTTCTTCAATATCCTTTTTGATTTCTTTTACAGGCGAACCATTAATTCCTGAGATATCCCTGGCATTTTTTATGGCAAAATCAAATCCTTCAAAAAATTTTCTGAAATCCGGATCTATGCTTTCAGGATTTTTTAGAAAATCAATGTATAAATTTTCAATATAATTTGGGTGCTGGCTGGTGATGTACTGCAAGTCTTTCATTTCAGGGTCCTCGTTTCATTCCTCCCCCTCTCCATATGGAGAGGGGGTTGGGGGGTGAGGCTACAAATATCTGCCAAAAAACGGAATATGCTGACATTTTGAAGATTTAGGAGTATTGGATGCCAGCCTCAAGTTCCTGAGCATCATCTGTTGTGCCTGCCTGCACGTAGCCGTTTCGGCGGAGGCAGGTCACTCTCTTGTACACTTTCAATTCCCTGCCTGCCGGCAGGCAGGTATTCGCCTTTTTTTGGAATTTGGTCCCGATAATTATCGGGATGATCTTTTGGTACTTAAGCACTGCAACCCTACCTTTGCCCTCCTTAAAAACAAAAGTTAATGGCAAATCATAGTGCAACAAAAAAAGATGTTCGTCAGGCTTCTAAACGCCGTGAAAGAAATAAATATTATGGTAAAACAACCCGCAATGCTATCCGTGATCTGAGGGAAGTAAAAGAGAAAAAAGCGGCTGCAGAAAAAATGCCAACTACTGTTGCCATGATTGATAAGCTGGCAAAGAAAGGGGTTATACACAAAAACAAAGCCGCCAACCTTAAAAGCAAGCTGGCAAAAAAATTAAACAAATTAAGCTAAAGATATTTTTAGAATAAATTATTTTGAAAGGTTCCGAAGTTTCGGGACCTTTTTTATTTTTAT